>DDJQ01000033.1 GCA_002339125.1 Alteromonadaceae bacterium UBA2620
TCACGAGTACGCTCACCAACACCGGCGAATACTGAGTAGCCGCTGTGCTCGATAGCGATGTTACGGATAAGTTCCATCATGTTTACGGTTTTACCTACACCCGCACCACCGAACAGACCAACTTTACCACCCTTAGCGAATGGGCAAACCAGGTCGATTACCTTGATACCGGTTTCAAGCAGTTCTACCGCGCTTGATTGTTCTTCGTAGCTAGGCGCTGCACGGTGAATAGACATACGCTCTTCTTCACCAATTGGGCCTGCTTCGTCGATTGGGTTACCCAGTACGTCCATGATACGACCCAGTGTTTTAACACCTACTGGTACGTTAATTGGCGCACCAGAGTTTTCAACTACTAGACCACGACGCAGACCGTCTGTAGAACCCAGAGCGATACCACGAACGACACCGCCACCTAATTGTTGTTGCACTTCCAGGGTTAACCCAGACAAGTCACCTTCGGTAACTTTAAGCGCGTCATATACCTTTGGAACCGCATCCTGTGGAAACTCAATGTCCACAACGGCGCCAATGACTTGGACGACCTTACCTTGACTCATAATTTGTCCTCATTAACTTTTATAAACCTTTGCCTACACCGCTGCGGCACCGCCAACAATCTCACTGATTTCTTGTGTGATTGCGGCCTGACGCGCTTTGTTGTATACCAATTGAAGATCATCGATCAGGTTGCCTGCGTTATCGGTTGCGGCTTTCATTGCAACCATTCTGGCAGCTTGCTCCGACGCGGCATTTTCAACTACGCCCTGATATACCTGAGATTCAATGTAACGAACCATTAATGCTTCCAAAATAGGTTTTGGATCCGGCTCGTAAATGTAATCCCAGCGATGTTTTAACGTTTCGTCTTCTGACTTTGGCAAAGGCAGTAACTGATTGCTCACAGGCTGCTGTGTCATTGTGTTCACGAAGTCATTGTAAACCAGGAATACTTTATCCAGCTTACCTTCGTCGAATGCTTTAAGCATTACGCGAACAACACCCACAATATCGCTTACCGTAGGCGCATCCCCTAAACCAGACTCTGCAGCAAGTACGTTGCCGCCGGACCGGTTGAAGAATGCACAGGCTTTTGAACCCAGCGCAGCAAAATCGACCTCTACGTCCTTAGCACGCCACTCTTTAACCTGTTGCGATACTAATTTGAACTCGTTGGTGTTCAAGCCACCACACAAGCCACGATCCGTAGAAATAACGATATAACCAACGCGCTTGACTTCACGCTCTTCCAGATAAGGATGACGATATTCAAGGTTACCGTTAGCAATGTGACCAATCACTTTAAGCATGCTTTGTGCGTATGGACGTCCATGAGACATACGTTCCTGCGCCTTTTTCATTTTAGACGCAGCCACCATTTCCATCGCACTGGTAATCTTCTGAGTATTCTTGATACTCCCAATCTTACCTTTTATCTCTTTACCGCTGGCCATGACTATCTCTCCGATTACTCAACGTTGTGCTGGTGGTTTGCACCACCAGCCATTGATTACCAAGTTTGTGTCGCTTTAAATTTAGTTAAAGCGTCATTCAACTGAGACTCAATGTCATCGTTGTAGTTACCTGTTTCATTGATAGTCTTCATCAGATCAGCGTATTCGCTGTTCATGAATGAATGTAAGGCCGCTTCGAAATCGAGGATCTTGTTCAGTTCCACGTCTTTCAGATAACCTTTTTCTACCGCAAACAGGGAAACACCAGTATCCGCCACTGACAGTGGAGTGTACTGTTTCTGTTTCATTAGTTCGGTAACGCGCTCACCGTGCTCAAGCTGGGCACGAGTCGCTTCGTCAAGGTCAGATGCAAACTGCGAGAATGCCGCCAGTTCGCGATACTGAGCCAGGGCTAAACGGATACCACCGCCCAGCTTCTTAACGATTTTAGTCTGCGCCGCACCACCAACACGAGATACCGAGATACCAGCGTTAACCGCCGGACGGATACCTGCGTTGAACAGGTCAGTTTCTAAGAAGATCTGACCGTCAGTAATCGAGATTACGTTAGTTGGTACGAATGCAGATACGTCACCCGCTTGCGTTTCGATAATAGGCAGTGCCGTTAATGAACCGGTCTGGCCTTTAACTTCGCCGTTAGTGAAACGCTCAACATACTGCTCGTTAACACGTGCAGCACGCTCAAGTAAGCGTGAGTGAAGATAGAATACGTCACCTGGGTATGCTTCACGACCAGGAGGACGTTTCAGCAGCAGTGAAATTTGACGGTAAGCAACAGCTTGCTTAGACAAATCATCATATACGATAAGGGCGTCTTCACCGCGGTCACGGAAGTATTCACCCATAGTACAACCAGAGTATGGCGCCAGGTATTGCAGGGCAGCAGACTCAGAAGCAGACGCGGCAACAACAATGGTGTGAGCCAGTGCGCCGTGTTCTTCCAGTTTACGTACCACGTTAGCGATAGTAGAGGCTTTTTGACCAACCGCTACGTATACACATTTAACGCCAGTACCTTTCTGGTTGATAATGGCATCGATTGCCATCGCTGTTTTACCAGTCTGACGGTCACCGATGATTAATTCACGCTGACCACGACCGATTGGAATCATAGAGTCAACAGACTTGTAACCAGTTTGTACTGGTTGATCAACTGACTGACGCTCGATTACGCCCGGTGCGATTTTTTCAACTGGTTCGAAAGTATCAGTTTCGATAGCACCTTTACCGTCGATTGCTTCACCCAGGGTGTTTACAACACGACCTAACAGTGAACGACCAACCGGTACTTCTAAGATACGACCAGTAGACTGGACTTTTTGTCCTTCTTGCAGGTCCGCGTAAGGACCCATAACAACTGCACCAACTGAATCTCGTTCAAGGTTTAGTGCAATCGCGTAACGACCACCAGGAAGCTCAATCATTTCACCCTGCATCACATCGGCCAGGCCGTGAATGCGAATGATACCGTCGGTTACTGCGACGATAGTACCTTCATTGCGTGCTTCACTGGTTACATCAAACTGTTCAATTCTTTTCTTGATCAGTTCGGCAATTTCAGTGGAATTAAGTTGCATGCTCTTATCCCCGTTATGCTTGCAACGCGTCTGCGAGACGGTTCAATTTAGATTTCACGGAACCATCGATGACTGTATCACCAGCTTTCACAACTAAGCCGGCTACCAGGGCAGGATCCACGTTACAAATAAGCTTCACTTTACGTGCCAAACGTTTTTCCAGCGATGTGCTGAGTTCAGATTGCTGTGCTTCGGTGAGCTCAGCTGCAGAGGTAACAGATACTTCTACTTCTTTTTCATAATCTGCTTTAAGTAAATCAAACAAAGCAGAAATCTCAGGCAACGCAGTTAAACGTTTATTCTCAGCCAGTACTTTTACTAAGTTCTGACCATGTTCATCGAGCGAGTCACCACAGACATTAATGTACAGGTCTGCCAGTTTGTCTGCCGCCATCGCACCAGTCGATAACTGATGAATCGTTTCGTTTTTCGAAACCTCAGCGGCAAAACTCAGCATTTCCTGCCATTTGGCAATGGCATTTTGCTCAACAGCAAAATCGAAAGCGGCTTTCGCATAGGGACGAGCTACGGTTGTCAATTCAGACATGGCTCATCTCCTATCTCAAAGCTCGGCGACAAGTTTTTCAACAATGTCGCTTTGCGCGCTGGCGTCGATTTCACGTTCAAGGATCTGCTGTGCGCCGGCAATAGCTAATGCTGCTACCTGCTTACGCAGTTCCTCTTTGGCACGATTGCGTTCAGCTTCAATTTCGGCATAACCTTGCGAGATAATTTTTTCACGCTCAGCATGGCCGCGCTGCGTTTCTTCATCAACAAGTTGATTTCCACGCTTCTTAGCCTGCTCGATAATTTCAGCTGCTTGTGCTTTCGCTTCTTTAAGTTGCTCAGAGACTTTCGCCTGAGCAAGCTCCAGGTCTTTCTCAGCGCGATCAGAAGCAGCTAAACCATCGGCTATCTTCTTCTGACGCTCTTCAATCGCAGCCATTAATGGTGGCCATACGTAGCTTTTGCAGAACCACACAAAAACAACGAATGCGATTAATTGACCAATTAGAGTGGCGTTAATATTCACAACCGCTCCTCCTCATAAATGTTCGCTAATAGACTTGAGTTAATAAAAATTAAGCACCAACAGCGAACAAGAGGTATAAAGCGATACCAACACCGATCATTGCGATCGCATCGATAAGGCCCGCTACAACAAACATCTTAACTTGCAGTTGAGGTGCCAGCTCTGGTTGGCGTGCAGCAGATTCAAGGAATTTACCACCCAGCAGACCAAAACCAATAGCAGTCCCAAGGGCACCCATACCGATCAGTAGTGCAACAGCGATGTATAACATGTACGTCTCCGATTATATTTAAAGTTAAAGTTAAAAGTTAAAGTTAAAACACGTTTCAATGTGGTTGCCGTGAACTTCCAGGTTACTCACGACAACCGCTTGTTTGTTTCTAGTGATCTTCGCTCGCCAGACTCAGGTAAACGATGGTCAGCATCATGAAAATGAAGGCTTGCAGAGGCAGAACCAGGATGTGGAACACCGCCCAGGCAAAGTGCAACGGCAGCTGGAAATAGCCGATGGTTGCGATCAGGATGAAGATAAGCTCACTGGCGTAAAGGTTACCGAACAAACGAAGCGCAAGTGATAGCGGACGTGCCAGCAGGGTAACGGTTTCCAGAATGAAGTTAACTGGAATAAACGCCGGGTGATTAAATGGCTGCATGGTCAGTTCCTTGATAAAACCGCCTACACCTTTAATTTTAATCGAGTAGAAGATAATCAGTACAAACACACCCAGGGCTAACGCGAAGGTCAGGTTAAGGTCTGTGGTAGGTACTGCTTTGTTGTATACGTGATGGGCATCCACACCGAAGAAGGTTTCGCCAATCAGACCAGAAATCATTGGAATGACGTCTACTGGCACTAAATCCATCAGGTTCATCAGTAGCACCCATACAAAGATGGTCAGCGCTAGTGGTGCAATCAGGTCACTCTTACCATGGAAAGTACTCTTTACGTTGTCATCGACAAACTCGATAACCATTTCCACGAATGCCTGCCATTTGGTAGGTACGCCTGTGGTTGCTTTTTTGGCCGCCGAGCGGAATAAAAACAAAAACAGTAAACCTAAACCAATAGACCATGCCAGCGTGTCGATATGCCAGGTCCAAAATCCAGCATCGGCACATTGCGCGTTAAACGCGATGCCGTTTTCGGTGCTGCACATGGAGGCATTGGTCAAGTGGTGCTTGATATATTCTGAGGTAGTGTATTCAGATGCCATTGTTCAACCTAAAAAATTAAAGTTTAAAATGCTTTACTGGTTTCGTCTCTACGACCTTCGCCTTAGTTTATTTACGACTAAGGGCGATACGTTTATTTTTTATTGTTAGTACTATCGTTGACGAAACAACGCCAGCCAGTAGCTGACAGTTGCTATTGCAAATCCGGCAAATACCGGCAGCGGTTCTAACTTTAAACCTGCAAAGGCAATAGCAAACAAAATTACTGTTGCAGCCAGTTTTAACTTTGAGCCCTGGCTGAAACTTTTCGTGACCAGTCTTAACTGACTCGCCCCGGCATATCTGAACGCAAACAATGCGAAAATCTGATTGGGTAAGATACTGATGAAAGTCCCCGCTGCAAAAGCTAAGGCTTTATCAACGGTACTCAACAACCCTGTTATGAGAATGAAAATCAGCGCACATATAATCTGAAAAAGCGCCGCTTTTTTGGCCACTGATTTTCCTTTGTCGGCCAAGTTTTTTGTCACATGTATTCTCTGGTTGTGAAACCCAACAAAAAGCGACAGAAGTATACTGTTTTAGCGGTAGAATTCAACCGTTATGGATTTTTTGTATGTTATTGTGAAAATTTTCTGAGTCTATAACAGAAGGTCAGACGAGTTAACCGCAAAAATCGCCGTAAAAAGGCTATTTTATCCGCGACAAAATACCGTCGAGCTGGTCTAAATCATTAAAGTTGATCACCAGTTTACCTTTCCCTTTCGCGTTATGGTCAATCGACACTTTAGCACCCAGGTTATCCGACAACTTATTCACCAGACTTTTCACATCCGGGTCAATTTCTTTGGGGGGTTTGGGTTCTGCAGGTTCAAGAATTTTACGCACCAGTTTTTCGGTATCACGAACGGTGAGCGCCTTGCCAGAAACAATTTGCGCAGCATCAGACTGAGATTCACCTTCCAGCGCCAGTAAAGCACGGGCGTGACCCATTTCTATATCACCGTGTTCAACCAGTAACTTTACATCGTCGTTAAGATTATTGAGGCGTAACAGATTAGTAATGGTCGTACGTGACTTACCTACCGCCTCGGCTACTTCCTGGTGAGTCAATTCAAACTCGTTCATTAAGCGGTCCAGAGCCTGGGCTTCTTCCATGGCATTGAGGTCTTCACGCTGAATGTTCTCGATCAGCGCAATGGCCACGGCCGCTTCGTCGGGAACGTCCTTAATCAGGCAGGGAACTACATCCAGTTGCGCCAGCTGCGCGGCACGCCACCGGCGTTCACCGGCAATGATTTCATATTTATCAGTACTTACTAACCGCACAACGATTGGTTGGATAACACCTTGCGAACGGATAGAGGAGGCCAGTTCTTCCAGCGCCTCCGGCGACATATCTTTACGGGGTTGATATTTGCCAGGCTGCAAAAATTCGATAGGCAGTTTTCTCAATTCACTGTTTTGTGAAGTGACGGCTTCGCCATCTTCGCTGCGTGAGGCTGACTGACTGGTAGCTAGCAGTGCATCCAGCCCGCGTCCTAATCCTCTTCTTTTTGCTGACATAATATCCTCAATGCCTGAATGTTCTTATTCTTAACTAGCCTTGGCAGGCATTTCTGACGTTTTATCCCGGCGTCGCAAAATTTCTCCGGCCAACGCCAGGTAGGCTTTGGCGCCAGTCGATGATTTATCGTAATACATGGCTGGCGCGCCAAAACTTGGGGCTTCAGCAAGACGTACATTGCGAGGGATCACGGTACGGTATACCTGCTCGCCAAAATGCCGTTTGAGCTGTTCAGACACATCATTGGCCAGGCGATTACGCGGATCATACATGGTCCGCAGCACACCTTCTATTTTTAATTCCGGATTCACCACAGAAGCCAGTTTCTGAATCGTGTCCATCAACGCCGTGAGTCCCTCCAGTGCATAATATTCGCACTGCATGGGCACTAAAATAGAATCTGCCGCCGCCAACGCGTTAACGGTAAGCAAGTTAAGCGAGGGTGGACAATCAATAAAGATAAAATCGTAATAGTCGCGTACCGACTGCAGGGCATTGCGCAAACGCACTTCGCGGGCAAATTGTTCCATGAGTTTAATTTCGGCCGCGGTAACGTCGCCATTGGCCGCAATTAAATCGTATTTTCCCGAGGTATCTTTAACGATCACCTCATCAACCGGTTTGTCTTCGATCAGCATTTCGTAGCTGGTTGCATCAACCTCGTACTTATCCACGCCGCTACCCATGGTAGCGTTACCCTGTGGATCCAGGTCAATCAGTAACACTTTGCGTTTTGTGGCAGCCATTGACGCAGATACGTTTACCGCTGTGGTTGTTTTACCCACACCGCCCTTTTGATTTGCGATTGCAATTACTTTAGCCACGTTTGATCCCAACTATGATTTTTGAACCGTCAGCAGGTGACGTTCGCCTTCCAGCCCCGGTACGAATAGCTCTACAGATGATTCCAGAGTACAGGTAGCCGGAATGGCAGCGATTTCGTCGGTCGGATACTGGCCTTTCAGTGCCAGGAACTTCCCCTGAGTATCTACCAGATGCTCACACCAGTGCAACATATCTTTCAGCGAGGCAAATGCCCGACTGAGTACTGCATCATAGTACTGCGCGGGCACGTGTTCCTCAACCCGGCTTTGGATGGGCTCGATATTAACCAATTTCATCTCGAACGCGCATTGCTTCATAAAGCGCACTCGTTTACCCAAACTATCGAGTAAAGTGAAGTGTTTATCCGGACATGCAATAGCCAGTGGAATACCTGGTAAACCAGGGCCGGTACCCACATCAATGTAGCGCTGTTCGGTTAAAAACGGCGCCACGGCCAGCGAGTCCAGAATGTGCTTTACCATCATCTGTTCGGGGTCACGAACCGACGTCAGATTAAACGCCTTGTTCCACTTGTGGATGCGTTCAACATAGTCGAGCAACAAATTTTGCTGTTCTTCAGACAGCACCAATGACATCGCATCGATGCCGTCGCGTAAAATGATACTTAGTTTTTGTCGGTCAAAACTCATTTAGGCAGACTGCTTCTCGTGTTTACGTAACATGCCGTGTTTTTTCAGGTAAACCAACAGCAGCGAAATGGCGGCCGGCGTAATTCCTGAAATCCGTGCTGCTTTGCCAATAGTTTCCGGGCGGGCATCGGTAAGCTTAGCCACTACCTCATTGGACAGCCCGGATATTTTACTGTAATCAAAGTCTGCTGGTAACAGGGTATTTTCATGGCGCTGGGTTTTCGCGATCTCGTCGAGCTGACGAGCGATGTAACCGGCGTACTTGATCTGGATCTCCACCTGCTCGGCGGCAATGGGATCGGCAAGGCCCGGCCCCAGTGATTCAATACTCATCAATGACGAATAGGTCATTTCCGGACGACGGATTAGCTCTTCCAGTGAATGTTCGCGGCTCACCGGGTTTTTAAGCAACGTGTTTAACTCAGCAACCGCGGCGTGTTCAGGATGGATCCACTGACCACGCAAACGCTGTTGTTCCTGTTCAACCGCTTCCATTTTGGCATTAAAGGCCTGCCAGCGCTCATCATCCACCAGCCCGATATCGCGGCCTGCAGCAGTAAGACGCATATCCGCGTTATCTTCGCGCAGCAGCAAGCGGTATTCAGCCCGGCTGGTAAACATGCGGTACGGTTCTTTAGTCCCCATCGTCGCCAGATCGTCAATCAGTACGCCCATGTAGGCCTGATCGCGACGCAGGATCAGTGGATCTTTTTGCTGTACCTGTAAGGCCGCGTTGGCACCGGCAATAAGACCCTGAGCACCGGCTTCTTCGTAGCCGGTAGTACCGTTAATCTGCCCGGCAAAGAACAGACCATCAATGTACTTGGTTTCCAGGGTTTGTTTGAGGTCGCGGGGATCAAAGAAGTCATACTCAATGGCATAACCCGGACGAATGATATGCGCGTTTTCAAAGCCTTTGATGGAATGGATCAGCGCCTGCTGAATATCAAAGGGCAGGCTGGTTGAGATCCCGTTTGGATACACCTCAACACTGTTCAGCCCCTCAGGCTCAACAAAGATCTGATGTGAGTTCTTATCGGCAAAACGGGTAATTTTATCTTCGATGCTGGGGCAATAACGCGGCCCAACGCCTTCGATTACGCCCGTAAACATGGGTGAGCGATCCAGTCCACCACGAATAATCTCGTGGGTTTGCTCGTTAGTATGAGTGATGTAGCACGGGATCTGCTGCGGATGCATTTCACGGTTACCCATAAACGAGAACACCGGTGCCGGCGTGTCGCCAGGCTGAGCCTGCATTACATCAAAGTTCAGACTACGGATATCCAGTCGTGCCGGGGTACCGGTCTTAAGACGATCGACTCTGAACGGCAGTGCTCGTAGCCGTTCGGCCAGGGCCATCGACGGTGGATCGCCGGCACGACCGCCACGATAATTCTCCAGACCAATGTGAATGGTACCGCCCAGGAATGTACCAACGGTTAACACCACGGTTTTCGCCCGGAACTTCAGGCCCATCTGGGTTACCACACCACAAACGCGATCGTTTTCGACGATCAGATCATCACAACTTTGTTGGAACAGTGTGAGGTTTGGCTGGTTTTCGACGATGTTGCGGATCGCCTGACGATATAAGCTTCGGTCAGCCTGGGCGCGGGTTGCACGCACAGCAGGGCCTTTGCTGGAGTTAAGCGTTCTGAACTGGATCCCGCCCTGATCGATAGCCAGTGCCATGGCTCCGCCTAAGGCATCGATTTCTTTAACCAGATGACCTTTACCAATACCACCAATCGCAGGGTTACACGACATCTGGCCGATGGTTTCGACATTATGGGTAAGTAATAGGGTACGCACGCCCATACGGGCAGCAGCAAGTGCAGCTTCGGTACCTGCGTGACCGCCGCCAACTACGATGACATCGTAATCCTGCTGATAAAACATAGTTACCTCACTAATTACCTAACTGGACGAAGTGTTAGCCAGTGGAGAAAAAAGGGCGCGTATTTTAGCTGAGTTCTTGGCTAATGAAAATGGTTAAATTTTCTACATTTTACTGGTAAGGCTGAAAAGCGGATCGTGTTATTAAAGTATAGGATCTATTTAGATCTTTTATATTTATTCTTATTAGGGATCGCCGGATCTGTGTGTAAGTCATTTTTCCTTATTTAAAACATGATATTACGCGATCAATAAGATCTGGAAGACCCCGATCACAACCCTATTGGGATCCTGTGTATAAGGCACTGTTTTATCCACATGCCAGCATCTACCGGATCTTATCACAATTTAGATCAAAGCTTGTACACAGCTACTTCTAAGAGGTTATTCACAGCAGTGATCTAGCTTTGATCTAACTGGGGATAACTTGTTTAATAGATCCAGGATCTGATCGGCCTGTAAGGCGTATTATGCGGCTTATAGGGGTGTTTTACTGTGGAAAAAAGTTATTCAGATCTTAACGGTTTCGGATCCGTGGATCACGTTTTAGATCCGATCATTTTATTTGGCAATGTTTATAAAAATGAAATAAAGCAGGCTATGGAAGGCAAATATTTATTGTCAGAACGCCGTTTAAAGCCCTTGAATGGATGTCTTTTTAGGGTAAATCGCAGACGCTGGCTATAAAAAACGCCGAATGAACGGCGCTTTTCGTTTATTCATTGGGACCTTAGCGGACCTGATTAGGCTGATAGCGAGGTGCTGAGGTGACCTGATCTTCTTCGTCGAGAGTGAGGCCTTTACGGCGGCTCGGGCCGGAAAACCTGACCTTGTAGGTATCGTATTCTTTGATCGATTCAAAGCAGTAGCGGCCCAGTGCCTGTTCCAGATCGCCGAGATTGTGGTTGGTGATCAGAATACAGTTTTTCTTGTTGACCAGGCGCTGACGCAGCAGATTACCCAGCCAGCTTTGCGAGTTTTTCTTTAATACGGTCTCGTTAACGCAAACTTCGTCGAGGATCAGCATGTCCACATCCAGTAGTTCCTGATGGGCGGCACGGAATTTTTGCCCGGCGTTGTCCTGAGAACCAAAGTCATAGGCAGAATGACGCATCTCCAGCAGTGTGGATAGCTGGCGGTATAATACGGTTACTTCATACTGATCGATAAGCTGATGCGCAATGGCTCCGGCTATGTGCGACTTACCGCGCCCGTAGTCACCGTAGAAAATCATCATATGCGAGCCCGCTTCACGCCAGGCTTTGTCTTCGTGTGCGGCGATAAAAGACTGGGCAATGCTGACCGCTTCAACCACGTCATCACTGTCTTCAATTAAATTGGCAAAGGTCCAGCGAGGGTTAAGATCTGAGCGACCATGCAGCATTTCGATGCGCTGCTTTTTGGATTGTTGCTGGAGCTGGGCGATTTCCTGATTGGCCTGGGTTTCGTATTGCTTTCGCAGCGTCTTGTAATCGATATATTCAGATTCATTTGGCACCGCTTTACCCAGCGTTCTGGCCAGTGAGTTAAGTTTATCTTTAAATGAATCCATGATTAATTTTTACCTGATTTATTGGCGTATTTAGCAACAAGCTGTCTGGCATTATCATCTGCTTCGATGCCCGGTTCAACGGTGACAACCTGATTACCCACTTTTTTTGTGGCCTGATAGCCTTTGGCGGTGCGGCGGTTCTTCAACGCGTAGGTGAACTTCTGTGTCCATTGATAGCTGCTGAATACCGCTTCCGGACGGCCCAACCAATAGGCCACAAACTCACCAATGTCCTGTTCATCAAAACTTTTATCAATTAATCCAATCAGCGCTGCGATATCATCAAACACCTTTTGTTCTGGTTGCCAGTCGCGATGCATGGCGTAGTGTTGCTGATGAAAGGGTTGATAGCCCTGGGTATTGCTGATAAGGGGTAACAGAACGCGTTTGCCATTAAGCGACATATCCAGGCTCAGTGATTCAGGTAATGACACCAGTCCGGCCTGAGTGAGTTCTTCCAGCAAGGTATTAATCTCACGGCCGCGAGTCACCGGCTCCCGTTGCGGGTCGCTGTTCATCAGAGCCAGTAGCTCTTTGTACTGCAGCGGGTTAGATAACAATGTGTCCTGATTGGCTTTGGTACGTAGTGCCAGACAATACAGTACCCTTGCCGCATTGCTCAGCGGCGAGGTAAGGGCATTTAATTCGGCCTGGGTAAACATTTAGTCCAGCGTGTCGAGAATGGGTTCCAGCCACTCTACGGCGCGATCTTCCGGAATGGGGTGGTGCAGCACGTCAATGTGTAACGGATCGGCCATGAGCTTGGCACCGCCTTTATTCATTAGCGTTTCCATGGCAATGGCGCCGTGGCAATAGGTATCGTAGCTACTGTCACCCAGACCCACCACAAAGTACTCAACATCGCTGAGATCTTCGTTTTCTAGTTGGGCTGCAAAAGACTGAATATTGTCGGGTAAATCGCCGGCACCATGGGTTGATGTACAGATAAACCAGGTGGAATCTGCTTCGATATCGTCCATATCGGGCTGAGTGAGTATAGTAACTTTATATCCACGGGCACGAAGGGCCTCAGCAATGGCATCAGCAACATATTCGCTGGCCCCCAGTACAGAACCTACTAACAGTGTAAAGTGACGATCCATATTACTCCGGATAAACCTTGTGGCAGTTATGCTTAAAGTGGCGGCATTATACCAATAATAACCGCCAGGGAATATGTTTAGTCGGGGTAGGTTGCCGGCAGCTGGTTACTTACCGATACAGAAGGAGGAAAAGATACGACCGAGTAGATCGTCGGAAGTAAATTCGCCAGTGATTTCGGTGAGCGCCTGATGGGCCAGGCGCAATTCTTCAGCCAGTAATTCGCCAGCCAGATTATCGTTAAGTTGCTGCTCGCCCGTTTCCAGATGCGCCAGCGCGGTATCAATGGCATCCATGTGACGGCGGCGGGCGATAAACTGACCTTCGGTGGTGGTGTCCAGGCCGATACTGGCTGCCAGATGATCTTTTAACACCTCTACTCCGTCACCGGTACTGGCCGACAGCGCGATGGTGGTAAATGCGCCATGAGCTGAATCGATCTGATGCAGGCGGATTTCATCGCCGGTTTTATCAACCTTATTGCGAATAACCGTTACTGGCATGCCAGCAGGCAGCTGTTGCATAAATTCGGGCCAGATGAGGTACGGGTCGATGCTATCGGATTCGGTGCTGTCGACCACAAACAATACCCGGTCGGCCTGATTAATTGCTTCCCAGGCGCGGGCAATACCGATTTGTTCCACTTTATCCGGGCTTTCGCGCAGACCGGCGGTATCAATAATATGCAGTGGCATGCCATTAATGTGGATGTGTTCTTTCAGTACATCCCGAGTGGTACCGGCGATATCGGTTACGATGGCGCTTTCACGGCCGGCCAGCGCATTAAGCAGGCTCGATTTACCGGCATTGGGTTTGCCTGCAATAACTACCTGCATACCTTCCCGTAGCAGCGTACCTTGTTTTGCCTGGCTGCGAACCTTGCCAACTTGTTCAAGAATAGTGGTGAGGTCATTACTGACCTTGCCGTCGGATAGAAAGTCGATCTCTTCATCCGGGAAGTCGATAGCGGCTTCTACATACATACGCAAATGAATAATGGCTTCGCTGAGGGTATTGATTTGTTCTGAGAACTCACCCTGTAACGAGCGTAACGCACTTTTCGCGGCCTGTTGGGAGCTGGCATCAATCAGGTCGGCAATGGCTTCAGCCTGGGCCAAATCCAATTTGTCGTTTAAGAAAGCCTGTTCGCTAAATTCCCCTGGCCGCGCCAGTCTGACATTGGGCACTGCTAAAATGGCTTCCAGCAGCATATCAATAATGACCGGCCCGCCATGACCCTGAAACTCCACCACGTCTTCACCGGTAAAGGAGTGCGGGTTTTTGAAATAAATAGCGATGCCCTGATCGATGATTTCACCCATGGCATTGTAAAAATCAGTGTAAGTAGCCTGACGGGGTGATAATGGGGTGCGTAATATGTGTTCAGCCACTTTTAACGCCTGCGGGCCGGATACCCGCACTATGCCAACACCACCTCGCCCGGGCGGGGTAGCTTGTGCAACAATGGTGTCGGAGTGGCTGATAGTCATAATTAAGCTCTAGTCGCGGAAATTATTAAATTGAAATGGCTGGCCCAGCTCTGCCTGTTTAACCAGTTGCATAACCTGTTGCAGGTCGTCTCGCTTTTTACCGGTAACCCGCAACTGTTCGCCCTGGATAGCCGTTTGTACTTTAATTTTGGCATCTTTGACCAGTTTAACAATCTTCTTAGCGACGGCCTGCTCAATGCCTTCTTTAAACGCTATTGTCTGACGATAATTTTTGCCGGTGACAGTATGCGGTTTGCAGTCGATGGCTGAGGTATCAAGATTACGTTTGGCACAGGCATTTCGGAACATGGATTCCATTTGTTGGAGCTGGAACTCGGCCTGGGCGGCCATTACTACGGTTTTGTCTTTGTATTCGAAGCTGGCTTCTACGCCACGAAAATCAAAGCGAGTCGACAATTCTCGGTTAGCGTTTTCCGTGGCATTGCGGACTTCTTCCATGTTTATTTCTGACACAATATCAAATGAAGGCATGGTGACTGCTCTCCTGTTAACAAAAGCCCGCATGAATGCGGGCTTTAAGTAGTTTATTGGGATTAATTATTTACTTAATGCCACGTTTTTCCATAGAGGCGTATATCATTTTTGCCTGGATTAGGGTAATCACGTTACTGATAAACCAGTAGAGTACCAGACCGGCCGGGAACCAGATAAAGAACACACTCATGGCAACCGGCATCCACTGCATGATTTTTTGTTGCATCGGATCGGTCATGGTGGTGGGTTGCAGCTTCTGCAGCATCCACATGCTGGCACCGGTTAATATAGGCAGTACAAAGTAGGGGTCCATTACCGATAAATCGGTGATCCACAGAATAAAATCGGCATGACGTAATTCCACACTTTCCAGCAGTACCCAGTAGAGCGCCAGGAAGATAGGCATTTGCAGCAACAGTGGGAAGCAGCCGCCCATAGGGTTAACTTTTTCCTTCTTGTAGAGCTCCATCATGGCCTGAGACATCTTTTGACGGTCGTCGCCGTAGCGGTCTTTCAGTTGCTGCATCTTAGGCGCCAGATTACGCATCTTAGCCATTGATTCGTATTGTTTCTTGGTCAGCCAGTACATGGCACCTTTAACAATAATGGTAATCAGGATAATGGCCAAACCCCAGTTACCTACCAGGCTATGCAGGAATTTAAGCAGGGTAAATAGTGGCTGCGAAATCCACCATAAAATACCGTAGTCTACGGTCAGGTCTAAGCCATTTGCCAGCATAGCCAGTTTTTCCTGATCCTTGGGACCAAGATAAAGTGTGCTGTTTAATTCAATTACCTGTCCGCTCTCTACTGATGTGGGTTCGCCAGTGTAGCCAACAATCGCGTACTGATTAGCCACCATACGGCTGTAAAGCGAGTTTGTTTCGGTTTGAGATGGTACCCAGGCTGAAATAAAGTAGTGCTCCAGCATACTCACCCAACCACCTGTGGTGGTGATTCGCAGTGGGTCATCTTCGATATCGCCAAATGTGTACTTATTATAACGATCGTCTGCTGTGCCGTAAGCTGCGCCGCGATAGGTTGGCATAAACATGTTACCGCCTTCCTGTTCAGCGGTGGTTTGCTTAAGCTGGGCATATTGTTGAAATTGAGCAGTCTGACCAGAATTATTGGTAATTGCATAGCTCACATCCACATCGTTGTGTCCACGGGTGAATGTAAAGGTTTTAGTAATGCTAATCCCATCATTGCTTGACCAGGTTAACGGTACACTCAGTGTGTCACCGTTTAACTCATATGAATCCGCCTGTGCCTGATATAAAGGTCTGCCTTGTGAGCTGCCATCGGGGCCATTTGCACCTACCAGCCCGCTTTGTGCAACATACAATCCGTTACCAGCGCGCAGTAAGCTGTAGGGTTCGTCTGAGCCCTGCGTAACCGGAAACTTAACCAGGTCGGCGTGAATAACGTCACCACCTACCAAACTAATCGTCAGATTCAGTGTATCGGTAACTACTGAAATCGTTTGCTTAGTACTGTTGCTGGCTGTTGCCTGCGGCAAAGCTTCACTCGCTGCAACAGGCACATCTTCGTCAGTGCCATTGCTGGCAGGGACTGATGAAGCTGAGGGTACACCGGCCGGTACACTGTCTGCCGCTTGCTGGGTTACTGGTTGAACTGGCTGCGGTCCGTAGGCCTCATGCCACTTTTGCCAGAGTAAAAAGCTGATAAATGCGATGGCAATAATCAGAATACTTCGTTGCGATTCCATACTGGTCTCTTTTAATTTGAGTGTTTATTGTCTTGTTTGTTTTCGGGTACCGGATCGTATCCGCCAGAGTGCAAAGGGTGGCATTTTAATATGCGTTTGATAGATAACCAACCGCCAATTAACAATCCGTGCGATTTAAATGCATTTAAGGCATAAACTGAGCAGCTTGGGTGAAAGCGACAACGCTGTCCAAGCACCGGCGAAATAAATAACCGGTAAAAGTAAATGAGTCCCAGCGGCAGCGCAATTAGCCCGTAGTGCAGCGCTTTTCGAGCTTTTTCCATAACTTTTCCAACGTGACAAAGACTTCTTCATTCGACAATGCATCGGCGCCGGTCTTGCCGACCACAATAATATCGATACCGGGTAGTTGCTGCGCGCGATGACGAAAGCTCTCGCGAATTAAACGTTTAATGCGATTGCGCTGATTAGCTTTGCGAATACGTTTTTTGGCTAAGGTGATGCCAATACGGGGATGAGTTAACTGATTATGTCTGGCTAGAACCGTAAAGCATGGTGATACTGCAGGAATTGCTTTATCGAAAACATAGGTAAAGTGGGAGGGAGTAAGAAGCCTTAACTCCCGGGAAAACTGGTTTTCGCCCACTTTTGGTAAATACCATTAAGCAGAAAGGCGAGCACGACCCTTTGCACGGCGAGCGGCTAGTACTTTACGACCGTTTTTAGTCGCCATACGAGCACGGAAACCGTGAGAGCGTTTACGCTTTAGGTTACTCGGTTGAAACGTTCTTTTCATGACCAAAGTCTCACTTTTACGTGGTTAAACATACTTATTGTAACTGCCCAAATAATAGGCGTGCTACAAAAGGACGCTGAATTCTAGAGATCTCCGGGGCTATTGTCAATGGAAAAGCCCGTTAAACCACTTAATAATCCTAATTTTGTTGCCCTATCACGAATAGAAATTACGCGGACTGTGAATAATTATTTTTGTCAATACAATTTATCCACAGTTTTAGTGGCGATCCACCAAATTCAGGTCTTGTCAAGCACACGATCGGCTACTGATCGCCTATACAGGATCCTCGATCAGGCCTGTGCGATCTGATCGTGATTTAAAGATTTTTCTTTAATAAACATAAAATTAAACTTTTCGCGTCGGGGTTTTTTGCTGATCCGGATTTACTTTGGATCGAATAAGTAAGATAATCCACAAGCTAGTTAATCGATCAGCGTGACATCATCAGTTTACTCACAATTCACCTGTTTGTTAGTCGATGCGACCCGCAGCATTTATACACAACATTAAACAACGATAATAACAATAAAAATAAGGCCTAGAGCCAGAACGGAGCATAATAATAATATGTCTTTATGGAATCAGTGCCTGGAGCGTTTGCGTCAGGAACTCCCTACACAGCAGTTTGTTATGTGGATAAGACCACTAACTTCAGAACAAAATCAGGATGCTGTAACGCTTTATGCTCCGAATCGGTTTATTCTGGACTGGGTTCGAGAAAAATACCGCGACAAGATCAATCAGTTATTTGTTGAGTTCAGCGGCGGCCAACAGGCGCCACAGCTGCGTTTCGAGGTGGTTCAACGTCGTGCTGCGCCGGCTGCGTCTAATCCGGCGCCAAGTGCCACCGACAGCGATCCGATCCGCGGATCGGCAAGGGGATCGTCGTTTTCTGCATCTGTTGATAATTACAGTCAGCCGCCTCAACAAACTAACGCTTTCACTAATGGCAACAATGCATCAATGCAAAGTCCGCCAGTTGCACCGGCGCCGGTAAGTGCCAGGGTTAATGCACCAGTATCGGCAGGGCAGACGGTAAATAAGGTCATCCCTATACCGGAAGGCCTGAGTCACAAGAGCAATATCAATCCCACTTATCAGTTTGATAACTTTGTTGAGGGTAAGTCTAACCAGTTAGCCAGAGCTGCGGCGAGCCAGGTAGCCAACAATCCAGGCGGCTCATATAACCCGCTGTTTATATATGGCGGCACTGGTTTAGGTAAAACTCACTTATTACATGCAGTAGGTAACGGCATCCTCAATACTAAGCAGGATGCTAAAATCATTTACATGCACTCCGAGCGTTTTGTGCAGGATATGGTTAAAGCGCTGCAAAATAATGCCATCGAAGACTTCAAGCGGTTTTATCGTTCGGTGGATGCGTTACTTATTGATGACATTCAATTCTTTGCCAATAAAGAACGTTCCCAGGAAGAGTTTTTCCATACCTTTAACGCGTTGCTGGAAGGTAATCAGCAAATCATTCTTACCTCCGACCGTTACCCCAAGGAGATTGACGGGGTAGAGGACCGGCTTAAATCGCGGTTTGGCTGGGGACTCACCATTGCAATCGAGCCACCGGAACTTGAAACCCGGGTGGCGATTCTGATGCGTAAAGCGTCTGAGAATAATATTCAGCTGCCTAACGAGGTTGCTTTCTTTATTGCCAAACGTTTGCGCTCGAATGTTCGGGAACTGGAAGGCGCATTAAACCGCGTTATTGCCAATGCAAACTTTACCGGCAGACCAATCACCATTGATTTTGTGCGTGAGGCATTGAGAGATTTACTCGCGTTACAGGAAAAGCTGGTTACGGTGGATAATATTCAAAAAACGGTCGCAGATTACTATAAAATAAAGGTATCTGATATTCTTTCAAAACGTCGCAGCCGCAGTGTTGCCAGGCCAAGACAAGTCGCCATGGCGTTATCCAAGGAATTGACGAATCATAGCTTGCCCGAGCTGGGTAATCTGTTTGGTGGCAGAGACCACACTACGGTGTTGCATGCCTGCCGCAAAATAGAGCAGCTAAAAGAAGAAAGTCATGATATAAAAGAAGACTATAAGAACTTGATAAGAACACTGTCTTCTTAACAGAAACCAACACAGGTGAGAAAAGAATTCGATGAACTTTACCATCAGCCGGGAAAACTTTTTACAACCATTACAACTAGTATCCGGGGCAGTAGAGAGACGCCACACTCTGCCGATTCTATCTAACGTTTTAATAAAAGTTAGTGAAGGCGCACTTTGGTTAACGGGTACAGATTTAGAGGTGGAGTTAATTTCCAGTACACAATTGGAAGGGGACTTTGCCGAAGGTGAGATCACCGTACCTGCCAAGAAGCTTTTTGATATTTGTCGTGGCTTGTCTGATGGTACAGAAATCAACTTTTCACTTGATGGCAATAAAGCCGTTATTCGTGCTGGTCGCGGTCGTTATACTCTCTCAACGTTATCAGCCAGCGATTACCCGAATCTCGAAGACTGGGAAGGCGAAGTTGAGTTTGAAGTATCAGGTGCAAATCTTAAACGTCTAATCGACAGCGTTCATTTTTCCATGGCACAGCAGGACGTACGTTACTACCTCAATGGTATGTCTCTTGAAACCGAAGAAAACCTGGTAAGAACCGTTGCTACCGATGGCCACCGTTTAGCACTTTGTCGACTTGATTATACTGCCGCTACCTTGCCCGCACGTCAGGTTATCATTCCACGTAAAGGTGTGCTGGAAATTTCACGTCTGATTGAAGACGACGACAAGCTGTTAAAAATTCAGATTGGCGCGAACCATATTCGGATGTTTTCTACTGAGTTCATTTTTACCAGTAAGTTGGTTGATGGTCGCTTCCCGGATTATCGTCGTGTACTACCCAAAGACGGCGACAAGATTATCCTGGCCAGTAAAGACGTGTTAAAGGATGCGTTTTCTCGTGCTGCTATTCTATCGAATGAGAAGTTCCGCGGTGTTCGTTTAAACATCTCTTCAGGTGAATTAAAGATTACGGCTAATAACCCAGAGCAGGAAGAAGCCGAGGAAATCGTCGATATCGATTATCAGGGCGATTCCCTTGAGATAGGTTTTAACGTTGCTTACTTAATTGATGTACTGAATTCTATTAATTCAAATAACGTTAAGATCAATCTTATGGATGCTAACTCAAGTGCGCTTATCGAAGACGCAGATGATGGTGCAGCCCTGTACGTTATTATGCCCATGCGCCTCTAGGTGTAATGAGCCCATCATTTTTATAACTTTTGAATACATTGCCGAATCTCGATATTCGGCTTTGTTGTATTTAATCCCCGGTTTTTATTTCACCCAGAGCGTAAGTATTGTTTTATGATTTTGGATAAGGTGCAGCTCACAAAGTTTAGAAACTTCGAGTCTGTGCAATTCAGTCCGTCGCCATCACTAAGTATCATTACCGGTAAAAACGGTAGTGGAAAATCTTCGCTTTTGGAAGCGCTTCATTACCTGGGATATGGCCGTTCATTCAGAACCTCCAAACACCAATCGGTTATTAAGCATGATAACGATGCATTCACAATTTTCGCCAGCTGCCAAAATGACGACGGTAAACAATTCAAGATTGGTTTGTCCCGGGGAAATTCAGAACAGTTCAAATGTAGTGTTAATGGCGAACATTTTAAGCGTCTTAGTGATCTGGTGAGTTTACTGCCTATCCAATTGTTCACCCCTCAAAGTACCGATTTGGTGATTGGGTCACCTTCAGAAAGAAGACGATTCTGTGACTGGGGATTGTTCCACGTGGAACAATCCTATTCAGAACTGATAAAAAACTATGGAAAGGTACTTAAGCATCGCAATGCGCTGTTAAAGGACTATAATGGACAATCCGCCCAAAATGACACGGGATATTGGGATCAGCAGATTATCGTGCTAGGGGAGCGTATAGATGCATTACGCGGCGAATACGTCAACCGATTAATTCCTGTATTCGAAAGCACATGTAGGCAATTTCTACCTGAGTTTTCTGTCGAAATTTCGTATTATAGGGGCTGGGAAAAAGATAGCGATTTACCGCAGGCTTTAAATAAAAAGCTGCCTTACGATAGAAAGGTGGGATACACCTCTGTTGGTCCTCATAAAGCGGATTTACGCTTTAGGGTAAACAAAACCCAGGCCCAGGAAGTGCTATCACGCGGACAGTTAAGAATGGCAGTTGCTGCATTACAGTTAGCTCAGACAAAGCTATTTACGCTGGAAACCAGCAGGCACAGTATCTTTTTGCTCGACGATATTGGTGCCGAATTGGATGCAGAAAAAAGAGAACGGTTCATCGATGGGTTGTTAGAAACGCAGACCCAGGTTTTTGTTACTGCCATAGAACAAGAACAACTTGAATTTGTGAATAAATATAAAGACAAAAAATTGTTTCACGTGGAACATTGCAACGTGAACGAGGAGTAAAACTGAATGTCAGAACAGCACAATTATGATTCTTCCAGTATTAAAGTTCTGAAAGGATTGGACGCAGTACGGAAGCGTCCCGGCATGTACATTGGTGATACCGATGATGGAACAGGTCTACATCACATGGTGTTCGAGGTTGTAGATAACTCCATTGACGAAGCGTTAGCAGGACACTGTTCTGAAATCAAAGTACAAATTCATACTGACGGCTCTGTATCCGTGTCTGATAACGGCCGTGGTATTCCTACCGAATTACACCCGGAAGAGGGTGTGTCTGCTGCTGAAGTTATTATGACTGTACTTCACGCTGGCGGTAAATTTGATGATAACTCCTATAAGGTATCAGGTGGTTTGCACGGCGTTGGTGTATCGGTAGTAAATGCACTCTCCAGTAAACTAAAACTAACAATCCGTCGTGGAGGAAAAACCCACGAGCAGGAATATCAGCACGGTGTACCACAACAGCCACTGGCCGTGATTGGCGATACTGAAAGCTCTGGTACTGCAGTACGTTTCTGGCCAAGTACTGATACTTTCTCGGATGTTGAATTTCACTATGAAATTCTGGCCAAACGTTTACGCGAACTGTCATTCCTGAACTCAGGTGTATCAATTAAACTGAAAGACGAGCGCGACGGAAAAGAAGATCACTTCCATTATGAAGGCGGTATCCAGGCGTTTGTTGAATACCTTAACCGCAACAAAACACCAATTCACCAAAAGGTATTTCACTTCTCCAGCGAACGAGAAGATGGCATTTCTGTTGAGATATCTATGCAATGGAACGATGGCTTCCAGGAAAATATTTACTGCTTTACCAATAACATTCCACAGCGTGACGGTGGTACTCACTTAGCCGGTTTCCGAGGGGCACTAACTCGTACCCTGAATAACTACATGGAAAAGGAAGGGCTGAACAAAAAAGCCAAGACTTCTACCAGTGGTGATGATGCCCGTGAAGGGTTAACCGCAGTTGTGTCAGTAAAAGTACCTGATCCAAAATTCTCGTCACAGACTAAAGACAAACTGGTTTCTTCTGAAGTACGTCCGGCTGTAGAGTCTGCCATGAACGAAAAACTGGCTGACTACTTACTGGAAAACCCAACAGAAAGTAAAATCATAGCCAGCAAGATTATTGATGCAGCGCGCGCTCGTGAAGCAGCGCGTAAAGCCCGCGAAATGACACGTCGTAAAGGTGCGTTAGACCTCGCCGGCTTACCAGGCAAACTGGCTGACTGTCAGGAAAAAGATCCGGCTCTTAGCGAACTGTATATAGTGGAGGGTGACTCTGCAGGTGGTTCAGCCAAGCAGGGTCGTAACCGTAAAAACCAGGCTATCCTGCCATTGAAAGGTAAGATCCTTAACGTTGAGAAAGCACGCTTCGACAAAATGCTTTCTTCTCAGGAAGTCGCTACCTTAATTACAGCCCTGGGCTGTGGTATTGGTCGTGACGAATATGACCCGGAAAAGCTGCGCTATCACAGCATCATCATCATGACCGATGCGGACGTGGATGGCTCGCATATTCGTACCTTGCTGCTGACGTTTTTCTACCGTCAAATGCCAGAAATTATCGAACGCGGCTATGTGTATATTGCCCAGCCACCACTGTATAAAGTGAAAAAAGGTAAGCAGGAACAGTATCTCAAAGACGACGACTCACTGACCAAACACCTGACTTCTATCGCGATGGATGGTGCTGAGTTATATACCAGTGAAGATGCGCTGCCTATCAAAGGAGTGGCGCTGGAAAACCTGGTACAGCAATACCAGGGCGTAGAAAAGATGATTGCGCGCATGTACCGGGTAATGCCAGTGAGCCTTTGGTACAAACTTATTTACACCAAAACACTGTCTACCGACGATCTGACTGATAAAGATGCGTTAGCTGCATTTGCCTCTGAGTTTACCAGCGCGCTGGAAACACAGGAAACCGATGGCGCGTTATACAAATACGAAATTAAACATGACGCCGAGCGTAGCGAATTCTACATTGCTATTATCATGCGTATGCACGGTATCGACTACGAATATAACCTTGGCAGAGACTTTATCGAGTCTGCTGAATATCAGCGCATTAAAGGCCTTAACGAAGCCATTAATGGCATGATGGAAGAGGGTGCCTATGTTAAGCGTAATGAGCGAAAAGAGCCGGTAACCTACTTTGTAGACGCACTGGAATGGCTCATGGGTGAAGCTAAGCGTGGCCAGTACATCCAGCGCTATAAAGGTCTCGGTGAAATGAACCCGGAACAGCTTTGGGAAACCACCATGGATCCGGAAAGCCGTCGTATGCTTCAGGTCACCATCGAAGATGCCATTGCCTGTGACCAGTTGTTTACAACGCTAATGGGCGACCAGGTTGAACCGCGACGTGCCTTTATTGAAGCCAACGCCCTGAACGTAGAAAACCTTGACGTGTAGGCTGTTGTTGCTAAATCTATAAACTAAAAGCCCGGCAAAACCTGCCGGGTTTTTTTATGGCTTTTCGATAACAGGCAGCTATGCATGACTGATGATCATGACAGCCGATACAAACATAGCTACAGTGAACACATCTAACAATACAGCCCGACTGCGGAATTGATAATAATGAAAAAACGACTATTACTTGCAGCTGCTATTACTGCATCACTGGGTTTTACCTCGCCGGTTTTAGCCGAGCAAGACACCTTTGAAATGTGGCCAGCTGCCCAATACAACGCCAGCATTCCTACCAGCCAGGATGTGCTCGGTTATGAACTGGGTGAGCGCATTACCAGCCATGCTGATACCTTAAAATACTATTATGCATTACAGGCTGCTGCGCCTGACAATATCAAAGTAGTGGAGTTCGGTGAAACCTGGGAAGGGCGTAAGCTCATTTACGCGGTAATCGGTTCTAGAGAAAACCTCGCCAACCTTGAGCAATTTGCTAAAAACATGAACCGTCTGGCTGACCCAAGAACCACCTCTGCCAGTGAAGCCAAAAAACTAATTGCTTCTTTGCCATCGTCAGTTTGGCTGGAGCACGGTGTCCACGGCAACGAAATTTCCAGTACGGATGCATCAATGGTAACGGCTTACCATTTACTGGCCGCTACTAATCAACCTATGGTAAAAAATATCCTTGATAACACCCTGGTGTTTATCGATCCGATGCAAAATCCTGATGGCCGTATGCGCTTTATCAATCAGTATTATGCAACAGTGGGGATGGAGCACAGTACCGACCGCCTGAGCGCTGAGCACAACGAGCCCTGGCCGCGCGGACGTTCCAACCATTATCTGTTCGATATGAACCGTGACTGGCTGGCTATCACCCAGCCTGAAACCAAAGCGCGCATTCGTGTAATTAACAAATACAAACCCACTGTGGTCATCGACCTGCATGAAATGGGCGGCGACTCGAGCTACTTCTTTGTGCCTGCTGCGCAGCCTATCAACCCTCATATGCAGAAAGAGCAGTTGGACAATAACGTTACCATCGGTAAGAACAACGCAAAATACTTCGACCAATTTGGCTTCAGCTACTACACCCGGGAAGTATTTGATGCATTCTATCCTGGCTACGGTGACAGCTGGCCAACTTTCTATGGTGCTTCTGCGGCAACTTATGAGGTTGCGTCTGCCCGGGGTGAGCAATTTGAAAAGCTGGACGGCAGTATTTTGCAATACCGGGATACAGTGCAGCGCCATTTCGTAGCGTCCATGGCAACGGCCGAAACCACCGCAGAACATCGTGAAAAAATCCTCAGCGACTTTTATCTTTATCAACAAAAAGCGATTGAAGCAGGTAAAGATGATGACGAGCGTACCTTTATTCTTCCAAACGTCAGAGACAGGGCTGCAACGCATCGGTTAGCCACATTAATGGCAGAGCATGGTGTGGAGGTTAAACAGGCCTCAGAGAGCTTCAGAGCGTGCGGTGAGCGCTATAAGGCTGGCGCATTTATTATTGATACCGCCCAGCCACGAGGACTGTTTGCCAAAACCACCTTTACCCAACAGGTGGATATGGATAAAACCTTTGTGGCTGAACAGGAGCGCCGCCGGGCCAATAAACTTCGCGATCAGATCTATGATGTCACTGGCTGGTCTCTGCCTTTAATGTTCAATGTTGATACCGAAAGCTGTGACGATGCAGTAAAAGTAGAAGGCGAGATGATCACCGCTGATATGCCGCTGCAATCCGAACTGATTAACGCCGATGCCAAGGTGGCCTACCTTGTGCCGTGGGGCGATATGTCAGCAGGGCGGTTCTTAACGGCGGCACTGCGTGCAGGCATCCGGGTTAAGAGTGCAGACCAGGCCTTTAAGATGGAATCGGGTAGCTATCCTGCCGGTACCCTGATTGTAGAAGTTGCGCAAAACGGTAAAAACCTGGCAGAGCAAATCAGTGAGATTGCCACCGAGACTGGCGCCAGAGTAGTGGGTGTGGATACCAGCTGGGTGGTTGAAGGGCCAAGCTTTGGCAGTGAAAATACTGCAGGCATGAGCGCACCGAAAATCGCCATGGCATGGGATGAACCTACCAGCTCACTGAGTGCAGGCAGTCTGCGTTTTGTCATTGAGCGGCAGTTTAATTATCCGGTAACGGCTATCCGCGCCGGCAATATGAGCTGGGCTAACCTCAGTGATTATCAGGTTATCATTCTGCCTTCCGGTAACTATGCCAGACATCTGGGTGCAGGCGGTGCAGAAAACCTGAAAGACTGGGTAAGCAAAGGTGGTGTACTAATTACCATAGCTAATGCGACTCAGTGGGCAGCCAGCGAGAAGGTTGGTCTGTTGGATGTGAAGCGCGAGTATGCCTTAAAAGACGAAGACGTAACCGCAAAGGGTGATGGTGACGTGGTCGAGGGTACCACCATCGAAAACCGACAAGGTTTCCTCAACGCCATAGAAAACGAGCAGGAACTACCAGACTATGTGGCGGGTATTCTTACCCGGGTTGAAGTTGACCAGGAGCACTGGCTTACCGCAGGGGTGAATTCCGAAGTGGTGGCTATGGTTACCGGTAACGATATTTACAGCCCAATCAAACTGGAGTCCGGTAAAAACGTGGCCTGGTTTAAGGGC
Organism: Alteromonadaceae bacterium UBA2620; assembly: GCA_002339125.1. GTDB lineage: Bacteria > Pseudomonadota > Gammaproteobacteria > Enterobacterales > Alteromonadaceae > Alteromonas. The sequence continues at coordinate 26,829 of DDJQ01000033.1, forward strand.
CAGGAGGAAGTGGTAGCCAGTGGTTATATCTGGGATGAGTTTAAAACGCAGAGCGCTTATAAGCCGTTTCTGATCCACCAACCTATGGGTCGGGGGATGGTTATCGCTTATACCCAGGAGCCAACAGTCAGGGCTTATCTTGACGGCTTAAATGTGATGTTTATGAATAGCATATTCCGCGCCTCAGCCCATGCCTATCCACTGCGATAACGTTAGTCATCAATAACCTTAAAACAAAAACGGCGACATCAATTGAATATTGAGTCGCCGTTTTTTTTATATTTGCTTCCCGCTTAAAGGGCGGTGATATTCAGCATCAAACTGGTATTCGGGCTGCCTTTCACCGTGAATCTGTAGGTTGCAGTGCGAGGTGGCGTAAAGCGCATGTTAGCGGCTTCTGCGCCGCAGGTTAGCGACATGGATTGTTTAAGTGCAATGGCCAGACCTTTATAACTGGCGCCACAGGTTTGACCGGTTGTCCAGTTGGCATTGGAAAACTTAAAGTCGTAGGGCTGCTCATCGGCAATCAGTTCAACATCCACGTACCAGCCATTACTACCGCGCTGTAATTGATAAGCCGGTTTGGCTTCCCACCAGTTAAATACACCACGCAGGTACCAGTCTGAAAATACAATTTCTGGCTGTTTTTCCTGAAAGACGGGGTACTGACCGGTTTGCGTACAGGCTGTCATCAACAGGGATAACGGCAGAGCTAGCCAACGTTTTTGCATGATTGACTCCAAACTAAAGAAAATAAAAAAGGGCACGCCTGGTGCCCTTTAATGTACTTTATTGTTATTTGGCTAATAACGAAATGTCTGCGGTAGTGATAAACAGACTACGCAGTAATAACAGCAACGCCAGGCGGTTTGTTTTTACTGCCGGGTCGTCGGCCATCACCATTACGTTATCAAAGAAAGCATCGATACTAGGGCGTAACGTTGCCAGCTGAGCCAGTACTTCAGTGTATTCACGGTTAGCCGCATGGCTGTGAATACCGTCCTGAATCGCTTTAATATCGTTATACAAGGCGACTTCTGCATCTTCTGAGAGCAATGCCTCATCAACTTTCTGATCACCCTCAACGTTATTCTTGGCAAGAATATTCGCTACCCGCTTGTTGGCAGCGGCCAGCGCCTCCGCGGCTTCATTTTGCTTAAAGCCGGCAACAGCGTTAACGCGCGCTAAGTAATCGGTTGGCTGTGTAGGGCGACGGGCAGAAACGGCCTGAATAACGTCGGTTTCCACATCCTGATCGTGTAGCAGGGCATTAAAGCGGCCTAATACGAAATCGACTACCTGTTCGATGACGTCCTGATTGGTAAGCTTATCACTGTAAATCTCAGCGGCCTTAGCAACCACATCCTGAAGGTCAATCAGTAATGATTTTTCGGTGATAATCCGTAATACACCAATGGCAGCACGACGCAGCGCAAACGGGTCTTTATCGCCTTTAGGTAACTGGCCTATACCAAAAATACCTACCAGCGTATCGAACTTATCAGCAAGTGCCACTGCAGCACTTTCCGGCGCTTCAGGTAATTCGTCGCCGGCAAAGCGTGGCAAATACTGCTCGTATAACGCATTGGCAACCGGCGCTGGCTCACCATCGTGCAAAGCATAGTATTTACCCATAACGCCCTGCACATCCGGAAACTCCATGACCATGTCAGTCATCAGATCGGTTTTGGATAACAGACCTGCACGTTGCGCGTGGGCATTATCTGCACCAATGATATCGGCAATGTAACCCGATAACGCCGCAATGCGATCCGACTTTTCCTTTAAAGTCCCTAGCTGCTTCTGAAACAGCACTGACTCAAGAGAAGCTAAACGTGACTCGAGAGATTGCTTTTTGTCGGTATTAAAGAAAAACTCGGCATCTGCAAGGCGCGGGCGGATGACCTTTTCGTTACCGTGAATAATCTGAATCGGATCGTGACTCTCGATATTGGTAACAAACAAGAATTTATTGGATAAAGAGCCGTCTTTATTCAGCAAAGGCACGTATTTCTGATCGCCTTTCATGGTGTAAATCAGGGCTTCTTTTGGCACTTCCAGGAAAGCTTCGTCGAAACCTGCCTGCAACACCACCGGCCACTCAACCAATGCTGCGATTTCGTTTAACAGGCTTTCATCGTAATCGGCAATCAGGCCCAGTTCGTCGGCTTTAGCATTCAGTGATTCAGCAATGCTGGTTGCGCGGCTGGCGAAATCGGCTACAACATAATGGGCTTTCAACGCACTCTGGTAATTATCAGCGTGATCCAGTTCAAAGGTTTTCTCACCGTGAAAACGGTGGCCCTGAATTGTTCTGGCACTGCTTAATCCAAGCGTAGCGATATCAATCAGTTCATCACCATAAAGCGCACACAGCGTGTGTACCGGGCGAATAAACTGGGTGTTGTAGTCACCCCATTTCATTGGTTTAGGGATTGGTAGTTTAGCAATCGCCTGACTGACAATGTCTTCCAGCAGCTCACTAATCTTCTGGCCTTTTACTTCGGCCTTGTACATCAGCCATTCGCCTTTATCGGTAACCAGACGGTCAGCATCTTCAACACTGATACCATTACCGCGGGCCCAGCCCATGGCTGCTTTGGTTGGATTGCCGTCTGCGTCAAAGGCGGCAGAGACGGCAGGGCCGCGTTTTTCTACTACTTTATCCTGCTGTGATTCGGCCAGGGTTGTAACGTACACAGCCAAACGACGCGGCGCGGCAAACCACTGAACATTGCTGTAACCCAGCTCTGCTGCGCTTAACGCATCTTTGATGTTATCGGCAAAGCTTGAGCCCAGTTGGATAAGGGCTTTCGGGGGTAGCTCTTCGGTACCCAGTTCAACTAATAAATTTTCGGTGCGCACCTTTTACTGCTCCTTCTTACACAGCGGGAAACCAAGCTCTTCACGGGCATTGTAATAAGCTTGTGCAACGGCTTTGGCAAGGGTTCTAACGCGTAAGATGTAACGTTGTCTCTCCGTAACAGATATCGCGTGGCGGGCATCCAGCAGGTTAAATGCATGGGATGCTTTCATTACCTGCTCATAAGCCGGTAACGGCAGATTCTTTTCAATCAGCATTTGACAAGCCGTTTCGCACTCATCAAACGTTCTGAACATGACGTCAACGTTGGCATATTCAAAGTTATAGGTGGATTGCTCCACTTCGTTCTGGTGGAACACATCGCCGTAGGTCACTTTACCCATTGGGCCGTCAGTCCAGACCAGATCGTAAATGCTGTCGACGCCCTGGATATACATGGCCAGACGCTCAAGACCGTAAGTGATCTCACCGGTAACAGGTTTACACTCAAGGCCACCCACTTGCTGGAAGTAGGTAAATTGGGTCACTTCCATACCATTCAGCCAGATTTCCCAGCCCAGACCCCATGCACCCAGGGTAGGTGATTCCCAGTTATCTTCTACAAAGCGAATGTCGTGCACCAGTGGGTCGAAGCCAAGCTCTTTTAACGAGCCTAAATAAAGCTCCTGGAAGTTATCCGGAGAAGGCTTGAGCATGACCTGAAACTGATAGTAATGCTGCAGACGGTTAGGGTTTTCACCATAGCGACCGTCAGTAGGGCGTCGGCTTGGTTGCACGTAAGCACTGCTAATAGGCTCCGGGCCCAACGAACGCAGGAACGTCATAGGGTGAAAGGTACCTGCTCCAACTTCCATATCCAGTGGTTGAATAATCACACAACCTTGTCTGGCCCAGTAATCCTGTAAGGCAAGGATCAAGCCCTGAAATGTTTTAATATCGTACTTGTGCATACATTAACGAATATAACTGACTGATGACTTAAAGAGGTGGGTTAGTATACATTTTGTCAGGCCATGAATGTAGGCCTAGGGTGGCTTAATTACCCGCTTGTTGACTAAAAAGTCCGGTTTATTCCAACAAAACCGGCGTTGTACAGCGAAGAGTATTACGGTTGTCCTATCACAGGAGAGAAAAATGAGTGAAAGTGTTATTCGGTGTGGCTGGGTGTCGGACGATCCGATTTATCAGCAATACCATGATGAAGTATGGGGGCGGCCTGAATATGACTCCCAGCAGCTGTTTGCAAAACTGTGTCTGGATGGACAGCAGGCCGGCCTGAGCTGGATTACGATTTTAAAAAAACAGGCGGGGTTTGAAGCGGCCTTTCATCAGTTCGATCCGGTAAAAATTGCCGCCATGAACGACCAGGATGTAGAGCGATTGCTACAAAATCCACAGATTATTCGCAGCCGGGCAAAAATTAATGCCATTATTACTAACGCCAGAGCCTATCTGGCTCTTACTGAAAACATCGAATTCAGTGACTTTATCTGGCAGTTCACCAACCATAAAACTGTGGTCAATCAGTGGCAGGATTACCGCGACGCGCCTACCAGTACCGAAGAATCAAAGGCAATGGCAAAGGCACTCAAAAAAGCGGGTTTTAAATTTGTTGGCGAGACGATTTGCTATGCATTTATGCAGGCTGTGGGCATGGTCAACGACCACACCACAGACTGTCATTGTTACGAAAGCGTGCGGGAATTGGCTAACTGCGGATAGCGCTCTTCACAGTAGGCGATAATAGCCGGCAGCTCTTTTAATACCGGCGTTTCGTGTTGCTCTTCGATAGCTTCCCGGGCTTTGTCTTCATTGAAGCGCTGCTGTTTGGATAACGCTTTACGGTCTTCTAAAATGGCAAAACCGCTAACTTCAGTAAACAGTGTATGAATAGCCGGATACTCATCCGAATAGTCACGAGCTTCTTCCGGGAGTGCCCTGAGTAATCGGCAGATACGTATGGTACCTTCTGATACGTTACACTGTTGCTGCTGCATTGCTCTGGCAATGGTGTGAATACTTTCAAACATCACTACCAGGCGCTTTTCACGGGCATCCTTTTGGCGAGCGTTTTGCTGCTGTAACTGAAAAACCAGTTTGCCGGCGTAAACACCCAGCCCGGCGATGATCAGCAGACCAATGCTAACCAGAATTATCCAAAGCATAGTTATTTCTCGTAGTCGTCCAGTTTCAATGCATCGAGTGCATCTAATTCGTCGATTTCGTCTTCCTCATCTTCGTCATCACTGATACCCATCAGGTCACACAACACTTTATGGCGAGCCATAGTGGTATCCACATAGTGCTGCTGCTCCTTGGTTATCTTCTCACCGTCATCCAGTTTATCCAGTAAGCTGGCCAGACGATCATCAGCCTCAATGGCCGCTAATTCTTCAGCCGGGGTAGCAAACTTGCGCTTTTCAATCTTAGCCGGTACTGATTTGATCAGTGGCACCGGTTTCTTACTGCCTAAGCGCGGGTCTTTGTTGGAATTGGAAGCGGCTTTATCAGCCTTCTTCTGTTCAACATTATGTCGGCTACCCGGGGCTTTGCCTTTGTGCTTTTTAGGCCGTTCAGAAGACTTGGTATTAACATGATCAGGGTTCTTACGAACGCCAATCAAACCTACCTTTCTGGATTTTTTCTTTTTTGCCATAGTGTTTTGTCGAGCTCCTGCGCTCTGGTGCAGTGTTTAATAGCTACCATTATAACGCGTTATTACGCGAGCTTCTGCATCAATACAATGTCGCGGTCGGGAAAGATCACATTTAACTGATACTCCCGGGCCAGCCAGGTAAAGGTTTCAACAGAAAAGAAGCTGACGTGCGTGGGGTCGTTCTTATAATGCCAGTTGGCAAATTTTTCGGCACTCAGCACCCGCTTGGTCATGATGGCCAGCCACCCCTCGGGCGCGAGTAGTTCCATCCAGCGCTGCCATTCTGTTGCCGGTGAGTGGAAATGTTCGATAGATTCTGTCGCCGTGATCAAATCATAGCTGGTGCCGGGGATTTCATCCGGGCCAAAAAAGGGGTCAAAACAATCAGCATCAAAGCCCGCTTTGTTAAGTAAGTGCGCCAGTGCCGGGCAGGGGCCTGAGCCGTAATCCAACACTTTAGCATTCGTATTCAGATGTGGCGTAATACAGTCTACTAAACGATTAAGGTAGCGTAGGTAGCCTTCGTCTTCGAGGCTATTCTGATGCAGGCGATACTCAGCCAGTTCCTGTTCCGGGTCTGGTAAGAATTGCGGATCGACAAACACCAACAGACACTGATTGCAGCGCAAGTAGGTACGTTTTTTATCCTGATGAAACTGAACGTATTGTTTAGACTGGCAAAGTGGGCAATTAAACATGATTTACTGCAATAAAAAAGGTGATGTTATCACACCATCACCTTGTTAATTGAGTGTCAGATGACACCTCTCCCGTTAGTGCACTTCTCTGTGCGGCTGGCTTTCCTGCAGTGCTCCCCTTATTTTTCTTTTTCACAGAGCATTTTTTGTTCTGGGTCTTCCTGACACTTTATGAATTCATCCGTGGACTGACTTTTTATTTTTGTTGTTATTGTCGGGCTGTTTCACAACAGGTTTCACGACGCAAACTAGCTTACACGAACTGTAATAAATTACAACACTACGTGTTACATTTTATTAACAATGGCGTGTAAGCTTTGGTCAGTACGGAAAATTTTAGTGTAAGCCCGCGATGTAATTCGCCAGGATTTCGATGTCTTCGTCAGTCAGTTTAGAGGCTACGTCACGCATCATGCCGTTCATGTCGTTATGACGTTCGCCGGCGCGGAAGGCTTTTAACTGAGCTGTAGTGTAGGCTGCATGCTGACCGCTGATATCAGGGAAACCTGCTAACTGCATACCGTTACCACTTGGGCCGTGACAGGCAATACAAGCTGTAACACCACGTTCAGCATCACCACCGCGGTACAGTGCTTCGCCAGGCTCAACAAAGTTTTCAGGAGTAGAGCCCGGTGTTGCTTCCTGGCTTGAGAAGTAAGCCGCCAGATCGGCAATGTCCTGATCGCTCAGCGGGGCAGCCATACCGTTCATCACGGCATTATTACGACCTTCTTCGCCACCGGTAGAAGAGGCTAAGCGGAATTCGGTTAATTGTTTTACCAGATAGTTCTGGTGCTGACCGGCAATCTTAGGATTGATATCGATCATACTGTTTCCATCAGGTCCGTGACAGGCAGCACAGACAGCTGATTTTGCTTTACCAGCTTCAGGGTCTCCTTCGGCAGTAACAGAAGTGGTAAACCCAAGGGTTAAACAAACCAACAAACACAGTTTTTTCATAATTTTTCTCTTACAAGGATCCAACGGCTGATGTGATATACGTGATATCATGCGTATTTTACACATTTAACGCGTCAGAAAAACCTATTCCATGCTAAAACTATGGAATAACATCGGTTTAATATTGAACTACGACTAATGTAGCAGACGTTCTGACATTATGAGTACCCCATGAGTTATTACAGCAAAGCAAAATTTTTTACCAGCGCACCCGACATTAAGCACCTTAAAGATGATAGCGGTATTGAGGTCGCCTTCGCCGGACGGTCGAATGCCGGTAAGTCCAGCGCTTTAAACACACTGACCCGGCAGAAGAATCTGGCCAGAACCAGTAAAACTCCAGGCCGCACTCAGCTTATTAACGTGTTTGAGCTGGAAGCCGATAAGCGCCTGGTGGATTTGCCCGGATACGGTTATGCCAAAGTACCGCTGGCTATGAAACAAAAATGGCAGCGTTCCCTTGGTGAGTACTTACAACAGCGCAAAAGCCTGAAGGGCCTGGTTGTACTAATGGATATTCGTCATCCTTACAAAGATATCGACCAGGATCTTATCCATTGGGCGGTGGACGCTGGGATCCCGGTTCTGGCGTTATTGACCAAAGCCGACAAACTAAAATCCGGTAAACGCAAAGCGCAATTACTGATGGCCAGGGAAGCGGCGCTGGCATTTTGTGGTGACGTCACTGTGCAGACTTTTTCAGCCTTAAATAAACACGGTTTACCTGAATTTGAAGCAGTGCTGAACCAATGGTTTGGTCTGATCGAAGATAAGCCGGCGGATGAGGAAGTTAGCGCTGATTAGTAGCGCCCAAAAAAATAACCCCATTCATAGAATGGGGCTAAGGACTGAGAGAAAACACATAAAAAAACCGATTATAAGAGTACGTAATCACACCGAAAGTTCAGAAATAATTCATTTATTTTTGAATTAATTTTATTCTTTTTATTTATCAGCATCTTAAGCGTGAAAAAATCGTTGTTCAGGCGTGTTGAGGAAGGTTGAAATACTTTACGGACAGCTTGAACAGGCCCGCCTGCAGTTTTATTCCAGACATAAAAAAAGCTCCGGTAAACACCGGAGCTCAAATCAAAGGTTTGAAAAATGATTTCTCACCTCTGTACCCTACAGTGGTAAGACTACCTAAGCTAAACGAAAACGGCAAGTCAAAAATGTAATTTTATTACTTATGTAACCGGTGACTTGCCGTAATATTCAACAATAGTTACGTTTTTTCTGAAAGCTAATTACCTTTTTAGTGTGCTTCTTCCCAGTTTTCGCCATTTCCGGCTTCTACTTTCAGTGGTACCGACAGCGTTGCTGCCTGTTCCATCAGTTCCACAATGGTTGCCACGTTGGTATTCAGGGTGTCCTGTTTGATTTCGAATACCAGTTCATCGTGCACCTGCATGATCATCACTACGTCGTCGCTGTCGGTGCTGCGGATCCAGTCATCCACCTGGATCATAGCCATTTTTATTACGTCGGCAGCCGTACCCTGCATGGGGGCATTGATTGCCGCCCGTTCGGCACCTTTGCGACGCGCACCGTTGCTCGATTTGATTTCCGGCAAATACAACCGGCGGCCAAATACGGTTTCGACATAACCATGTTGTTTGGCAAAGTCACGGGTACGATCCATATAATCGAGCACGCCGGGGTAACGCTTGAAATACAGATCCATATATTCCTGGGCTTCCTGACGGCTAACATGTAACTGTTTAGCCAGACCAAAGGCAGACATTCCGTAGATCAAACCAAAGTTAATTGCTTTGGCGCTGCGGCGCTGGTTATCGGTAACGTCATCCTCAGCAACATTAAACACCTCGGATGCGGTGGCGCGGTGAATATCCTTGCCATGGGCAAAGGCGTCGAGCAGGCCCTGATCGCCGGACAAGTGAGCCATAATCCGCAACTCGATTTGCGAGTAGTCGGCTGCCACAATCTTGTATCCGTCACGAGCGATAAAGGCTTTACGCACCCGGCGGCCTTCTTCGTTACGAATAGGGATATTCTGTAAGTTAGGATCCGTAGACGATAGCCGGCCGGTGGCGGTAACGGCCTGATGATAAGAGGTGTGAACACGACCGGTGCGATGGTTAATCATCTTCGGCAGCTTATCCGTGTAGGTGTTTTTAAGCTTGGTCAGACCGCGGTATTCCATAATCAGCGCCGGCAGAGGGTAGTCCAGTGCCAGTTCCTGCAACACTTCTTCAGAAGTTGAAGGCGCGCCTTTAGGCGTCTTTTTAACTACCGGTAGCTCCATCTTCTCGAACAGTATATGTTGGAGTTGTTTGGTGGAGCCCAGATTAAACGCCTCGCCGGCCATTTCATGCACTTCTTTTTCCAGTTCCATGATGCGGGTAGCCAGTTGCTGACTTTGCTGACCTAATTGCTGACTGTCTATCAGTACACCCTGTTGTTCCATGCGGGAAAGAATAGAGGCCAGCGGTACTTCAATTTCCTGCAGGATCTTTTTCAGGGTGTCTTCAGATGATACCTTTGGCCACAGGACTTCGTGTAAACGCAGGGTAATGTCGGCATCTTCTGCGGCATAAAAGGCGGCTTGTTCCAGATCGATCTGATTAAAGGTAAGCTGTTTAGCCCCTTTACCTGCGATCTCTTCATAATGAACGGTACGGTGATTCAGGTAGTTTTGCGCCAGAGTATCCATATCGTGGCGACTACCTGTGCTGTTTAATACATAAGACTCCAGCATGGTATCGAAGCCAATGCCATCAAGGGTTATGTCGTAATTAGCCAGTACATTTTTGTCGTACTTGAGGTGCTGGCCAACCTTGATCCGGGAGGCATCCTCCAGCCAGGGTTTTAACTGCTGAAGTACCCAGTCTCTGGATAGCTGCTCCGGAGCATCCGGATAATCATGTGCAACCGGCAGGTATGCGGCAACGCCAGGCTCCATACAAAAAGACATCCCTACCAGCTCGGCTTCCATATAGTCGAGGCTGGTTGTTTCGGTATCAAAGGCAACAATGTCGGCTTGTTGGATTTTTTCAAACCACTGGTTGAATGTGGCTTCGTCGAGAATCGTAGTGTAGTCCGTCTCAATATCAGTAGCGGCGACTTCCTCTTCACCAGTATCTTTACTTTGACTGTCTGAATCTGTTGCTGCCGGTGTGGCCTGGCTGCTGGTGACTTCGGTGTACCAGCGCTTGAATTCATATTCGCTGTACAAGTCGGCCAGTTTGTCGTTATCGGCCTGTTCAGGAGTAAGGGTTTGTGGCGAATAGTCGAGGTTGAGATCTACATCGATGGTTGCCAGTTTGTAGGATAAACGGGCCTGTTCCTCAAACTCAGCCATTTTCTTGCCCAGTGTTTTGGCACCGCGAAAATCCAGTTCGGCAATTTTATCCAGGTTTTGATAGATGGCTTCGATGCCACCAATACCATTTAATAGTCCCTGGGCGCTCTTATCCCCAACACCCGGTACACCAGGAATATTATCGACTTTATCCCCTTTGAGTGCGAGGAAGTCGATGACCAGTTCTGGCGGGATCCCAAACTTATCCTGCACACCCTGAACGTCCATCAACTGGTTGTTCATGGTATTGATTAATGTTACGTGCTCATTGACTAACTGAGCCATGTCCTTATCGCCGGTGCTGATCAGGGTGTCTATGCCCTGTTCACCGGCCTGGCGGGCGAGGGTACCGATTACGTCGTCAGCTTCTACCCCGTCTTCGATAATCAGCGGTAAGCCCATGGCTTTAATAATATCGTGCAGCGGTGCTATTTGCGAGCGCAGCTCATCGGGCATGGGAGGGCGGTTAGCCTTGTATTCCGGATAGATATCATCCCGAAAGGTCTTTCCCTTGGCATCGAATACCACGCCAATATGCGTTGGGTTGTACTGTTTAATCAAGCTTTTGAGCATATTGATCACGCCATAGATCGCGCCTGTATCCTGACCCTTGGTATTGGTCAGCGGTGGTAATCCATGAAAAGCTCTGAACAGGTATGACGACCCATCGACGAGGATAAACGGGGGCTTTGAAGGGGATGACATGATTAAAATCTTCTTTTGCTATGGTCTGTGGCGAAGCATGCCATACACCTTTAGTGATGGCTACTATTGCGATCCCAGTGGTTGTGGATAACTTTGTGATCTAATGTGATCAACGTAAATTTTTCGCGATCAGATCGCTACGATATTGGTAGCAGATCTTTATGAAAAGTAAGGGAAAAATAAAATTTTTGCGGACTATATCCTGCTTTATTATTTCCATATATTATTGTGGATAACCAAGCTGTCTATTATTTAGGCAGGCGCTGGTACAGAGGATAATTTAGCATATACCAGTAGAAATCCTAGTTTTGGTTGATAAAATTTTAATTGGTTAAAGGCAATTCATAAAATGAAATTGCATAAGCCAGAAAAGACACAGTATGGAGACAAGATCATGAAAAAAGTAGCTGTAATTCTGAGTGGGTGTGGCGTTTACGACGGCGCCGAAATTCATGAGTCCGTGCTAACGCTGCAAAGTATTCTGAAACACGGTGGCAGTTACCAGTGTTTTGCTCCGGACAAGCCGCAGTTGCACGTGATTAATCACCTGACAGGGGAAGTGGCAGAAGGTGAATCGCGTAATGTACTGGTGGAGTCAGCGCGTATCACCCGCGGCAAGGTTCAGGCCATAACTGAGTGTAACGTTGACGACTTTGATTTGTTAATTTTACCGGGTGGTTTTGGCGCAGCTAAAAACCTGTGCACCTTCGCGGTCGATGGCGCCGAATGTGAATTTGACGCCGATGTACTCTCAGTTTGTAAAGCTTTTGCCGACGCTGGTAAACCGGCTGCTTATGCCTGTATTGCACCGGCGCTGGCCGCAAAGGTGTATGGCAACAGCGTAAACCTGACCATTGGTAACGACGCCGGAACTGCAGAAGCGCTGGAGCAATTTGGCATCAAACATCAAAACTGTGCTGTGACCGAGGTTATTATTGATAGCGAAGCTAAACTGGTTACAACACCTGCCTACATGCTTGGCCAGAACCTGCTGGAAGTAGGGGAAGGGCTCGATAAGATGGTGCAGGCAGTGTTTGCTATGCAGACGTAATACTGAAGAGTCTCTTGGTTGTATGTAGCTTTCGCTATATAGTGAGAGCTGCATCAATTCAATAACATAAAAAATAGCCAACATACTATAATGCATTATCGCGCTATCATTCGTATTTTAGGGTTACTGGTTGCACTATTCTCAGTCACCATGATCCCACCAGCGATCGTTTCTCTGATTTACGAAGACGGTAGTGGTTTGCCATTCTTCCTGGCTTTTATTCTATGTATACTGACCGGTTGCGCGTTTTGGTATCCCAATCGCAGCCATCGCCAGGACCTGAGAGCCCGCGAAGGCTTTTTGATTGTGGTGTTATTCTGGTCGGTACTGGCCAGTTTCGGTGCTATTCCGTTTATTCTTCTCGAACAACCTTCTATGACCGTAACCGATGCGTTTTTTGAATCGTTTTCGGGCTTAACCACCACCGGGGCAACGGTAATTGAAGGGATTGATTTTCTGCCCCATTCCGTACAGTTTTACCGGCAGCAACTGCAATGGCTGGGCGGTATGGGGATCATCGTGCTGGCGGTGGCTATTCTGCCAATTCTGGGCGTAGGGGGAATGCAGCTGTACCGGGCCGAAACACCCGGGCCGGTGAAAGACTCTAAAATGACCCCGCGTATAGCCGATACTGCCAAGCATCTCTGGTATATCTATTTATCGCTGACCACTGCGTGCACGCTGGCTTACTGGTTTGCCGGGATGAACTGGTTCGACGCCATATGTCATTCCTTTTCGACCATCGCCATTGGCGGGTTTTCTACCCACGATGCCAGCCTGGGTTATTTTGACAGTCCGGTGGTTAACGCCATTTGTGCCCTGTTTTTGATTATCGCCGCCTTTAACTTTTCGCTGCATTACGCTGCAGCCAGTGGCCGGTCATTAAAAGGGTACTGGCAGGACCCTGAATTAAAGGCCTTTCTATTTATTCAGGCGGCACTGATTAGCGTATGTTTTATGGTGCTGGTTTTCCACAATCATTTCAGCGACGCTGAGGAAGCTCTGGATCAGGCCGTTATCCAGGCCGTATCGATCAGTACTACTGCCGGATTCGCTACCACCGATTTTGCAAACTGGCCGTCATTTCTGCCTATATTGCTGATTTTTTCCAGCTTCATTGGTGGCTGCGCCGGCTCTACTGGTGGCGGGTTAAAAGTGATCCGGGTTTATCTGTTGTTTCTGCAAGGCAAACGGGAAATCGACCGGCTGATCCATCCTAAAGCCGTTTACTCCGTTAAGCTCGGAGAACGTGCGATGCCAGACAGGGTAGTAGAAGCGGTATGGGGCTTCTTCTCTGCTTACGCAATTGTGTTTGTGGTGATCATGATAGGCCTGATTGCTACCGGACTGGATAATATCACTGCCTTCACTGCAACAGCAGCTACCTTAAACAACCTTGGCCCTGGGCTGGGTTCGGTTGCGGGCACCTTTGCCGATGTCAGCGATGGCGGTAAGTGGTTACTGGTTACCGCCATGCTGTTTGGTCGACTGGAAGTCTTTTCCTTACTGGTATTGTTCTCGCCAACGTTCTGGCGGGGCTAAATACCTTCAGGAAATAAGTTATCCTTGGTAACAAGCTGGATATCAGAAATCATATAGCGAACGTCTTCTGATAACCGTTCGTTTTTCAACGCCATTTGACGATTGCGTTCGAATATTTTGCTGTGGCTCTCAATACGTTTACCCATAACTCGCCAGGCTTCAGCCCTAGCTTCATATGGCCAGGCCTCTAATTCGATACGATAAGTATCCAGTTGACCAAGAAGCATTGTTGCAACCGAAGAAATGGACATACCGCCAAATGCATTGCTGTTATTTTCAGGGTCAAAACTAGCAAATGCTGTTACTAATGGTCCGGTATTTTTAAGCCATTCAAAATACTGATTAAAAGCATCTTCGTCATATTCTTCTATATCAAAGTTATAGTTTTTACTGCGATTCACAGAAGTTGATGCCGGCGTGGGTTCCACATAAACCGCTGTTGATACCAGCGGCGGGCTTGGCTCCTGAGGAATTGGCTGGGTTTGTGGCTTAGCGTCCTGTGCACCACTCACCGATAGAGAGCCACCGTTTCCAAGGCCACCTTCGACTTCCTGAGCTTTGTAGTTCCTCAGTGCTTTAACCATATTATTAAACGAGTCGGCGAATGCGGTTGTCAGCATCTTACCTTCAGGTGTCTTTGAGTACGCTCCACCTGCACCGCCTACACCACCACCAAACATCCCGGCAAACATGCCAAAATCATAGTTCGACGATGAGCCGTAAGAGGATGATAGCTGCACACCTGAGCGGTTATCGATCAGCATTAACGTTGTAGCAGCTTCGTTTTTGTCGAAGGCACCACCCACCAGGGAGCCCAGACCGCCCAGTAACGCCCCACCAATAGCTTTTCCTGAGCTTGTTTTTTCAGCAAACATAACCTCCGGACTTACCGTATAATCTGCAGCTACCATCTGACCTGCGCCAATATTACTGGTGTTACGTAGCTGGCCGGATTGCATTAACTGACGCTCTCTGTTCATCGCATTCATTGCCCGACCACGCTCAACAATCACAAAGCAGTTTGACTGTTGAATCATCAGGCGAAGAATCGGAACTGTACTGCCAACTTTAGGGTAGGTTCTGCGGTAATCCTGCCACCAGGGCAAGGTGGTGTCTTCAAATATCGAAGCGGTACCCAATGGGGTATCGCATTTTTCCAGAGCGGTATTGTTTTCCGACGCATTTGCACCACCAGCGGCGCCGGTAACGGTGCTGTCACTGCCGCCCATCATCGGGTTGGTTGACATACACGCCGTTTGAAAAGCCAAAGCGCTGGCAATGGTTAACAGCTTCAGTGATTTAATAGGGGTTTGCTTGAACGGTTTTACAACCTTTGAATTGATAGTTTTCACGGATCCCTCTCATACAATACTAACAATTAAGGAAACCGATGGGGTATCACGTTTCAGTAAAAACGTTCGAGTGATTATGTACTTAACCTCACCGGCAACGGCGTCGTATAAACAAGGAAAACCGCTGTAATTCGCAATACTCCCTAGCGAAAATTCAACATCCTGATTAACTTCACAACACAGTAAAATCTATCAGTTTAGACGTGTTTTGCAAGCAAACTGAACGATCTTTAGCCAAAAAAGAATGCGCTTGGCTGGAACAAACGCTCCACATCATTGATATACTTTTTATCAACCAAAAACAAAATGACGTGGTCGTTGGCTTCTATCACAGTATCACTGTGGGCAATAATAACCTGCTCTTCGCGTACAATGGCACCAATGGTGGTGCCGGGGGGTAATTTAATACTGCCAATTTCGCGGCCTACCACCTTTGACGTATTTTTATCACCATGTGCGATGGCTTCTATAGCTTCTGCGGCGCCGCGGCGAAGTGAGTACACATTAACTATATCCCCTCGGCGAACATGAGTAAGCAAAGCGGAGATGGTGGCTTGTTGAGGGGAAAAGGCGATATCGATCTCGCCGCCCTGAACCAGATCCACATAGGCGCTGCGTTGGATCAGCACCATGGCTTTTTGTGCGCCCATGCGCTTAGCCAGCATGGCCGACATAATATTCGCTTCATCGTCGTTGGTGACGGCAATAAACGCATCCACCTGTTCTACGCCTTCTTCACTCAACAGTGTAGAGTCAGAGGCATCGCCGCTGAACACAATGGTTTTATCCAGATGGGCAGACAAATACTGCGCTCGTTCCGGGCTGTACTCGATGAGCTTAACGTTGTGATTGTGCTCCAGGCGCTTAGCCAGACCGGCACCAATTAAGCCACCACCGGCAATCATGATGCGTTTATAGCTCGACTCCAGTTTTTGCAGCTCGCTCATTACGGCACGAATGTGCTTGGTGGCGGCAATAAAAAACACTTCATCATCGGCTTCTATAACGGTGGTACCCAGCGGCCGGATAGGTTTGCCGCGGCGGTAAATGGCCGCCACCCGGGTTTCCACATTAGGCATATGTTCTTTTAGCGCAGATAGGGCATGGCCTACCAGCAAACCGCCGTAATAGGCTTTTACCGCTACCAGGCTGGCTTTGCCTTCAGCAAATTCCACTACCTGCAGGGCGCCGGGGTAATCAATCAGGCGCTTAATGGCCTGGGTTACCAGCTGTTCCGGGGCAATAATATGATCAACCGGAATGTCCTGCTGCTTGTACAGTTGTTCCTGGTAAATGATGTATTGCTCGGAGCGGACCCGTGCTATTTTGGTTGGGGTTTTAAACAGACTGTAAGCCACCTGACAGGCCAGCATGTTACTTTCGTCACTGTTGGTCACAGCAATCAGCATGTCGGCGTCTTCGGCACCTGCTTTACGCAGCACATCAGGGTGGGAACCAACACCGGTTACAACCTGCAGATCGAGGCGGTCCTGCAAGGCACGCAGGATAACGGGATCGGAATCGATCACCGTGATTTCGTTTTTTTCGCCTACCAGGTTTTCAGCCAGTGTGCCGCCCACCTGTCCTGCGCCAAGGATGATAATTTTCATCGTCGTTGTAAGGTATTTTTAATCTTGGTTATTAAGACTTTAGCAGCCTCGCATAATAGAAACCATCCATTTGTTGCTCGCCGGGCAAAATTTGCCGCCCTGGCTGCTCGATGGTTTCCCCCGGTTGGATTGGTAGTAACTGCGCATTGCTGTGCTCTTGCAGGAAGCGGCTAATCTGCGCTTTGTTTTCAACCGGCAGTACAGAGCAGGTTGCGTAAACCAACGTGCCGCCGGGCTTCAGCGTGCGCCACAGGTTGCTCAGAATCTTATACTGAAGCGCTTGCAGCACCTCAATATCGGCTGACTTGCGTAGCCAGCGTATGTCCGGGTGCCGGCGAATAACGCCCGTTGCAGAGCAGGGCGCATCTAACAGAATGCGGTCGAAGGGTTTGCCGTCCCACCAGCCATCCACCTCTGCTGCATCGGCGCAAACTAAGTCCGCGTGTAATTGCAGACGCTGTAAATTTTCGCTCATCCGTGTAAGACGGGATGCTTCGCTGTCCAGAGCAATCAGCTCCGCCAGCCCCGAGGTGCGTTCCAGAATATGTGCACTCTTACCACCGGGGGCTGCACAACAATCCAGAATACGTTCGCCTGGTTGTGCATCAAGCAGCGGCGCTGCCAGTTGCGCTGCACCGTCCTGTACGCTGAACCAGCCTTCGGCAAAGCCTGGCAGAGTGGTTATTGGCGTTCTATCGAGCAGGATCACGGCATCAGGATGTGCCTCAGAGAGTGCAAAGCGAATATCGGCTTCTGTTAAGGCATTACAGTAATCTGGTTGCGTACATTGCTGCTGGTTTACTCTGAGCCAGATAGGCGCAGGCTGATTCATACCACTCAACAAGCTTTCCAGCTCCTGCGGATAAGCATTCGCAAGGCGTTTGTAGAGCCACTTAGGCAAACCAGACTGAATAATGGGGTTGTCGCTAACCTGTTCGGCCAACTGCTGACGCTGGAAGTTTCGCAGTATGGCGTTAATAAGTCCTTTAAGACCTTTACCACCGAGCACTTCCGCGGCGTTAACCGTTGCCGCAACGGCCGCATGATCAGACACGCGGCTGAAAGCCTGCTGATAAAAACCCAGCAAAATTACATGTTCAAGGATCTTCTTACTGCCCTTAAGGGACTGCTCGAGCAGTTCCCGAAGCCATATCTGTAATTGTGGCAGGTGGCGAAAGACACCCATTGCCATTTCCTGTAGCCAGGCGGCATCCTGTTTACTGTGTCTGGCCTGAGCTATGGCTAGGGCTTCGCGGGAGGATTTTCCCTGTTCCAGTACCTGAAAGATAACCCAGGCGGTATCGGCGCGAAGGTCGACTTTAGCCGGAAGTTTCATTGTGTTTGCTCAGGCTCACAGGGCAACACGCTGCCTGCCGCAAACCATTCCTGATAACCATTGAGTACGTCCTGAATGGCCATGGGCTTTTTACCCGGCAACTGCAATTGCTCTATACACAGCGCTTTATCGCTGGTGGCTACCACTATTCCTGATTTATCCGCAGCCAGAATGGTGCCGGGAGCTTTACTGGCGACAGCGTGTTCGCTAACAGACGCCTGCCATACTTTAATATTCTTGCCGTTAACCTGGCTCCAGCAAACCGGCCAGGGGTTGAATGCTCTGACGTTGCGGCTTAATTGTTCGGCCGGTTCCTGCCAGTTAAGAAACGCTTCTTCTTTACTGAGCTTCTTAGCGTAGGTAGCGCTGTCTTCCTGTTGCGGTTCAGCATTCAGCGCGTCGAAATCATCCAGTACTTCAACCAGGGCCTGTGGGCCAATGTTTGCCAGTTTGGAATACAGGGTAGCGCTGGTATCTGAATCGGTAATTGGCAATCTGGCGATATGTAACATAGCGCCGGTATCCAGCCCTTCATCCATTTGCATAATGGTGACGCCGGTTTCTTTATCGCCAGCCCAGATGCTGCGCTGAATAGGCGCTGCACCACGCCAGCGTGGCAAGATAGAGCCATGTACGTTAATACAGCCCCGCGCCGGTATATCCAGTACCGCCTTGGGCAACAGTAAACCGTAGGCGACTACTACCATAATATCCGGCTTCAGTGCGGCGAGTTCTTGTTGGGCTTCTTCGTTTTTTAAGGAAGCCGGTTGGTATACCGGGATATTGTGCGCCTCGGCCACCTGTTTGGTGGCGCTGGGGGTAAGCTTCTTGCCACGTCCGGCGGGCCGATCTGGTTGGGTGTAAACCGCTATCACATTATGCTGGCTGTTGAGCAAGCCAGTTAAATGGGTAGCCGCAAAGTCCGGCGTACCGGCAAAAACAATATTCAGTGGCTTGGTCACAGGGCTTTCTCTCAGGCTTTAGCGGCCAGACGGGCTTCTTTTTCGAGTTTCTTGCGAATACGCTGGCGCTTAAGGGGCGATAAGTAATCTACAAATAACTTACCATCCAGATGATCCAGTTCGTGTTGAATACAAATCGCCAGCAGGCCATCTGCTTCCAGCTCGTAGGGTTCGCCTTCGCCATCAAGGGCTTTTACCGTGACTTTTTCGGCACGATCTACCTTAGCGTAGTTACCCGGTACCGACAAACAGCCTTCTTCACTGATGGTTGAGCCTTCTTTGTTAACGATTTCAGGGTTAATAAATACCCGCGGTTCGTTTTGCTCTTCGGAGACGTCCATGACTACCAGGCGCACGTGTCTGTTAACCTGCGTTGCAGCCAGGCCAATGCCTTTTTCTTCGCGCATGGTTTCAAACATGTCGGCGACGAGTTGTTTAATTTCGCTGTTGACTTCATCAATGGGCTTAGCCACTGTACGAAGGCGCTCGTCGGGGAATTGTAATACGTCTAATATTGCCATCTGTCGATATTTACACTCTTTCTGTATTAAGAATTATACGCTAAGGCCGATGATGCTATCTTATCCTGCCTAAACAGGCAGTATTCTAGCTTAAAGCACGTTTTCATGCAGTATTAATCGCTTCTATACTGAATTAATGGGGATTGTGATCTAATAATACAAGCATAGGCCGGCTGCGAGACGTTATTGGCGAGGGGATATAATGTTAAAAAGTGCAAAAAAATGGGCGGCCTTACTGGCTGGGCTGATGCTTTGGGTCGGTGCGAGTTGTGCGCTGGCACTGGAGGTCAAACCCGATGCGCCAACCCGTTATACGGTCAAGAAGAACGATACCCTGTGGGATATCGCCGGTATCTTTCTGGATAAACCCTGGTTGTGGCCGGAACTGTGGCGCAACAATACGCAAATTCTGAACCCTCATCTTATTTACCCGGGTGATGTACTCATTCTGCGCATCGTCGACGGTGAACCGGTACTCGATGTTGTCAGGCAAAAAACGCAGGTTACTCTGTCACCCAATGCCAACCGCACGGTGAAGCAGGGCGAGCCGATCAACCTGTTACCCTGGTCGGTTATCGAACCTTACATTCAGCATCATGAAATCCTCGATTCCGGTAAGTACGAAATCCTGCCGCATTTACTTGGCAACAAGAATGCCTCCATTCGCTTTGTAAACGAAGACCTGGTAATGAGTCGTCGCAGCGGCCGTGCCAGAGATCAGTATCGCGTGATCCGCAAGCAATCTACAATTGAAGACCTTGATGGCAACGAGCTGGGTGTACAAATTCACCATATCGCCGACGCAAGCATGGTAGAAGATCGCGCTGAGGGTGAGTGGCTGGTGAAAATTGACGGGTCTAATTCAGAAGCCAAGCGTGGTGACAAGTTACTCTACGGTGAGCCGAAAACCGCTGGCGACATGGCGTTGCAACCAGCGGATGAATCACAGCGTGCGTTTATTGTGGGTAATCTGCACCAGTACGAGCTGTTGGGTAAATATGATGTGGTCATCGTGGACTTAGGTGAAGAAGAAATTGAACCAGGCACTGTGATGGGTATTTATCAGCAGGGGCCGGTGATCATCGATGGTGAAGAACCGAAGTACTCAACTGAAAGCAAGGTAGTGGTAAGTGTGTTCGATGATGGCAGTACTGTTCATCAGCCCGCTTTAAAAGTGGGAGAACTGGTTATCTTCAGTACCTTCACTAATGCCAGCTACGGCATTATCACCCGGGCCAGTGACATGGTTCGAACTGGCAACATTGTCGCCCAGCCATAACCGGTACTGACACTCCCGTCTCAGTACCGAGAACGGGAGTGTTAATGCAAAAACAATTATCATCAGTTAGTCAGCACTGGCTGCGTCTGAGCTTAATTAAAAAACGATCGCCCGCATTCTGGCTTGCGCTACTGGCCCATTTCGAATTAACCATTGAGCAACTATTCAGTCTGCCGGTTAGAGAACTTAGTCAGTGTGGCCTCAAGCCTAATGAAATAGCCCTTATCAACAGTCCCGGCGATGAGATTGAACGGATTAAACAATGGCTTTGCCAACACCCGCTCAATCAGATTATCGCCATGAGTGATGCAGTTTACCCCGAGCGCTTAAAACAGCTTGATTCGCCTCCTTTGATAATCTATTGCCATGGCAATGCACAGTTGCTGACAGCGCCGCAGCTGGCCATTGTGGGAAGCCGCAAGGCAACCATTAACGGTTTAAATACAGCGCGTCGCCTGGCAAAGGAGCTTGGCGACGCAGGTATAACGGTTACCAGCGGCCTGGCGCTTGGTATTGATGGCGCGGCTCATCAGGGCGCCTATCCTACCTCAGGGCGCACCGTAGCCATTCTTGGTGGCGGGCTGGGCTGCATTTACCCGCGCAGCCATCAGGCCCTGGCATTGAGCCTGGTTGAACACGGTGGATGTCTGGTGTCGGAGTTTCCGCCGTGGGAAACGGTTAAGCCATACCATTTTCCTCGGCGAAACCGTTTAATTGCCGCGCTGTCGAGCGGGGTACTGTTAATTGAGGCGCGTATTAAAAGTGGCTCCATGATTACCGCCAATCTGGCCGCAGACATGGGTATCGATGTATTTGCTACGCCCGGCAACATAAACAATCCACTCAGCGAGGGACCTCATTACCTTATTCAGCAAGGCGCCAGGCTGGTCACCAGCAGCGGCGATATTTGCGAGGAGTTGGGTTGGGTTGTAAAAGACTTAGAGAGAGAAGGTGGCAATCATCAGCAAGATGACGACGATGAACCATTACTAAAAGAATTTACCGGTGAGCCGATAAATATAGACTATCTGGTTGAGAAGACCGGTCTGTCAGTTAATCGTTTAATGCCCCGGCTGGTGGAACTTGAGCTTCAGGGCCGGATAGTGGCAGTGCCCGGCGGTTATACCCGAGCTATGGGGCCTGTTGGTAGTTAAGGTCTCTGCTTTCGGGCTAGTTAGCGGCAAGCCTTATTTTGTATGAGAGTCAACCGCTTGCAGGGTAATGCTTCACTTAATCGAAAAAAAGTCGACCCAAAGCTTGGCATTATCCGTATTTTTAGATAAGTTGAACTTAGATGCTTTGCTTTTTTGCATCGACACCGTACGCAAAACTGGTCTTGAGACTTGAAAAAAGACCAGACCACTACAATAGAGTTTGCGAGGTTAGGTAATCACTTTTTAGTGGTTACTTCAAATTGAGGGGGAAAATGCTATGTTCGATATCCTCATGTATCTCTTCGAAAACTTCATCCATAGTGAAACCGAAATTCGCGTCGATCAGGATGAACTAACCGAAGAGCTGGTCCGCGCAGGATTTCATCACGATGAGATATACAAAGCGCTCGCCTGGTTGGAAAAACTCGCCGCGCTGCAAGAAACTGATATTAACCCCTATTTCTGTAAAGGCATCTCCAGCAGCCTGAGCCGTATTTATACGCAGCAGGAACAAATGCGCCTGGATGTTGAATGTCAGGGTTTCTTACTGTTCCTTGAGCAGGTTGGCGTATTGGATGCTTCCACACGGGAAATGGTCATCGACAGAGTCATGGAAATCGACTCGCCGGAGTTCTGTTTAGAAGACCTTAAGTGGGTGGTCCTGATGGTGTTGTTTAATGTGCCGGGCAAAGAAAATGCCTACGCGCAGATGGAAGATCTGTTATTCGAAGAGCATGACGGTATACTGCACTAATCTTATAGATTACGAAGTGTAGGGCTGTGTCGAAGATTGATCATTCACTGTTCGAAGCGCATGAGCACGCTTTAGAACATCAGTACGGGCCTTGCCCGGACTGTGGGCAAGAGCTGCGCATCAGAAACAGCAAGTCAGGCCCGTTTATCGGCTGTAGTGGCTATCCTGATTGCCACTACGCCAAGCCTTTACACGATAATCAAACAACCACATTAAAAGTGATAGAAGACAGCTATTGCCCTGAATGTGGCTCGTCTATGGCCATCAAAAAAGGCCGGTACGGTATGTTCATCGGTTGTACTAATTTTCCGGCCTGTCATCATATCGAAAATGCCAAACCGCAAACCGATACCTCTGTTACCTGCCCTAAATGCCATAAAGGACATCTGCTCGATCGCACCAATAAATACGGTAAGCGCTTTTTTGCCTGTAATCGTTATCCTGAATGCCGTTATGTGGTAAATTTCGCGCCGGTTGAGAAGTCCTGTCCGGATTGCGGATGGGCTATACTGGTTGAAAAGAAGGGCCGTTTAGTGTGCCCGCAGCCATTATGTGGCTATAAAGAAGCACAAAGCGAACAAGAAGCAGAATAAAGAGGTAACAAATGAGCGTTGAATCAGTTCATCAGGATGCTGATGTAGCAGCGTTTGAAAGTGGCCAACTCATGGTGTATCCCACTGAAGCGGTAATGGGCATTGGTTGTGACCCCGATAACGAGGCGGCTGTTATGTCGTTGCTGGCGCTAAAACAGCGCCCGGTAGAAAAAGGCCTTATTCTGCTCGCTGCTAATTATTCCCAGCTGCTGCCTTATGTAGATGATAATGCCATTCCCCAGGATAAAAGATTCAGTATTTTTTCCTGTTGGCCCGGCCCGGTAACCTGGTTATTACCTAAGTCTGCTACGGCGCCAACATGGCTGACCGGCGAGCACAATGCTATTGCTGTCAGGGTGACCGCTCACGAAGGAGCACGGGAGTTGTGTAACAAACTCGGCCGTCCTATTGTGTCGACCAGCGCTAACCTGACCGGGCAGGAACCAGCCAGAACCACAGAAGAAGCCCGCAGTTATTTTGCTAACAGTGTTCACTATGTGGAAGGTTTGGTAGGCGGAGCCGCTCAACCCTCAACTATTAAAGATGCCTTAACCGGTACCACCATTCGGAATTAAACATGAGTATTACCCCCTTAAAGGATACGCCTCAGACGATTGAGTCGGTTAAAGCGTTTTTACTGGCTTTGCAGGACAATATCTGTCACACCCTGGAACTGGCCGATGGCAAGGGCCACTTTGTAGAAGATGCCTGGGAACGGGAAGAGGGTGGCGGTGGTCGCTCACGGGTGATTAAGAATGGCGCGGTAATAGAGCAGGGTGGGGTAAACTTTTCGCACGTGCATGGTACCCAAATGCCTGCCTCAGCAACGGCTTCGCGCCCTGAACTGGCTGGGCGTAGCTTTCAGGCCATGGGCGTGTCATTAGTGATCCACCCCCATAATCCTTATATTCCTACTTCGCACGCCAATGTGCGTTTCTTCATCGCCGAGAAAGAGGGAGAGACACCAATCTGGTGGTTTGGTGGTGGTTTCGATTTAACCCCGTTTTACCCTTTTAAAGAAGATGTGCAGCACTGGCATAACACAGCGAAGAAAATTTGTAAGCCATTCGGCGAAACGGTCTATGCCGAGCACAAGGCGTGGTGCGACGAGTATTTCTATCTGAAACACCGCAACGAAACCCGTGGGGTTGGCGGGCTGTTCTTTGATGACCTCAACCAGTGGGACTTTGAGCAGTGCTTTGCTTATATTCAGGCCGTGGGCAATGGGTATCTGGATGCCTATGTGCCGATTATCGAAAAACGTAAGAACAATACTTACGGTGAGCGTGAGCGCCAGTTTCAGCTTTACCGGCGTGGACGTTATGTAGAGTTTAACCTGGTATATGACCGCGGTACCTTGTTTGGTTTACAAACCGGCGGACGTACCGAGTCTATCCTCATGTCTATGCCGCCGCTGGCGCGCTGGGAGTATGGTTATGCCGCGCCTGCCGGGTCACCAGAAGCCAAACTGCAGGACTGGCTTACTCCTCATCAATGGTAAAAGCGAGTCTTTGCGCCGGTATCTTTTGACGTAGATCAACCTTAATTCGCAGATTTTTAAACGTATTTTCAAACTTGTTTTAGATCAAATTTTTATTTGTCAGGAGGCGTACATTAGCCTCCATCAACTTAAACGAATGAGAAAATACACAA
This sequence comes from Alteromonadaceae bacterium UBA2620, assembly GCA_002339125.1. GTDB lineage: Bacteria > Pseudomonadota > Gammaproteobacteria > Enterobacterales > Alteromonadaceae > Alteromonas. The sequence goes on from DDJQ01000033.1 coordinate 51,801, forward strand.
TGAAAAAATCAGCATTAGCTACACTAGTTCTAGCCGCACTAGTATCTGCGCCTTCAGCATTTGCCTATGAAGCCGGCGACATCATTGTACGTGCAGGTTTAACTTCTGTTTCACCAAACGACGATTCAAGCAACGTTAATGTAGACGCCCTGGGTGGCAACGTAGGAATGGGCGTAGAGGTCGATTCTAACACTCAGCTTGGCCTGAACCTGGTTTACATGCTGGATTCTAACTGGGGCCTTGAAGTACTGGCTGCCACACCATTTACTCATGACGTAACCCTTATCGATACTGCAGACAATGGTCTGGGTTTAGGCGACGGCAAACTGGCTGAAGTTACTCACCTGCCACCTACAGTTAGCGCGGTTTACTTCTTTGATACTAACAGCGCCTTTACCCCTTATGTTGGCGTGGGTGTTAACTACACCATTTTCTTCGACGAAGAATTTACCGGTGCCCGGGAAGACCAAACCTTTACGGATCTGGATCTGGACAACTCTTTTGGTTTAGCAGCTCAGGTTGGCTTTGATTTCCAGGTTGATGACAACTGGTCAATCAATGCTTCTGCCCGTTATATCAAAATCGACACCACTGCAGAATTTACCGTTGCCGACGTAAAAGGTAGCGTAGACGTGGATATTGACCCTTATGTATTCACCATCTCTGCGGGTTACAAGTTCTAAAAAATAGTTTTATCAGTTTCACCTTGTGTTTTTGCACTGCCTGTTGGCCCTTCATTGAAGGGCCTTTTTTTATTTATACGGCTTCGTCTTCACGATTAACCATATGATCGGCAAGTTGATCCAATGCCTTTAGCAACTGATCGGCTATATTCATATCGTTAACGCACTCATACATGGCTTTGCGCATGCAGTACATCCATTGGGCTTTAAGTTTTGGCGTAACGGTATAAGGCAGGTGCCTGGCCCTTAACCGGGGATGGCCACGTTCCTGTTCGTATTGGTTAGGACCACCCAGCCACATGGTAAGATAAAGAAAGAAGATATGACGGATGCGATCCAGTGGTTGCGGGTGAATGGCTAAAAGCTCCGCCGCCACAGGGTCATTTTCCATGATGTCATAAAACCGGTTCGCCAGTTGCCTGACGGTATTTTCTCCACCTATTGCTTGATAGGGGGTGGTAACACCAGTATTGTTGTCCGAAGTTTTCTTTCCCATACCCAGTTTCGATAATAGTCCCATGAAAAAGTTTGCCGTCTTTGGAAATCCAATTGCTCAGAGTTTATCACCAACCATTCATCAAATGTTTGCTAAATCCTGTGCTGAGGATATCAGCTACGAGAAAATAGAGGCTCCATTAGATGGCTTTGAAGCCACTATCGACAATTTTTTCGCCGCATCGCAAACGGTAGGTTGCAACGTTACCGTACCTTTTAAAGAAAGAGCCTGCGCCATGGCAAAGCATAAAGATGATGCCGTGGTAATGGCCAGAGCGGCAAACACGCTGATGCGTAATGACGAGGGCGAGTTATGTGCTTTCAATACAGATGGTATTGGGCTGGTGGCAGACCTCACTAATAACGGCTTAGATCTGCAAGGCACCAAAGTGTTGCTGTTAGGCGCGGGTGGCGCTGCCCGTGGTGTTGTCCATCCGCTGCTAAATGCCGGCATTGAAAGCCTGCACATTCTTAATCGAACTATAGAAAAGGCACAGGCCATCGCCGAAGATGCTAACAACCCAAAGGTAACAGCAGTTAACCACAAACAACTGTTGGCAGATTACGATGTGGTGATTAACTCTACTTCTGCCAGTTTATCCGGCACGCTACTCACCGTACCCGATGCCGTGCTGGCTAACTGTCAGCTTGCTTACGATATGGTGTACTCAAAGGATAATGGCGCGACGGTATTTATGGCCCATGCTGAGCAACTGGGTGCCGCAAAGCAGCTGGATGGTCTGGGTATGCTGGTGGAGCAAGCCGCCGCGGCGTTTTATATCTGGACCGGCAAACAGCCGTCAACAGCCAGTGTTATTGAATACCTGCGTAACCGTTAGGGGTTACGCACCTTCAGCAAGGTAGTCGTCTTTTAGCTCAACATAGTTAATGGCAGACTGTTTTAAGAAAGCCATTTCTGCTTCCTTTAACGGCCGCTTCTGTATCATAGGATTACCCACATACAAATAACCGCTTTCGAGGCGTTTATTCGGCGGTACCAATGTACCTGCGCCAATAAACACATCATCCTCTACGATGGCACCGTCCATTACAATCGCGCCCATCCCCACCAGAATACGATTACCCAGCGTACATCCGTGCAGCATACATTTATGACCAACAGTAACATCATCACCAATGATAAGCGGGTTGCCATCGGGGTTGCCGGCTGATTTACGGGTAACGTGAAGAATAGTGCCGTCCTGTATATTGCTACGTGCGCCTATCTTTATATAGTTAACATCACCCCGTGCGGCGACCATATGCCAGATGCTGCTGTCTTCACTAATTGATATCTCACCAACTAGTCGTGCTGAATCGGCCACATAAACTCCCTGTCCAATATCAGGTGTTATTCCTTTAAAGCTGCTAATCGTATTTTGCATATAGTTCTCTTTGAGATGATTTGTTGTAGGGTAGGGTATCTATTATAAGCATTAACTACGCTAACATTCGAACGTCAACGATTATTGCGAACATTCTTATCGATAAGTGGTCAGATTGAAATTCTTTAAAAGGAATACTGATACAATATCGTGTCAAACTATAGTTATTATCACGGAGAGTTCATGTCAAAGCGCTATGTTCTATTTGCTGCATTACCTTACGCTTATTCTATATTACGGCCAATCCAATCTGAGATTAAAAAGCGCGGGGGCGAAGTTGCATGGTATTTAGAAGCGGAATGTGAAGATCTGTTACGTCCGGATGAAAAAAGACTGGCAACGGTTGAGGAGCTTGTCGCCTATAATCCTGATGCCACACTTACCCCTGGTAATTACATTTATCATTTTATCCCAGGTATTAAAGTTGGCGTTTTTCATGGTTACTTTATTGGTAAGAGAGGGGAAAAAACCTATCAGGAAGACTCGCACTTTCGTATCCGAGGTTGGTTCGACCTAATTTGTACTCAGGGGCCAAGTAGTACTGAACCCTATAAGCTTCTGGAACAAAAGCATGGCAGCTTTAAGGCTTATGAAACCGGTTGGTGTAAAGTAGATACCTATATTAACGGTAAACAACCACCAGCAACCAATCCGCCAACTATTTTATACGGCACAACGTTTACTAAAGGCATTAGTTCGTCTGAAGCTGTGTATTCGACTATTGAAAGATTAGCTAAAGAGCGGGATTGGAATTGGGTACTAACTTTTCATCCAAAGTTACATGGCTCCGAAATTGTTGAACGGTATAAACATTTAGCGGAATCTTTGGAAAACGTCAGATACCTGCACAATGTTGATTTGGAAAGTGTCAATGAAGCAAGCGTGTTGTTATGTGACAGTTCGTCAATCATTCTGGAGTTTATGATGCAGGACAAGCCAGTGGTGACTTACCGCAATACTAATCCGGGCCCGCATCTAATTAATGTCACTAGTACCGACCAAATAGAACAAGCTTTGGATACTGCTTTAGCCAGACCGCCTGAGTTAATGGCTAATATCAATGAATATGTAAAGCATCATGAAAAATACAGAGACGGGCGTAACTGCGAACGGGTATTAGATGCTATCGATGACTTTATACTAAACCATAAAGGAAAGCTTAAACCTCATAAGCCAGGAATATGGCGTAAATTTCAGTTAAGAAAGAAGCTCGGATACTGGAAATAAGGTGATTTCGCTGCATTAATGAGCGAACAAATCAAATATGACAGTTTTTTTAAAATAACCGTTGACCTGTGAGTGCAACTCTCTATAATGCGTCCCACTTCGACGGGGAACGCACTAAAACGCTAACCCAACAATAACGCCTAAGGCCTTATTGGAAGCGGCTTTCAGCCAAATGCGGTGTTTGAAAATACTCAAAAAAAAGCATTGACACAGGAAGCCATTAGCGTAGAATGCGCGCCTCGCTTCAACGAGGTTAAACAAACAATGTTGAAGCGGTTTTGAGTGACAACCTTAGAAATTAAATTTCAAAAAGTTGTTGACACTGGAAACAAAGAGCGTAATATACGCATCCCGCTTCGGGGCTAAACATTAAAGCCTGAAGCAGCGAAAGCAAAAATTATCGTAACGATATCAACAGCTTCGCATTGTTCTTTAGCAATTTATAACAAGACAATCTGTG
>DDJQ01000090.1:0-213 GCA_002339125.1 Alteromonadaceae bacterium UBA2620
CAGAGTTGCCAGCGCTTCGCCTTCTACGTCTTCAGCGATGATAAGCAGAGGCTTGCCGCCTTTTGCTACCGCTTCCAGCGTAGGCAGTAATTCGCGGATGTTAGAGATTTTCTTATCAACTAACAGAATGTACGGGCTGTCCAGTTCTACTGCACCGCTTTCCTGGTTGTTGATAAAGTATGGAGACAAGTAACCACGGTCGAACTGCATACC
>DDJQ01000090.1:570-768 GCA_002339125.1 Alteromonadaceae bacterium UBA2620
TTCTTCAACAGTGATAACGCCTTCTTTACCTACTTTTTCCATTGCCTGAGCAATGATGTCACCTACTTCGGCGTCAGAGTTTGCAGAGATAGTACCTACCTGAGCAATCGCTTTGCTGTCTGCACAGTCAGTAGACAGGGCTTTCAGTTCTTCAACTGCTGCCAGTACCGCTTTGTCGATACCGCGCTTCAGATCCAT
>DDJQ01000090.1:1104-1233 GCA_002339125.1 Alteromonadaceae bacterium UBA2620
TTCATGCCCGCTGCAACTGATTTTAAGCCTTCAGTAACGATTGATTGAGCCAGAACGGTTGCAGTAGTAGTACCGTCACCCGCTTCGTCGTTTGCTTTAGACGCTACTTCTTTTACCATCTGTGCGCCC
>DDJQ01000090.1:1545-7564 GCA_002339125.1 Alteromonadaceae bacterium UBA2620
TTTTACCATCTGTGCGCCCATGTTCTCGAACTTGTCTTCCAGCTCGATTTCTTTGGCTACAGATACACCATCTTTAGTGATGGTTGGCGCGCCGAACGACTTGTCTAAAACAACGTTACGACCTTTAGGACCTAAGGTAACTTTAACTGCGTTAGCCAGGATGTTTACGCCTTTCAGCATTTTTGTGCGGGCGTCATCACCAAAACGTACTTCTTTAGCTGCCATGATAAATTCCTCTTAATTCGGGTTAACGGGTGATTATTCTACGATTGCCAGAATGTCGCTTTCGCTCATGATCAGTACTTCCTGATCGTCCAGCTTCTCGGTTTTTACGCCGTAACCGTCGTTGAAAATAACGGTGTCACCGACTTTTACGTCTAATGCTTTCACTTCGCCATTCTCCAGAATGCGACCGTTGCCCACAGCGATTACTTCACCGCGAGTCGATTTTTCTGCCGCAGAACCGGTCAATACGATACCGCCAGCAGATTTGCTTTCTTGCTCTGCGCGCTTGACGATAACGCGATCGTGTAAAGGACGAATTGCCATTTTCAAATCTCCTGAATAATCAACTATTCAATTTAAGTGTTATTGGGCTGCACAAAATATTCGTGCGGCCTTTGCCTAGTTGGCCTGTAAGGGCCGTAAAATCTTGTCTGCGTGGATAAATGGGGGAGCCCCCGGACAAACTCAAGGGCTTTGTTAAAAAAAAAGTGAAATTTTTTTCAGATACTACAAATTGGCAGGGGGAAGAGCGATTGCCAGCCTGGCAATCGCTATTTAACAAGGGCCTGATAACAGGGCGAGAGCATGAATGCTTAAATATCGCTCAACGCCCGCTATCCGGATGGCAAAACCTACAATACCCATTTAAATGTGGTGGGCGCTTCCAAGGTAGCACAGTTTTTCATTCGCGATTTGCGTGCCCGTAACCACCCGTTAGCGAAATACGTTTACCGCGACTCGCTATAAATTCACTTTCTATGGCAAAACAGTTGCAACGCTGGCTTGTTATTCCTGTTTACGGGTTCAACTCAAACTCGTTAGCCCGGATAAACAGCACATCTCCGGGTGTAAATTCACCGTTGATTACCTGCATCACGTAGCCGGTGAGTTGTTCGCAGGTCATCATATTATTGTTTGGTAAATCAAAGTAATCGCGGAATTTGGTATCAATAGCGCCGGGGCACAAACAAATTGAGTTATAACCATCGGCAGCGAGGCTTTTCGATAAGGTGATCACGCCGGCTTTTGACGCACAGTACGACGACCAGTCCTTGTAGGCATTAAACCCAGCCGTTGATGAGATCTGAATTAGCTGAGTAGATTCAGAATCAGTAAGCGCATACTTACATACATAATACGTACCCACCAGATTCACCTGAATATCATTAACCCACAACGCACTGTCAGACTCCAGAATACGCTTAGGATGGATAGAGCCGGCATTGTTGATCACAATATCGTAGGGAGCAGAAAGTCCGGCAAAATAGGCTTTAACAGAGTCTTCGCTGGTGACATCCAGCTCACTGCGCCCTGGCGTATCAATGTGGAATTGATTACCGTATTGCTGCTTAAAACTCTGCGCCCAATCGCCGCTGCCCCCGGTGATTAATACTCGCTTCATGATTTTTTAATCTCCGGGTTTTCGTGCTTATCGGCGGTGCTTTTCAACTTATTGTATTGTTCGGTGATTTGCTGTTTTAACCTGGTGGAACTCACCCCTTCACCGTAAGGGAAGTAGTACACCTCTACGCCTAAGTCGCGCAGGTAATCATATTTTCCGCGCCAGTCATCCCCTACCACGAACACGTCGATATTGAGATCTTTTACCCGGTCGGTATGATCCAACGAGCGCTGAGGGATAACCATATTGGGGTATTTTAAAGCAGAAATAATCGCCGCACGCTCTTCATAAGGCACTGCAGGGGGATTCTTATAGGTACAGACAAGTTCATCCGTACTAACGCCCACAATTAAAGTACCACCAAAGCCAGCGCCATATTCAATCATCTTAAGATGGTTACTGTGAAATAAATCAAAGGTGCCGGATACATATACTATTGGTTTCATTTTTATTCTTCCTGCGTAGCTATGTAATTAGGATAACATTGTTTAAGCGGGGTTACAGTGATAACCGTTGCCTGAATGCCTGAGCCTGGCGGCGTGAGGGCACCAGAATACGCCCGTTTTGCATACGTACCTGCCACTGGCCGTTAAGCGGCACTTCAATATCGTCGATAAAGGCCAGGTTGATAATTTCTGAACGGTTGATGCGAAAAAATTCGGCTTCAGGCAAACGCGCCTCAATATGCGAAATGGCCTTATTCAACATCGGCTTATGCTGATCAAAATAAACCCTTGTGTAATTACCAACCGATTCAAACAGCTGTACCTGTTTAAGCCTGATCAGCCAGCATTGCTCGCCCTCTTTTAAAAACAACTGGCTGTCGCCATGCAGTCTGGACTCGGTGGTTACAGCCTCTTGCGCGGCAAGTTGCGCCTCAGCTTTGGCCAGGGCTTTGGTTAATCGCGGTAAGGTAATGGGTTTAAGCAAATAATCCAGCGCATCCACTTCAAAAGAGCGCACAGCAAATTCGTCAAAGGCAGTGGTAAACACCACTTTTGGCAATACCTCAAGTTGCTCTAGTAAGTCGAAGCCGGTGCCTCCGGGTAAGTCGATGTCCAGCAGAATCAGGTCGGGCTGCACTTCGTCGATAAGAGCAGTGGCACTTTCCACTGTATCGGCCTGCCCCACCAGAGTGACATTTGGCAGTTGCGACAACTGCTCACACAACTCCAGTCTCGCCAGTCGGCTGTCTTCCACTATGACTACCCGCATGGTTTGTCCTTATACGGTATTTGTACCCGTGCCACGACCTTGTCTTGCTGTTGGCTCAGCGTAAACGCCTGCTGCTCTGTATAAAGTATTGCCAGCCGCTGACGAATATTCTCAACGCCTATACCGCCCTGGCCGGCCTTCAGTGAACCAGGGTTGGCCACTTCAATCAGCAGGCAATGCTCGGCAAGGCCGATAGACACGCTAACCACACCGCCCTCTACCTGCCTGGCGATACCATGCTTGATAGCGTTCTCCACCAGCAATTGCAGCATTAATCGCGGTACGGGGCAATCCTGGCTAACTTTATCGTCCACCGTCACCTGGTAGGCCAGACGGGATTCATACTGCATCTTCATCAGGCTCACGTAAGTCTCAACAATAGCCAGTTCGGCAGACAACGATGAGGTTTCCCCGGCATCACTTTGCAGATTATACCTTAGCATATCAGCCAGATTGGCCAGCATCTCTCTGGCCTTAGCCGCATCTTCTAATATCAGTGCACGAATATTATTAATGCAGTTAAACATAAAGTGCGGATTCAACTGACTCGGCAAGGCGTTTAACTGCGCCTGTTGCAGGTTTTGCTGGAGGTCTTCCTGAGTCGTCTCAAGCTCATCTACTTTACGTTGCCGGGTAATAAAAAAGTACAGGCCACTCCAGATAAGCAGAACGGCCCAAACCACCAGCAAATTGTTAATAAACAGCAAATCCAATGCGCCACTGGCCTGTTGGATAATCGGGTTTTTGATGACCACCAGGGTGCCGAGCATCAGACTCGTTGCGCCGCCGGCACCAAGCAGGGATGCTGTTATGACACCGGCAACGACTTTTAACAAGGGTAAGCGCTGCCAGCGGCGATACCAGATGCGCAAACAATGTGAAGCCGCCATAGCAAAGCCATAGAGGATAAAGACAGCGATAAATAACGGATAGCTGGCTATGCCTGCAGCCACTTTTAACATTGAGTCAATGGCGTAGAATAGTCCCCAACCGGTAACCTGGAGCAGCCAGTATTGCTTCACACTATTCTCCCACCCGGCTGCTGATCCAGTCACTGATAATCAATAGCGCCTGTGGCGCAAACGTCTGATTAATCCTGCCATATTCGTCCGGCAGGCCGGATTCAGCCTGCTGAAAAAGGTGATTAAGATCCGGCAGTATTTTCAGCGTTACATCCTCGTTTTCCGAGCTTGCAAAAATGGCCTCCATACCTCCGATATTCGTGGCTGCAGCCACCTGCAAATCCTTCTCGCCATTTAATGCCAGTACCGGCATAGTCAGCTTTGGCAATACCTCTTCAGGCTGATAGGTTAAAAAACTTCGCCCCCACTCGTTAGCCACCACTTTAAGATACTGTTGGGCTGTGGCTTTGTCATAACCTTTGCTCAGTAAATCCTGCTCTATGGCCTGAGGGCTTTCCCCGGCAATCACCTGCTCAGCAAACACGCGCATCGCCTGATAAATAGCCTCGCCATTGGGCAATCCGTAGGCCACCGCCATATCCCGTTGTTGTTCTGCCCATAGTGTTGTGCCATCCACACCTAATCCTGCCAGCAACACAACAAATGCAACGTCTGGCTGACGGGCTGCAAACAGTGGTGCCGTGACACCGCCCTCACTGTGTCCGATTAGACCAATCTTTTGCTGGTTTATTTCATCCCGGGTGTTTAAGTACTCGAAAGCGGATGCCACGTCGGTGCTGAAATCATCAATGGTTGCTCCGGCAAAGGTACCGCCACTTTTAGCAGTACCGCGATCATCAAACCGTAATACCGCGATGCCGGCTTTAGTCAGATGGTCGGCAATCACCAGAAAAGGCTTATGTCCCATCAGGGTTTCATCACGATCCTGCGGGCCCGAGCCGGACACCAGTATGGCTGCCGGAAATGGGCCTTTGCCGTCAGGCAGAGTTAGCGTTGCAGCAAACTCAAATGCCCCGGAAGTATGTGGGTAGCTGACCTCTTCAACGGTATAGGGAAAAGGCGCTTCAGGGTGCTGAGGTCGTGCCGCGGCTTGTTTGGCTTTCTCTTTTCCTTCCTCGCTCTGGCGGGCCAGGGTCAGCGCAAAAGACTTGCCACTTTGAGTGAATGTCCCTGCCAGCTTGCCGTCTTCCAGCGCCGCCTCATAAGAAGCACCGATGGCAGCAAACTTCAACGTTACCTGCGTATCTGTCATTTTCTCGGCACTGCCCGGGATGCCGAATGCCCCCTGGTTCGGGCTATCCAGACTAACCTGCCAGTCGGGCTCACTGCCCGCAATATGCAGTACCAAAGGCAATGATACACCAGGCTGAATATTGAGTTCGCCGTGCCAATCACCCGCGGTTTCCATGGCCGCGCTGCTAGTTGCCAGGACTAATCCGGCAACCAAACCTGTTATCCATTTAAGCATAAAATGTCTCCATAACGGTTGTGCTATGGAACACAGAATGCCTGATTAAATCAAGTCTGGTGGAATAAATGACTAACGGTGATAACGACGGGTAAATGGTAAATGGAGGGGGATGAGCGGTTAGCCAGCAGGGCAAAGTTACCCTGCTGAGATATTCCTTAAAGGGGTGTTACGGCCTTTCTTAACGTGTCGGCCGGAATAATAGCGCCGGGGTGCTGAATAACCGTACCGGCCACCATGGCACCAAAACTGGCGGATTCAGTCACATTTTTACCGGACAAACGCGCTGCCAGGTAGCCGCCGTTAAACGCATCGCCAGCGGCGGTGGTATCCACCACATTAGTTACCGTTTGCACCGGAACGATAAACTGGCCTTGGTGATTGACAATATGCACACCTACCGCGCCGTTTTTCATTACCACTTCGCCAATGCCAAACGGGGCAAGGTGCGCGAGCACGTCATCAGCATTGGTATGCCCATATAGTGCGAGGTGATCATCGCCACCAGGGAACGCGATATCAGCAACCTGATAACTTTTATCCATCCACTCCTGAGCTTCCTGCTGATCACGCCACAGGCGCGGGCGGTAGTTAGGATCAAAGACAATTCGGCAGCCGCTGCTGCGTAAGGTCTTGATCAGGTCAAACAGCTTCTCGCGCTGCTCAACATCTAAAATAGCCACCGAAATGCCCGAAAAATAAAACATCTCGATATTATCCGGGGCCTGAGTCATCACATTGAGGGTTTGTGTGGCTGCCGAGCCATCCCGCCAGTAGGCAAAGGTA
>DDJQ01000103.1:0-36713 GCA_002339125.1 Alteromonadaceae bacterium UBA2620
TACAAAGATCAACAACCTCTAGCGATAAATCGAATGAGTCAATACTTTTATTTTTCAGTTAAAGTGTCTGTCCAGTATTTTTCACAGTATTTTTCAAAAGTGCCTGTCCAGTATTTTTCATGTCCAGTATTTTTCAAAAGTGCCTGTCCAGTATTTTTCACCCGGTTTATACTCTCTGGCCGATTCGGGTAATCCCGTGGCGGTAATTTTGATGGTCAACAGTTCTTGAGTTTCAGAATAAAAACTCAGTTTGGTACTCACGTCCGGGATACCAAATACCGTATCGTTAAACATTGCGTTTAGGGTTTCAGCCTGTGCTTCGTCGCGATAGTAATAGTAAATACTGCTAAGTACAAAGATAACAAAGGCGATGCCGAGCCTGATCAACTGTTGCTGCTTTGAAACTTCCCTGCGCATTTTAACTTACTACCTGTAACCTGTGAGGAAGCAGAAATCACGTCTGATCGGTCAGACGCTCAAATAAAAACTGTTTGAAAAGAACCCCAACTGCTTTCAGGGAGTCATTTAAACGATGATCGCCGGGGATCAGATGTAGCGTGATATTGAGCTGTTTGGCAAAATTTAAGATATTTTCCGCCGGAATAATTTCGTCCTGCCAGCCGTGAACGCAGGTAACCGGACAGGTAACCGGATAGGATTGTACCTTGTAACCAGGCATTGCCACGGCTGGCGCCAGCAAAAATACTCCGCGTACTTTATGCTGTAAAGCCGTAACCAAAGACACATAACCGCCCATGCTGGAACCCACCAGTAGCACTTCGGGATCGTCTTTGGGGATAGCTTGCATCAGCCTTTCTACTCTTTTTTCCGGATCCAGGGTATCGCTGTAGTCAATGCTTTGGATCTGACATCCCATTTCTTCAGCGATGTTTGCCAGAAACCGTATTTTGGTTCCCCACGGGCCACTTTCTTTACCGTGTGAAAAGATAACTTTCACGCACAACTCCTTATCTAGAAGCGTGATTATCCGATATTACGGATAAATAACAATGGTATTTATCTTACATTATACGGTTTTAGTAACAAATTTATGAAACCCGGCCTCAGGCGGCGGTAGCCCAGTCTTTTAAATAATGGCGTTGTACCAGCGACTGTAATTTCTTGCAGGCCTTAACGTACTTGCTATCTCGCTGGTAGTACACCTGTTCGATAATCTGGCCGTTTTCGTCAATTAAAAAGCTCGCTAAGCGGGCTTTACGATGAGGCAGATAAAACTGGTGCAGCGATAAACGACGGCTCACCGGCAAATTGGTAATGATCTGATAAAAACAGAACGGCAGCTTCATAGTGGTCGCACGGCTGTCACCGCCGTAAAGATCCAGTACCTGCTGAAAAGCGTCATGCCCTTCACCCACTGAAATACCAAAGCGTTCAATTAAGTTATCAATTGTTTTTAAACCTGTGTTCATCACAATACCCTCAAATACTGTATAACTAAACAGTACTGTATAATTTATCAGCATTCAAGCTTTTTGTGATTTATTTTAAACCGGTTTATTTCAAACTGAGTGAAACTGCAGATCATAGCCTTAATAAAAACGCCGGTCAGGTTTCCCTGCCGGCGTTTGTTGAATTACCAATTGCAGCGCACTTGCTGCGCCCGTAGTGACTATTTGGAAACTATCCCTTCAGATGGCTCAGTAGCCAGCGCCGAGCGCTTATTTCTGGTCAGGCCATTTTTAATGTCATCCAGAATAACGTACAACGCCGGAACCAGTAATAGGGTGATCACCGTGGCAAACAAGATACCAAACGCCAGGGATATGGCCATGGGGATAACCACCTGCGCTTGCAGACTGCGTTCAAACATTATCGGTACCAGGCCCATGAAGGTGGTCAGCGAGGTAAGAATAATCGCCCTGAACCGCTGCGTACCTGCACTAATTGCCGCATCCATCAGGCGATGGCCCTCCTGCCGCGCTCGGTTAACAAAATCAACCATGATCAGGCTGTCGTTAACCACCACGCCCGACAGCGCAATAATGCCGCAAATCGACAGTACACTGACTGCATGACCCAGCATCAGGTGGCCCAGTATTGCCCCTACGATACCAAAAGGGATCACCGACATAATGATTAACGGTTGTGTATAAGAACGTAGTGGAATCGCTAACAATGCATAAATTGCAAAAAGAGCAAACAATAACCCCTGGGCGAGCGATGTCATGGCTTCCATTTGTTCACGGGAGTTACCTTGCAGCTTAAACTCTACCCGCGGGTACTTTTTCATGATTTCCGGAATTACCCGGGTGATCATTTCCATGGTGACTTCGTTAGGCTCAGCAATGTCTTTATCAACCGCTGCCGAAACTGTTACCGAACGCTGACCGTCAACCCGGATGATTGAATCGTACCCTTTACCCAGTTCGATATCAGCCACCTGTTCAAACGGCACATCCTGGCCCGCCGGCGAACGCACCCGCATGGTTTCCAGATGACCAATGGAGTTACGTTCTTCCTTGGGATAACGCACCATCACCTTAACTTCTTCGTCGTCACGCTGTACGCGCTGAACTTCGGCACCATAAAAACCGTAACGTACCTGCTGCCCTAATTGCTGTAGGGTAATACCAAGGGCTTCTGCCTGCGGTTTTAACTGTAACTGAATTTCATCGGCGCCACCGGCGAAGGTATCGTTAATATCAGACACCCCGTTATACTCGGCCAGTGCAGCTTTAACGTCCTTACTGATGAGTTCGAGTTGAGTAATATCACTGGAACTGAATTCAAAGCTTAAGTCAGAGCCGCCACCAGGGCCACCCGGAGCATTAAAGTTCAAGGTTTTCACGCCGGGAATTTCCGGCATAAACTCTCGCCAGCGACGCTGAATTTCGGTATCGGTAACCTCCCGTGATTCACCTTTACTCAATTCGGCGAACACCTGGCCACCCAGCGAACCCTGATCGAAGGCTACCGCGTGGCTGATCACTCCTGAACCGGTCTCCAGAGTGAGCTGTTCATCCATCCGATACATTGCATCGAGTAAGGTGTCCAGCGCTTTATCACGTTGCGACAGCGATGAACCCGGTTCCAGCTCCACCGAAGCCATAACAAAGTCACTTGGAATGGTGGGGAAAAAGACAAACCGCACCCAGTCTCCCTTAAACATACCGTAGGTCAAAATCAGCATACTGACAAAAGCGGCCAGCGTTACATAGCGGGCTTTTATCGCCTTTACCAAAAACGGCGCGTAAATGTTTTTAATAAACGATTTAATGCCTTCGCTGAAAAAGTCACGGAAGCGCTGAAAACGGTTAGCTTTGGCCGGGTCGTAAGGCTTGAGACGCATGTGCGCCAGGTGAGCCGGCAGGATCAGCTTTGACTCAATGAGTGAAAAGGTCAGGCACACAATGACTACCAGTCCAATGGTTTTCCATATCACCCCAAACGGACCAGACACCATCAGCATCGGCGAAAAAGCGGCAATGGTGGTAAGTACCCCGAAGGTGGCTGGCATGGCAACCTTTTTTACACCGGCAATCACATTATCTGTGCTGTGCCCTTTGGCATCGATTTCTGAATAAGCCGACTCCCCCATAATAATGGCATCATCCACCACTATCCCCAGCACCAGAATAAAGGCAAACAAGCTGAGCATATTAATAGATACACCCAGGCCTTCCATGGGCAATACCAGCAACGTGCCTAAAAAGCACACTGGCAGCCCGACCATTACCCAGAACGCCAGTTTAATTTTAAGAAACAGTGACAGTACCAAAAATACCAGCACCCCACCCCAGAACATGTTTTCCAGCATCATGTTAAGGCGGTCGGCCAGGTAGAACGACGAATCGCCCCAGGCATCAGCTTTAATATGCGCCGGAAAGTCCTTTTTATTTTTCTCCAGGTACTGATTCACTTCTTTAGATATTTCCAGCGCATTTTGGTCGCCCACGGCTTTTACCCGCACGTTAACCGCCGGCTGGTTATCAAACATGGCATACTGGGGATCTTCTACAAAGCCGTCATCAATGGTGGCAATGTCCCCCAGCGTCAGGCGCGAACCGTCAGCGCGGGTTAACAGCACAATCTGCGCAAACTCCCAGCCAGTGTATGCCTGGCCTTTAGTCCGCAGCAGAATATTGCCGTTATCCGACTTGATTGCGCCACCGGGTAAATCCACCGACGATTGACGTATGGCATTCACCACTTCAGAAAAGGTTAAATCGTATTTCTGCAGCGTGTATTCGGACATTTCGATAGAAATTTCATAGTCGCGATCGCCCACCACCTGAACACTGGAAATGCCCGGCAAGTTGGCTACGTCGTCACGCAGGTTTTTAGCGAACTCCTTTAATTCCCGTTCGCTGGCATCGCCGTACACGGCAATCCACAGTACATCCTGCTGGAACTTGGTGCGATAAACTATAGGCTTCTCGGTGTTACCGGGGAAACTGGGAATGGCGTCGACCTGAGACTTTACCTCATCGAGGACCACCTGAACGTCGTAGTCTTCTTCTACTTCGATAGTAACCGAGCCCATCCCTTCGGTGGCAGTCGAGGTGATCTGTTTAATGCCGTCGAGATCTTTAATCGCATCTTCAACTTTTAACAGAACACCTTCTTCTACTTCCTGTGGCGCAGCGCCGAGATAAGGCACCCGCACCGAAATGATGTTCACCTCAAAATTAGGAAACACCTGCTTTTGAATACCGAAAGCCCCAAATACACCGCCGATGAGCAAAATCCACATCAGCAGGTTGGCCGCCACGCTGTTGCGGGCAAACCAGGCTATCAGGCCTTTATGCGTGTTATATGCTTGCATGACTTATGCTCCGGTATCTAACGCAGCATCTTCATCGGCTACGTCCTGTTCTGCAGGATCCTGCTCAGGCAAACGCACCGGCATGCCATTATACGGATTAGGAACAGCGCTACGTACCACCTTGTCACCATCGCTCAGACCGGCCGAGATATAAACCGATTCAGGGCTGGAACGGGCAATGTCTACCTGTTTTATTTGCAGTTCGTTATTCTCGTCGGCTACCAGAACGGTGCCATCAAGGCGCAGTAAGCTGCGTGGGATCACAATTAATGAGCGTGCGTCTGTCCCGCTAATTACGGCCTGTACAAACTGGCCAAAGCGCAGTGGAACATTAAACTCGCTGTTATCCCGCAGGTACGGATCGCGTACTTCTACTACTGCGTAAATCAACCGATTAGTGGTATCCAACACGCCTTCACTACGCACCAGCGTGCCCTGCCACTGCTGAAACTTACCGCCTACCATGGCGCTCAGCGTAACCGGATTGCGGTGGGAAATACCGCTTTCAAGATCAATAAAGGCCAAATCCGCATCAGTAAGCGGTAAGCGCACTTCGGCCACCTCGGTAGAATAAAGCTCGCCCACCAGGGCGCCGGTACCTACAAACTGGCCCAGATCGGCGTTACGCTCAATCACAATGCCATCATAGGGGGCAATGACCTGAGTCCGGTCGAGATTGCGCTGTGCTCTGGCAAGCTTGGCTTTAGCGGCTTTTACATTGGCCTGTTCTTTGGCCAGTTGTGGTTTACGCAGGCCAAGTTCAGGCGGTACTACGCCATTTACCGAACGCCATTCTTCTGCGGCCACTTTGCCGCGGGCTATTTCTTCCTGCAGGGCTGCTTCGGCCTGAGCCAGCTCGGCCTCGGCCAGGCTCAGATCAGTTTGATAATCGTCTTGTTCCAGGGTAAGCAGCACGTCGCCTTTGTTAAAAAAACCACCCACCACAAAATTGTCGGCTATCTCCACAACCCGGCCACTCACCTGGGTGGCAATGCTGGTTTTGTGCTTGGGCTGGACATTGCCCTGGCTGGTGACTGTAAACTCCACATGCTCGGTGTACACCGGCTGTGCATCAACTAAAAACGCCAGCTCTTCTACTACTTTTTTCTCCGGCGGTTTTTTCGACAGGATCATAATGCCGGCTGCGATAAGCGCCAGGCCCAGTAATAAAATCGGCAGCGCCGACCTGATTAAAGACGATAACTTCATTAATGTGCCACTCTGGTTGTCTGCTGATCTACGCCAGCCTGCTAAACATAAACTTGTCTAACGGTAATATTACGAAGTAAGCCACGTAAACGCTTTATATCTTTTGTTAATAAATGTGTCGATTTATCAAGATGTTTATTGCAAAGGTAAATTTTGATTTTATTAATCAGTATCACCGTTAATTTGTGACCACATTTCGAACAAAACCGCTTGAAACGGTGATTATTTGAGCGTAACTTGTAATTTAATTACAGATTGTTAAGCTGGAGAGAAAACAATGAGTCTGAAGAAACAATATTTAAAATCTAAACCAATCTGCAAAGTAACTTTCAAGTTAAAGGCCAGTGAAGCCAATAATGCCGACACTGCCAAGCTGCTAGGCGATTTTAATGCGTGGGATATCCAGGCTGAACCAATGAAAAAGCTTAAGAACGGCGATTTTACCCAAACGGTAAACCTGCCTGCGGAAGCGGAATACCAGTTCCGTTATTTGCTCGATGACGAAAATTGGGAAAACGACTGGGAAGCCGATGCTTACTCGCCTTCACCGGTGAGTTTTGACGATAATTCAGTGGTTCGGGTATAGCGAAAAGCGCCCGGCAGACAACCTGCCTGCCGGGCGTATTTAACTGGCTCAGCCCTTAGCTGCCCAGCGCGCTTTCGATTTCCGGTAAGGCATCAAACAGGTCTGCTACCAAACCGTAGTCCGCTACCTGAAAAATAGGCGCTTCCGGATCCTTGTTGATGGCGACAATCACTTTTGAGTCCTTCATACCCGCTAAGTGCTGGATAGCGCCGGATATGCCTACCGCTATATAAAGCTGTGGCGCAACAATCTTACCGGTTTGCCCTACCTGCATATCGTTAGGTACAAACCCGGCATCGACGGCCGCCCGGCTTGCCCCTACGGCAGCTCCAAGCTGGTCGGCTATCCGCTCCAGCATGGCAAAGTGCTCACCATCCTGCATACCGCGTCCACCGGAGATAACAATGTCTGCCGCCGTCAGTTCAGGGCGATCTGACTTGGTCATTTCGTCACTTTCAAAGGTTACCTGAGTGTTTTCGATTACCGTTGCTAGAGTCTCAACTGAAACACTGTCCCCCTCTTGTGCTGCATCAAAGGCCGAGGCCCGAACCGTAACTACCTTAACGGCATCGCTACTTTGCACTGTTGCGATAGCGTTACCGGCATATATAGGTCGCACAAAGGTATCTTGGCTTTCGATGCCAATGATATCAGATAGCTGCACCACATCGAGTAACGCCGCCACCCGTGGCATAAAGTTCTTACCGGTAGTGGTAGCCGCCGCCAGAATATGAGTATAACCCTCTGCGATATCGAGTACTAAATCGGCGGTGTTCTCAGCAAGCTGATGTGCGTAGGCCGGATTGTCTGCCAGCATGACACGTTTTACGCCGGCAATAGTAGCTGCCTGCTCGGCTACTGCCGCGCAATCTAATCCGGCTACCAGAATATGGATATCGTCACCAAGCTGTGTGGCAGCTGTTACCAGTTTGTGCGTTTCCGATTTAAGGTGTTTATTATCATGCTCTGCGTAAATCAGTATGCTCATGAGATCACCTTTGCTTCTTCGCGAAGTTTTGCCATCAGTTCAGCCACTGTCTCAACTTTAACACCTGCACTTCTGGCCGGTGGAGGCGTTACTTTCAAGGTTGTTACCCGTGGGGTAATGTCCACGCCCAGTTCGTCGGTACTCATTACCGCCAGCGGTTTACGTTTAGCTTTCATGATATCCGGCAATTTGGCATAGCGTGGTTCATTTAAGCGTAAATCGGTAGACACCACTGCAGGCATGCTGAGTTTCAGGGTTTGCAATCCACCGTCGATTTCGCGGGTCACTTTCAGGCTGTCACCCTCTACTTCCACCGCCGAGGCAAAGGTCGCCTGGGGCATTTTGGTTAATGCTGCCAGCATCTGACCGGTCTGATTATTATCAGAATCGATGGCTTGTTTACCAATAATCACCAGGCCCGGTGATTCCTGCTCCACCAGGCGAGCCAGAATCTTGGCAACCTGTAACGACTCAGGAAACGTTTCGCACTCCACATGAATACCGCGGTCTGCACCGAGCGCCATGGCATTTCGGATCTGCTCCTGACATGCCTTAGGGCCAATGCTAACGGCAACAATTTCCGTCGCGATACCTTTTTCCTTTAATCTGACCGCCTCTTCCACTGCTATTTCACAAAAAGGATTCATGGCCATTTTAGCGTTGGTTAAATCCACATCGGATTGATCGGCTTTAACCCGCACTTTTACGTTGTAATCGATTACCCGTTTTACCGGCACCAGTATTTTCATATAAGCCTCTTTCATCCTTTACGGTTTAGTCTGCTTAGATCGTGCTCCAATAACTATGGCACTTTAATGACAGCAACTGTCAATTTGACGTAACAACACTTTTGCAACATCTTTAGCATAAAATTTACTTGCAGTTGACGTTAACGTCAACCTGGTTTAGTTTGACGCAACGCAATAAAAGCCATGAAAGTGGCAAATAAGGTTGCCAGTTAACGCCCCTACAGAGAACAATAAAATCAAATCAGAATATGAGGAGAAAGGCCGTGAAAAGAGAATCAATGGAGTTTGACGTTGTGATTGTTGGCGCAGGTCCATCGGGCCTCGCTACCGCTATCCGACTGGCTCAACAGGCTGAGCAGTCGGGCTCTGAGTTATCCATCTGTATCGTCGAGAAAGGTTCGGAAGTCGGTGCTCATATTCTATCCGGTGGCGTGATGGAAAGCGCGGCCCTCAGCGAACTCATTCCCGACTGGCAGGAGAAAGGCGCGCCGCTTAATCAACCGGTAACCGAGGATGCCACGTATCTGTTACGCAGCGAGAGCTCCAGTATTAAGCTGCCGGATCTGATTACGCCTAAAACCATGCATAATAAAGGCAACTATATTGTTTCACTCGGAAATCTGTGTCGCTGGCTTGCCGAGCAGGCCGAAGGCATGGGTATTGAAATATTTCCCGGCTTTGCTGCTGCGGATGTTTTTTATAACGATGATGGCAGCGTGGGCGGCATTATTACCGGCGATATGGGCGTGGCTGCTGATGGCTCTGAAAAAGATAGCTACATGCCGGGTATGTTACTTAAAGCAAAATATACCGTTTTTGCCGAAGGGTGTCGTGGTCATCTGGGTAAAACCCTGATTGAAAAGTTTACCTTGGATAAGAACGCCACAGCGCAACATTATGCCATCGGTTTTAAAGAAATCTGGCAGGTCGATCCGGCAGTACATCAGCCGGGCCTGGTTGTTCACACTGCAGGCTGGCCATTAACGGAAGCCTCCGGAGGCAGTTATTTATATCATGCCGAAAATAATCAAATTTATGTTGGTTTAATTGTTGATTTGAATTACGACAACCCGTATTTAAGTCCCTTCGATGAATTTCAACGCATGAAACATCATCCGCTGTTTGCTCAATATTTAAACGGCGGTGAACGGGTAGCTTATGGTGCGCGAGCCATTACCAAAGGCGGATTTAATTCTTTACCACAAATGGCTTTTCTGGGGGGATGTCTGGTAGGTTGTAATGCCGGAACGTTAAATTTTTCTAAAATTAAAGGCATTCATACGGCAATTAAGTCGGGCAAAATGGCCGCAGAAGTTATTTTTAATCAAATTAATCAGGCGACCAACACAGACTTTTGTATAGAATTTAATCAGGCCTATCAGCAAAGTGATTTAAGAAATGAACTTTTTAAAGCACGAAACTTTGGCCCGGCCCTGCATAAATTTGGCAATTTACTGGGAGGTGCGTTTAATACGCTGGAACAAAATATTTTTAACGGCAATCTTTTTGTGACATTAAAAGATACTGATGCTGACTTTAAAAAATTAAAATCTGCCGCCCAGTGCCAGCCGATAAACTATGAAAAACCGGATAATACACTCAGTTTTGATAAATTATCATCGGTGTATTTAGCCAATACCAGTCACGATGAAGACCAACCCTGTCACCTGCAGTTAAAAGACCCGGAAATACCGGTAAAGGTTAATCTGCCAAGTTACGCGGAACCAGCACAACGCTACTGCCCTGCTGGTGTATACGAGATAGTTGAGGGTGACGACAAGCAACCGCAGTTTCAGATTAATGCGGCCAATTGCGTACATTGTAAAACCTGTGACATTAAAGATCCGGCGCAAAATATCCGCTGGGTGGTACCCGAAGGCGCCAGCGGTCCTAATTATCCGAATATGTAATTCGTTTATTGTTTTAAATATAATTTTGAAAAACCACGAGATTAAATTAGAATTGTCATAGTTTTTAAACATAGGCAGATAATTAATGAGTGAGTTTTTAGAAATTTTAACTCATGGACGACGTTTACAAGGTGCCGTAAAGGATTTATCGGTAGAAGAGTTAACGAGTGTTCAGGAAAAGCTGAATAACATTATCGAAAAAAGAAAAGAGCAGGAAGCTGAATTAATTAAAGCCCAGCAGGAGAAACTTGCCAAGCTTGAAGAAATTAAAAAACAAATGGAAGAAGCCGGCATTGATGTAGCCGATTTACAGGATGTGGCAGAAACCAAGCCAAAACGTAAATCCGGTAAAAAACGTCCGGTTAAATATAAAATTACCGTTGATGGTGAAACTGTCGCCTGGACCGGCGTTGGCAGAATGCCGGTAGTATTTAAAGATGCCCTTGCAAAAGGTCAGTCTTTAGAAGATTTCGCAATTTAATCTTTGATAGCGGGGACCTTCCCCGCTTTTTTATTTAAATGTCTATATCACTTAATTTTGAGCAGTATCACTGCAAAAAGCAAAATGCCCCCTGGGTTGTTTTGATTCATGGTTTGTTTGGTAATCTGGATAATTTAGCCGCACTCAGACGCCACCTTACAGATGCCTTTAATGTCATCGCTATCGACTTACCGGACCACGGTGAATCGCCCTGGGTAGACACCTTTACCCTGGCGGATTGCGTAAGTGCGCTCGTCCGGGTGCTGGATGATCAGCACATTGATAAGTGTCATGTTGTGGGCCATTCGCTGGGTGGCAAAGTAGCCATGCTCACCGCGCTCACCCATCCGGACCGCGTTGATAAACTGGTGCCCATGGATATTGCGCCGGTAACCTACCCGCCTCATCACCAATCGGTATTTGCCGGACTCAAAAAGGTTGATCTCAGTGCTATAAGCGGACGTAAAGACGCAGACAGTGTCATGCAAACTGAGATTAAAATCCCCGAGGTCAGACAGTTTTTGTTAAAGAGCCTCTATCAGGATGATGATGGCCAGTGGCAATGGCGCTTTAACGTAGCAGGCCTGGAAAAAGACTACGCCAACGTAGGCGGTTTCTCTGCTCCGGAAAGCGCCCGCTTTGAAGGCAGTGTGACATTTATAAAAGGTGGCGAGTCAGACTACATCACCCGGCAACATCAGGCAGTTATCGGCAAGTACTTCCCTAACGCTAAAGCCAAATTTGTTGAGGGCGTTGGTCACTGGTTACATGCCGAGAAACCGCAGGTAGTCAACGGGTTGGTCGAACGGGCGTTAACACCCTGACCATTAATTTTGTAAATGATAAACATTTGCATTTACAAAGACCGGTTGTGATATACTCCGCGCCAATCAGATTCTAAGAGCTGGCAGGCTGCGGAAGTTGTCATTCTGAGTTGCCGGAACGTCGGCCGCATTGACACAAAAGTCAGTAACAATGCCTGCGATAGCCACATTACTGTGGTATAGTTTGCGCGCGAAAATACAGTAAAGGTTTTTTATGCTTGCGAAGTATTACGAACAAATAGAATCTATCATGCTCGATTTAGGGCTGGTGATATTGTTTGTTCTGATGATTTTTGCCGTCCATGACGTATTGAAAAAGAACGATGTTCCCATGATTGGCCGGGTTGTCGCCTATGGTGTTCTGGGTCTGGGAGCCATGGGTTTTATTGCAAAAGGGATTATCCAGCTGTTCTGGCAGAGCAGCGGCGTATCCGGATAACCATTTTCAAAAGTAAGTAGATAGAGGTTAGATATGGCAAGTGTTGGCCTGTTTTTTGGTAGCGACACTGGCAATACAGAGCATGTTGCCAAGTTAATTCAAAAAGAATTGGGTAAAAACCTGATTGACGTTCACGATATTGCAAAGAGCTCTAAAGAGCAGATTGCAGAGTTTGATTTGCTGATTTTCGGTATTCCTACCTGGTATTACGGCGAAGCGCAGTGTGACTGGGACGATTTCTTCCCTGAGCTGGAGCAAATAGATTTTACCGACAAGCTGGTAGCCATCTTTGGTTGTGGTGATCAGGAAGACTACGCAGAGTATTTCCTTGATGCCATGGGCATGGTTCGTGACATCGTTGAAGCCCGTGGTGCTATCCTGGTAGGTCAGTGGTCTACCGACGGTTACGATTTTGAAGCCTCTAAAGGCATGGCCGATGACACTCACTTCGTGGGTCTGGGTATCGACGAAGACCGTCAGCCAGAACTCACCGACGAACGTGTTCGCGCCTGGTGTCAGCAGTTAAACGAAGAGCTTTGTCTGGCCGAACTGGCTTAAATTCGGCTTAAGTTCA
This sequence comes from Alteromonadaceae bacterium UBA2620, assembly GCA_002339125.1. GTDB lineage: Bacteria > Pseudomonadota > Gammaproteobacteria > Enterobacterales > Alteromonadaceae > Alteromonas. The sequence continues at coordinate 12,547 of DDJQ01000103.1, forward strand.
AAAAACGCAGGTTTAGCCCTGCGTTTTTTTTGCCTGTAAACGGTTGGCTTATAAGATTTACCCCCGGCTTACCCTCATTCCTACCGAAGCAATTATATCACTGCCGGAACACCCGGTTTTACTGGCCAGCTTTTCCAGTCGACATTGCCCCGAACCATCTTCAAGACAAAACTCAAAGCGGGTCTGGGTTTTAACCGGCTTGTCTAAAATGCCGGCTGGCATTGCCGCCCATTTCCACTTAGCGACCACCTGTTCAGCTTCTTTTGCAAAATGTCGGCTGCTCGATTCCACTACACGAATACCGGTGACAGTGTTATCAGGCTTTATCACGTACTCAACAGTAGCGCATCCTGTATTAGCCGCCATGGCTTCTTTCTTTGGATAGCGGGCAGGAAAACGTTCGAGCGCCTGCCATTCAGGCATAGCCAGAACATCGGTGCTTAGTGGTAGTTGGGCATATTCACTTGTGGCGGGAGTGGTAGCGGGCTCAGTGGCGCCGCAGGCCACTATAAAGCCGGCGGCAAACACCGTTAAGATCGCATATTTCATTGTTCTTCCCTGAAAACTCTCGATTAATTTAAACTAAAGTCTAAACTTCGATACCGCCCTTTTCAAGTCAGCAATTTCTACGTCAATTTTCGAAGTAGACGCATTCGCCCGCTCAGTACTGTGGGCACTGAGTTCAGCGAGTTCCACAATTCGCTGTAAACTCCCAGCAACGTCCGCAAGCAGTGTATCCTGCCTTTCCGTATCGGTTACGATCTCGCGGTTAATCCGGCTCAGCTCCTGAATAATCACTGAAATTGAGGCAACTTGCTCAGTTACCTGTTCGGTGGCTTTAGCCCCCTGTTGCGCTTGTTCACGGCCCGTATTGATGGTTTGTACCGCCTGATGGGCATCTTTTTGTAAGCTGCCGATCATAGCTTCTATTTCTTCGGTGGAATTATGAGTACGGTTTGCCAGGGTTCTCACTTCGTCAGCCACCACCGCGAACCCCCTTCCCTGCTCGCCCGCTCGGGCCGCTTCGATAGCGGCATTCAACGCCAGCAAATTGGTTTGCTCAGCAATGGTTTTAATCACATCCAGAATACTGCCGATATTACGACTGTTCTCATCGAGGCGATGCACAACCTGCGCTGAAGCTTCGGCCTGACGGGCTTGCTCAAGCACCTGCTGACGGTTATTTTCAGCCAGTGCGGCAATGCTCTGACTCTGCTGTTCCACCTGACTCAGTTTTTCCATGGCGGTAGTGATCTGGTTGAGGTTATGATGGCTGGTTTCTCGCACATGATCGGTATTGGTAGCCGTGGTCTGAACCTGCTTGCGTTGTTCGCCAACCTGTTGCAGGCTTTCCTCGCCTAGCGCAATGCTCGATTTAGTCACCTCTTCAAGGCGGTGTTCCTGCGACAGGATATTGCCTACCAGGCTGCGCAGGCTCTCAGTCAGCGCATTAATTTTAGATGCCAGAGCGGCAAATTCATCACTGCCATTATCGTCCAGTTTACGAGTGAGATCGCCCTGACTCAGTTGAGTCAGACCGCGATTTATTTTTACCAACGGACGGGCTATGCTGCGGGTAGTAATAACAGCCAGCACCACCGCTGCAATTAAACCGATTACAAAGACCGCACCGGTTTTAACTAACGCGCCCATAACGGTGTCCAGAATTTTCTGTTGCGCATTCAGGGTACTGGCATTAATTTGTCCGTATAGCGAGCTAATGGTGGTTTGGGCCGAGTTCAGCGCTTTATTCGCTGCCCCCTGACGAGCGGCACTTTCGCTGGTAAACGCCAGCTTTTGCTTTTGCATCCACACCAGCCCGTTATTGCCGGTGAGCTCAACAATAAACGCCTCATACTGCTCATTAAACATGTCTACTATGCCCTGGGTATCTACCGTTTCAGCCAGTCGGTTGAGGTAATCCTTATCAACTTCCAGGTTACTGATTTGATAAGCCAAATCTTCTTCAATAACGGCTGTTGCATCGGCTTCGCGGCTATTAACCAGATCTTCAATGGCCGTATTCATGGTGAGCAATTTGTTGTCGATATTATTGCCGGTACCAATTACTGTTTCGATGCCCGGATCGCTAGTGTCGAGATAGCTCAGGTCGAGCATTAAAGCACTCGCTTCATCGGCAATCATCAGTACTTTTTCGGACTGCTCAGCAATCCGCTCCTCAAAGATAAGCTGTTGCTCCAACGCTTCGTACATGCCAAGGCTTTGCTCTACATACTCCTGACTGGCTGCTATGGCCTGAGTGGCCTGTTTGTCATTACCCAGCAGTTTAGCCAGTTCGTCGAGGCCACGCACAAACGTTTCCGAGCGGGCGGCAAACTGCGACTTGCTGTTTTGCAATGCAGGCAACGAACTCACGTGATAACCATTGGCGGTAATCGTGGCCAGCGTGAGTATTTGTGTATTGACCTCGTTCATCAACGTTTGCACCGGCATTTTTTCTTCGATGACGTCTTCGGCGGAGGTTTGGATACCGGATAACCCCCAATAGGAAAGAATACTCGTAATTAACAATAAACAACCAAAGGATGCGAATCCCAGAATGATTTTATTAACGACTGTTAAAGACATTAGTATTCCTGTTTGCAGCACGGCAATTTAAGTATAGCAGTGCTGAGGTTCATGACTTCCGGCGCAACATACCTCTTAATCGGCCTCATTATAAGAAGACTTAAGTTTAAAATTTTGCCGGAACGTCAATTCGATGAGTCAGCATGGCCTGATAAACCCGCAGCGGCGCAAACGTTAAAACCTGCACCATCTCATTCACATTATTTTAAATATAGTCTACACCCTATGCATCTAAGCCCAAAATAGACATTATTTATAGAAATCACCATTTTCTATGCCCTGTTAGGCTTTCAAATCTGCTCAAGTTACCTATAATAGCGAGAAATTCGCATCCCAGATGTAGGCACCCAATGGACCAAAATAAAGAATTAAAGAAAGCCGGCCTCAAAGTTACCTTGCCTAGATTAAAAATCCTGCAAATTTTGCAGGAGCCCAAAAATCAACACATCAGCGCAGAAGACGTGTATAAGATTTTGATCGAACAAGGTGAAGAAATCGGCTTGGCTACTGTATACCGGGTTCTCAATCAGTTTGACGATGCCGGAATTTTAAATCGCCATCATTTTGAAGGCGGAAAGTCGGTATTTGAAATCAGTCACAAAGAGCATCATGACCATTTAGTCTGCCTGAAATGTGGCAAGGTTGTCGAATTCGAAGATGATCTGATTGAACAGCGTCAGGAACAAATTGCCAAAGACAACAAGATGAAATTAACCCATCACAGTTTGTATCTTTATGGCGAATGTACCGACGAAAACTGTGAAAACCTCGATTAAACGTTAAAAGGAGTCTGAAAGACTCCTTTTTTATTTAAGCGACAGACTAAACGACTACAACACAAACTTCTGTTCGCTGTAAACTGAGAACACTTTTTCCCAGATCGCTCCAACCTTACCGTCACCTATCTGATTATCGCCAACTTTAACGATGGGCAGGATCTCTTTACCGGAACTGGTGATCCAGACTTCATCAGCAGACAGTAACTCACCCACGGTAATCACCTCTTCAGACACTTCAATCCCGGCTATTTTAAGGCACTCCAGCACCAGCATCCGGGTGATCCCGGGGAGCAGTTGGTTATCCAGCGGCGGTGTTAAAGCCTTGCCTTCCTTAATAATAAACACATTACTGCTGCTCGCCTCGGTGATCTCACCCTGATGGTTATACAGCAGCGTTTCGGCATTACCTTCTTTGACGCTTTGCTGGAAATGCATCACATTCCCCAGCAGCGCCGTCGACTTAATATGGCAACGTTCCCAGCGTAAATCTTCTGCCAGTGACACACTGGCACCTGGGTGCGCATGGCGATCGGCTTTAACCGGCGTCGATAAGGCGAAGGCAAAACCAAAAACCGTAGGTGTGACACCTTCCGGATAAGCATGATAACGGCGGGTATCTGCACCACGACTGATATGCAGGTAAATACCGATATTGTCGCCCAATGCATCACGATTATCGTCAATAAGGCGCTGCACCAGCGCCTGCCACTCATCCTTATCGATTTTATAATCAATCTCAATGGCCGCCAGGCCCTTGGCAAAACGAGCCATATGCTGACTGAAGCCCACCATTTTTCCGGTATAGCTGGGGATCACTTCGTAAATACCGTCGCCGAAAAGAAAACCGCGATCCAGCGGTGAAATACGCGCTTGTTCCAACGGCACAAATTCGCCGTTTAAATATGCTATGGTCATGAAAATCTCGTTGAGAAAACGCCCGGTCTACAGACCTAACAAGATAGCCAGCGTTGAATAGCAGCCTGCATCAGCAGCCATTTTGCTCTGGCATCATCGGCGTCGAGTTGATAAAAAGTTATCTTATCACCGGGAATGCTCTGTGCGAAATGATTCAGATCACTTCGGGCAATCGTCCCGGCTTTGGGATAACCGCCAAGAGTTTGCCGATCGGCCATCATCACAATGGGCTGACCGTCGGGCGGAATTTGCATCGCGCCCAGCGCAATGGCTTCTGAATATAAAGCCCGTGAGGGTAGCTCTATGGCCGGCCCGCTTAACCGATAACCCATGCGATCGACCTGCGGCGTGATGGTGTATTCACTGCTGAGTAACCGCTGCCATTGCAGTGAGCTCAGCCAGTTATGCTGATAGCCAGGCACCAAGCCTATCCGTATTTCAGGCTGATAATCAGGGATCAATTGCGCCGGCAACGTGCCGGGCAGTTTTTGCTCTGATGCTACGCTGGCAACTGCCACTTCGTCACCCACCGATAATGGTTTACCATTATTTTGCAAACCGCCCAGCTGCTCACGCTTTACCATACTGGCACTGCCGACCACCCGGGGAAACTCAAAGCCGCCCTGAATCGCCAGATAATGTTTGCTGCCGATTCTTGCCGGCTCCACATCAAGCTGCTGGCCGGCGTTAACCTCTATTGACTGCCAGCCATGCTGAAGCTGATTATCCAGGGTGATCTGAGCGTCAGGCCCGGTAACGCTCACCACTGCCGGGCTAGTAAATTCCACGCCCAGGCCGCCAATAAACTCAATCGCTGTAGCGCTCTGCTGACCGCACAGTAAATTAGCCAGTGAAAATGCATGGGGATCCAACGGTCCCGACTGACAGAATCCCTGATGTAGCTGCCCTTGCCGGCCGGCATCCACCGGATAGGCAGTCAAATCGATGCGGGTAAAACGTACTGCCATCAGGCCGACTCCTCTGCTGTCTGCACCAGTGCGTGATACTCATCTTCACTGATGGCATAAAACTCCACCTGGTCACCCGCCTGCATCAATGTTGGCTCTTTAGCGCCGGGTTTATACAAATCCACCGGGCACAGGCCAAGTAAATGCCAGCCACCGGGCGAGACATCCGGATAGACTGCCGTCTGCCGATCGGCAATCGCAACAGCGCCCTTAGGTACCGCTTTACGCGGGTTTGCCAGACGCGGTGTAGCCAGCTCTGCCGCCAGCTCTCCCAGATAGGCAAAGCCTGGCGCAAACCCCACAGCAAAAACGGTGTAAGCAGACTGCTGATGACATTCAATAATCTCGGTAGCAGATAATCCAGTGGTATTGCTCACCAGCTCGAGATCATTGGCCTCAGGCGCGCCGTACCACACCGGCAGACGGTGTAATGTGGAGGGAGTCTGACTATTGGTATCGGTTATCGGTAGTTGTTTAACAAACTGATAAACGCCGTGGTAATCCACCTCGCTCATATTAAACACCAGCATTAAACTGTCGTAGGAAGGCACCAGCTCAGTTAACCAGTGGGGACGATGCGCCATCAGCGCTTGATTAAGCGCGGTAATTGCCTGGTTCTGCGCGGCCAGATCAGCACCGCTGGTATAGAAAATAACACCGTCTTCACCGGCGGTCTGCACTGCCCGTATCGTACCGAAAGGTTGCATATCAGGCGTTCGCTCCTGGCCTCACGTGGTTCAGCTTACGTTTGGTTAACGCAACCCGCAGCGACTCTGCCATGGCGACTGCACCAGGCGAATCACCGTGCACACACAGGGTATCCACCGGCATGCTCAAAACGCTGTCGTCACTGGTAACGATTATTCCGTCGTCCATTAACCGGGTAGCCTGTTCATACGCTTGCTCTTCACTAAGCACTGCGCCGGATTGCTTGCGCGACATCAGGTAACCATCTGGGGTGTATTTACGATCGGCAAAGGCTTCAAATAATAACACCAGGCCAAATTCAGCGGCCTCCTGGCTTAATTGCTGATGGTCCGGATGGGCTTGTATCATCAGAGGAGTATCCGCAACCGAACAGCTGGCAACAGCCTGCATAACGGTGCGCCGCAGCGCAGGCTGTTTCATAAGATCGTTATATAAAGCGCCATGGGGTTTAATGTACTCCACCTCGCCGCCCTGTGCCCGGGCCATCCCATCAAGTGCAGCAATCTGGTAATGCAGGCAGGCAATCAGTTCATCATCGGCCATGGCCAGGCTACGGCGGCCAAAACCAGCCAGGTCGGGATAACTCGGGTGCGCGCCAATGGCCACGTTGTGCTCAATGGCCAGGCCAATGGCTTTTTGCAGAGTAAGCGGGTCGCCTGCGTGAAAACCACAGGCAATATTAGCCATGTCGATATGAACCATGATTTGTTCATCAACAGGCATCGTCCAGGCGCCATAACTTTCGCCTAAATCGCAATTTAACATCATAAGCGGTTAGTTCTTCGTGACATATCGGTTATCATGTTACTTGTTTTATTTTAAAAGTCAGTCCCCATGCTAAAAATTGGTCAGATTAACCCGCTTAAAGTGGTTGGAGAATTTCCCTTCGGTTATCAGTTGTCTCACGCGGATGATGATCGCAGTATTGTGCTTACCGAAGAGGTAGAGCAACCACTGGCGGTCGACAGCGAAGTGCAGGCCATGGTGTATACCGGTGAAAACGGTCAGCTAGCGGCCAGCCTGGCAACGCCAAAAATTCTGGCCGGTGAGGTAAAGGTATTAAAAGCGGTGGGTGTTACCGATTTTGCCGCTTTTTTCGACTGGGGATTGCCGCGCGATTTGATGGTTCCCCGCCAGAACCAGGCAATGCCGGTAAATCAGGGCATGATGTACCCGGTTTACCTGTATTTTGATGAGCCCACCGGTCGTCTGCTGGGTACCACCAAATTACACCCGTTTTTAAGTGAAAATGGCATCTACTTTAAGGCCGGCCAGGAAGTCGAACTGATTGTCTGTGGCCAGACCGACTTAGGTTACAAAGTGGTCATCAACCAGACTCACCTGGGGTTAGTATTTGCCAGTGACGCCTTTAAGAAGCTGCGCATTGGCGATGAAACTACCGGATACATTAAACAGGTGCGTGAAGACGGCAAAATCGACGTTGCCCTGCAACAGGTTAACGCTACCGGGCGGGATGCCCTACAACAGGCTATCCTCGACGACCTGGAAGCGCACGGTGGCTTTTCCACACTCACCGATAAAAGCCCCCCGGAAGAAATTTACGCTCACTTTAACGTGAGTAAAGCGGCTTACAAACGCGCTTTGGGCGCTTTGTATAAACAGCAGAAAATTAAACTGGATAAACAAAAAATCACTCTGGTGGAATAATAACAATGAAAGCGACAGTCAGTTGGCAACAAGCCCTTACCTTCTCAGGAAAAACCGAAAGCGGTTTTAGTCAGACCCTCGATGGCAATGGTGAAACCCTGTCTCCCATGGAAACAGTACTGCTGGCGGTTGGCGCCTGCTCCAGTATCGATGTAGTAGATATTCTTAAAAAGCGCCGCCTGACCATTCACGACTGCCAGTGCGAACTGGAAGCAGAGCGCGCCGAAGAGGCGCCGCGGGTATTTACTAAAATCCATGCCCATTACATTGTAAGCGGTGACAACTTAAAAGAAAAAGACGTCGACCGCGCAGTATCCCTTTCGGCCGAGAAGTACTGCTCGGTGATGCTGATGTTAAAAGGCAATGTGGATATCACCACCAGCTACACAATTGTCGATTAACAATCATTTTTCGGCGGGCAGTTAATCCTGAACAGCCCGCCCATTCATCATACTGCTAAGGGTTGCTCCCGCAGTCGGGGGACTGGCCGCTCATCAATAAACACATGTACCAGCGCAGTAACCAGTGCAATCGAACAGGCACTCCACCACACCACATCGTAAGAACCGGTAAGGTCGAACAAATAGCCGCCCAGCCAGACACCGCTGAATGATCCCAGCTGGTGACTTAGAAAAACAATACCGTACAACAGCCCCATGTAAGGCAGGCCAAATAATTGTGCCACCAGCCCGGACGTTGGCGGTACAGTGGCTAACCACAGCAATCCGGTAACAATAGAAAACAGGTACACCGACATTTCACTCATTTCAAACAGCATAAAAGCGGCTATCGCAATCGCCCGCAACGCGTAGATAATGGTCAGCAGGTTTTTCTTGGAGTATTTGCCCGACCAGGAGCCGGATAGCAGACAACCAAAGATATTGAACAATCCAATCAGCGATAAACTCACTACCGCGGTGTTAGCAGAAAACCCTCGGTCACTTAAAAAAGCCGGCATGTGCACGGTAATAAATGCCAGTTGAAAACCACAGACAAAAAAGCCCACTACAATCAGCCAGTAATGCCAGTAACCACAAGCCTCTTTCAGTGCCTCGCGCATGGTTTGTGCGGTACTGTCTTTATTAACCGCCAGTTGCGCCCCGCCCGATTGCCGGAACGTAGCAGCCAGCACCGCCATTAACAATGAACATCCGGCCAGCAATAACAGCGCGTTCACCCAGCCAAACCCGAGAATAAATTCCTGGGCAACCGGCACGACCAGAAGCTGCCCGGCAGACCCTGCGGCACTGCCAAGCCCCAGCGCAAAAGCGCGCTTTTCCACCGACACCATGCGCGCCATAGCGGGTAACACCACGCCAAAACCGGTGGCGGCAATCCCCATTCCCATCAGCAATCCTGCGCCGGCATTCAAACCGGCAACCGAATCTGTTGTGGCGGTTATGGCTAACCCCGCCGCATATAAAAAGGCGCCAACCACTACGGTTCTGGCCGTACCGTATTTATCGGCAATAGCGCCGGCGACAGGTTGTGATAATCCCCACCACAGATTTTGCAACGCCAACGCAAAAGCAAATACTTCGCGGCCATAACCAAACTCGGCCGACACCGGCTCCATAAAGAAGCCCATGGACGATCGAATACCAAAGTTTAGAGCCAGAAGGATACAAATAAAGGCAATGGAAAAGCTGACTAATTTAACCGGTGCTGACATGAAGAAATCCGAAAATGGTGAAATAAAATTTGAAGTGAATCCCAGGCCAGTAATTGTTACAGCCCCAACCACAATTGTCGCCTATTGATTGTATTTTTCTGCTCTTGGGGGCCTGAATGACAGAAAAAGTGTTTCCACGCTCGCTAAAATAGTCAAAATCCTCAACATATAACCAATTCACTCAACAGTTAGCCATTACCGCCACACCAAATTGATACAATTGCTTACACAAAGATACAACTGCTCGCTAATTTATTGTTTTGTAGGGATTTATACTTTACTTAACAATTTGGCACAGCGAATGCTGTCAGGCGTATATAACAATATACTTTCAAGGTAACACGATGGAACACGTAAAGACCCACCGCAACATCAGCTCATTACTTATTGCCGGCCTGCTGGCCAGTAGCGTGACCTTAACCGGTTGTATCGACGCCGAGGCCACTGACACAAAAGCAGAACAAAAAGAAGAAGTGGTTGTCAGCATTCCCGTAGAAGCCACGTCTGTCACCATGGGTGATATCTCATCGAGCTATCAGACCACCGCCATATTAGAAGCCAAAGAAGAAGCGTTTGTAGTCGCCCGGGCGTCAGGTATTGTTGAGCACATTTTTGTCGAAGAAGGCGATTATGTCGAAAAGGGTCAGGTACTTGCCCAGCTCGACAAAAAACGTTACGAGTTAAACCTGAGTAAAGCCCGTGCCGATCTCACCGGTATCGAAAAAGAATTAAGCAAAATTAAGAAAGTGTATTCCAGCAAGCTGGTGAGCGACGACACCTTTGATAAGCTCACCGCCCAGTACGAAGCAGCCAAAGCCGTGCTGGCACTGGCCGAATTGGATCTTAAAGAAACTACCATCACCGCCCCCATCAGCGGTTACATTGCCGAACGTAATGCCAAGGTGGGTAACCTTACCGAGTCTTTCCAGCGCGAAAGAATGTTCCATATTGTTCAGCAAAAAGCCTTACAGGGAATTGTTTATCTGCCTGAAAGCGAAATGGCCTCCATTGCGGCAAAACAAAATGCCAGCCTGAAAATTGCAGCGCTGGGTAACGCCACGGTAACTGGCTATGTAGAACGGATCAGCCCGGTAGTTGATGCGACCACCGGTACCTTTAAAGTTACCCTCACCGTACCTAATACCAACGGCCGTCTGAAAGCCGGTATGTTTTCTGAAGTCTCTATTGATTACGATACTCACGCTAATGCGACCTTATTACCCCGTAAAGCACTGTTAACCATCGACGATCAAACCAGTGTGTTTGTGGTGGAAGAAGGCGTAGCGAAAAAGCTTGATGTGACCACCGGCTTTGAGAACGGTGAATTTATCGAAATTACCAACGGCCTTACTGGTTCAGAAACCGTTGTTACCGTCGGGCATCACAATCTGAAGGATGCGTCACCAGTTGAAATTGTAAACAGCTGATAGCCGCCAGGAGATTGTTATGCAACTTGTTGATATTGCGGTAAAGCGCCCCGTCGCGATTGCCATGTTCACACTCGCCGTGCTGTTATTCGGCATGGTCTCTTTAGGCCGGTTATCGGTAAACCTGTTACCCGAACTGGCCTACCCGACTCTGACAATTCGTACCGACTACACCGGTGCGGCGCCTGCTGAAGTAGAACAGCTGGTATCCAAACCCATCGAAGAAACCATCGGCACCGTTAAAGGCGTGCGCACCGTTAAATCTATTTCACGGCCTGGCCAGTCAGACGTTGTACTGGAATTCGCCTGGGGCACTGCCATGGATTTCGCCAGCCTGGAGGTGCGGGAAAAATTGGATATCCTGCAACTGCCGCTAGATGTTGATAAACCCCGTTTATTGCGCTTTAACCCCAGCCTCGATCCTATTTTACGCTATGGCCTGAGCTTCAATACGCCGGATCCTTCCGTTGAAGCCATGAAGTCGTTACGTATTTATGCCGATGAGCAAATTAAGCGGCAACTGGAATCCATTGAAGGGGTTGCTTCGGTAAAAATTGGTGGAGCCCTGGAAAACGAAATTCAGGTACTGGTGGATCAGCGCCGGGTCAGCCAGTTAAATATCAGCATCAACACCATTATCACCCGCCTTAAAGAGGAAAACCTCAACACCGCAGGCGGACGCATTGATAACGGCAATCAGGCGTTTCTGGTGCGTACTCTGAACCAGTTTACCGGTCTCAATGAGATTGGTGAGCTGTATATAGCCAACCGTAACGGCAAGTCTATTCGCCTGCGCGATGTGGCCACCATTCAGAATACCTATAAGGAACGGGATGCAATCAGTCGGTTTAACGGCAAGGAAGGCGCTGAAATTGCCATATACAAAGAAGGTGACGCCAATTCCGTAGACGTAGCACGCCTGGTAGGGATTGCCCTTGAGCGGATCCAAAATCAGCTGCCTTCTGACTATGCGCTTGATAAAGTGTACGATCAGAGTGAGTTTATTAAACAGGCCATCGAAGATGTAAAATCGTCTGCCATTATCGGCGGCATTCTGGCCATGATCATTCTTTACCTGTTCCTTAAGGATTTCTGGCCAACGCTGATCATCTCAGTATCGATCCCGCTATCGGTTATCGCTACATTTAACCTGATGTACGGTAACGATATCAGCCTTAACATTATGAGCCTCGGTGGTATTGCTCTGGCGGTAGGTTTGTTAGTGGATAACAGTATCGTGGTACTGGAAAATATCGACAAACACAAACAGCGCGGCAAGGGCCTGATCAACGCTGCGACGGCGGCGACCGAAGGCACCAAGGAAGTCTCCAGTGCAATATTAGCCTCCACGCTCACTACCCTGGCAGTATTTGTACCGCTTATTTTTGTCGAAGGCATTGCCGGTCAGTTATTCAGCGACCAGGCCATGACCGTTTCGTTTGCCTTAATTGCCTCACTGATTGTGGCTCTGACGGTGATCCCGGCACTGGCCGCCAAAGCCCACCGTGAAGACAGTTTCACTGAGCAGGATGCGCTGGAACCCACACCTGCTGGCCGCCCTGAAGGCTGGCGCAAGATCGTGTTTTACATTACCTGGCCGCTACGCATGCTGGTTAAGCTGGTATTCGGGATCATTCCCATGCTGGTTACGACCCTGCTTATTACAGTGTGGCGCGCTATCAGCACCGCTCTGTCGTTTATTTTTAAGCCACTTACCGGCTTATTTGGCCTGGCCTTTAACGGTATAGAAAAACTGTACAATGTCAGCCTGAAAGCTGCCCTGCGCACTCGCTGGTTAGTGCTGGGTGTGGCTGTTGCCGTTACCGCGTCGGCGTTTATGCTCATCCCTCGCTTGGGCATGGAGCTTATTCCACGCATGTCACAGGGTGAATTTTTCATTGAAGTCACCCTGCCGGCAGGCTCCCGTGTCGAGCAAACCGACGACTTACTGACCCGTTTGGCGCTCTACACCGAATCCTTGCCTGATGTTAACCGCACCTATTCATTGGCCGGTACCGGCAGTCTTATAAGTGCTGCGCCATCACAAGGAGGCGATCACTGGGGCAAGCTCAACGTAGTGCTGGATAAACAGGCCAGCGATGCCGATGAAGCACGGGTTAAAGAGTCATTACGTGAATACCTGGCTAAACAGGCCGGTGTGCAGAGCAAGTTTGGTTATCCTGAATTGTTTACCTTTGCTGCACCGATACAGATTGAACTGCAAGGTTATGATTTAGCGCTGCTCCAGCGCAGTGCCGACTCGTTGAAGCAGGCACTGGAAGGCAGCAGCCGTTTTGCCGATGTAACCAGCAGTCTGCGGGTCGGTAACCCTGAACTCAAAATTAACTTCAATCACGCGGCCCTTGCCCGCCTGGAGTTGGATGCGTCTACTGCCGCCAAGCTGGTAGCCGCACAAATTGGCGGCGAAGTAGCAACCCAGTACAGTATGCGCGACCGTAAGGTGGACATTCTGGTGCGCACTGCCGATACACAACGCGACCAGATTGACGATATCAGCCAAATCATCATTAATCCGGGTGCAGAACAGCCGGTGCCCTTACATGCTGTGGCTGAAGTCTTTGTCAGTAACGGTCCCAGTGAGATCACCCGGGTAGGTCAGCAACGTGTCGCATTGCTGGAAGCCAATCTGCGCTATGGTGATCTGGCTCAGGGCGTGGCTGAAGCAGAACAAATTATCCGTGAAATTGCCCTGCCGCCGCAGTTGCGGGCAACCATTGCCGGTCAGAGCGAAGACATGCAGCAAAGTTTCGACTCGCTGATGCTGGCACTGGCTCTGGCTATCTTTATGGTGTACCTGGTAATGGCTTCACAGTTTGAATCACTGGGTCACCCGCTACTGATTTTGTTTGCCATTCCTATGGCCGTAGCCGGCGCTATTTATGGCCTGTTGCTCACCAACACCAACGTTAGTGTGGTGGTGTTTATCGGATTAATAATGCTCTGCGGTATCGTGGTTAATAACGCCATTGTACTGATTGATCGCATCAATCAGTTACGTGAACAGGGTCTGGATAAACATAGGGCTATCATCGATGCCGCCAACAGCCGCTTACGCCCAATTATCATGACCACGCTGACCACTATTCTTGGTCTGCTGCCCATGGCCATTGGCTTTGGTGAAGGTGCCGAGGTGCGCACGCCTATGGCCATCACTGTGATCTTTGGTTTACTGTTCTCTACCTTGCTGACCCTTATTCTGTTACCGGTGATTTATTCACTGTTTGACCGCAAACAGTTTGCCGTAACGGCGAACGACACAGCCGGAGGCAAAGTTTATGGATAAGTTTGCTCAGGCTGGTGCCGCCCTGACCAGTTTTGCCCTGCGCAAACCGGTCACTGTCTGTATGTGTTTCCTGTCGATGCTGATTTTCGGCATCGCTGCAGGACGCTTGTTACCGCTGGAGAAATTTCCCGGCATTGATATTCCGCAAATGGTAGTACAGGTGCCCTATCGTGACGCCACTCCGGCTGAAATAGAGCGCATGATCACCCGTCCGGTGGAAGAAGCGATTGCCACCATGTCCGGCATCAAACAGCTGCGGGCAACCTCGTTTGAAAACCGCGCTGAAGTGTTTGTGGAATTTGACTGGGACGCCAACATTAAAGCCAAAAGCATCGAGGCCCGGGAGAAAATCGATGCTATTCGCGACGAACTGCCCGATGATGTTGAGCGCGTGATGGTGTTTAAATTTAATACCAACGACATGCCGATTTTCCAGCTGCGGGTCTCCAGCGAGCGCGATCTGTCGAACGCCTACGATCTCCTCGACCGTAATTTAAAAGGTGAAATCGAACGGGTTCAGGGTGTCTCCCGGGTTGAACTGTATGGTGTTGAGAAAAAACAAATCAGTATTCGCCTTATCCCGGAACGCATTACTTCACTACATATCGATACCAACGAACTGGGCAGACGGTTGCGGGAAGCCAACTTCTCGATGACGGCCGGACACTTTTTTGCCAACGACCAGAAGTTTATTGTTAATCCCCAGGGCCAGTTCTCTGATATGCGCGATATCCAGCAGCTCTATGTTGCACCGGGGATCATGCTTAAAGATATTGCCACGGTGGATTATGAAACACCTGAGCGTAACAATGGCCGCCACCTTGACCGCGCCTACGCGGTGGGTCTGAATATCTTCCGTGAATCAGGCAGTAACCTGGTAGAAGTCAGTGAACAGGTAATGGCGGTGGTTGAAAAAACCAAACAGGATCCGGCTTTTAACGGCATTAACCTGTACGTAATGGATGACGTGGCCGAAAGTGTCACCTCATCGTTATCAAATCTGGTGGAAGCGGGTTTATTTGGTGCGCTGCTCTCGGTTGTGGTGTTGTATTTATTCCTGCGGCAACTCACAACAACTCTCTTGGTTGTGCTGTCTGTGCCGTTTTCTATCTGCATTACCCTGGGTGTCATGTATTTGCTGGGGTACTCGCTGAATATCCTGTCGCTGATGGGCCTTATGCTGGCGGTAGGTATGCTGGTTGACAATGCGGTAGTCATCACTGAAAGTATTTTTCAGCAGCGGGCTACCCATGCCGATGCGAAACAGGCTACCAAATTAGGCGTTGGCAAGGTGAGTCTGGCTGTCATTGCCGGTACCACTACAACGGCTATCGTCTTTTTACCCAATATTGTGGGCGTTAAGATTGATGTCACCGTGTTTCTGGAGCACGTAGCCATTGCCATCTGTATCTCGCTGTTTGCCTCACTGCTGATTGCACAAACGCTGATCCCCCTGCTGGCCTCAAAGGTTAAGCCACCCGCCACTCACCATGCAAAGCCTGCAGGTTATATTAAGCGTTATCGCAAAATCTTAAACTGGGCCATGCAAAATCAGGGCAAAACTTCAGTCATTGCGTTAGCTATTCTGGCCAGCACGGCCATTCCTCTGGGCGTTATTTCCAACGATGATGAAGGGAATGACAACCGCTCCCGAGTCTGGCTGAACTATCACATCAGCCAGAATTACACTCTGGAAGAAGTAGAGAAAACCGTTGATAAAATGGAAGCTTATCTCTACGACAATCAGGAAAAGTTCTACATAAAACAGGTGTATACCTATTATGAAGCTGGGCAGGCAACATCTGGTATCACCCTGCAGGATGATTTACCGGTACCGGTAAGCGAAATTAAACGCCTGATACTTGAGAATATGCCGAAGTTTGTACGGGCTAAACCGTCTTTCCGCTGGAACGAAGGCAATGGCGGTGGGGTCAGACTCACCCTGCTTGGCGAATCTTCAGATCAGCTCAGAGTGATCGCTAACCGTGTGGTAGATGTGCTGGACAACGTTGACGGCTTAACTGATGTGCGCGCCGACGTTGGCAGCGAACGCCAGGAACTGCAGATCCGTATCGACCGCGACAAAGCTTATCAGCTTGGCCTCACCACTCAGCAGGTGTCAGGTCTGGTAGCGACTGCCCTGCGCGGTAATAACCTGCGCACCTTCCGCTACGGTGAAGCCGGCGAGGTCAATGTCAAACTCATGTATGGTAAATCAGTGCAGGAATCCCTTAATGCACTGCAAAACCTTAATTTAACCAACAATTCGGGCCGTAATATCACCCTGGACATGGTGGCAGACATTTCGGTTATGCCGCAACTGGCGCAAATAAACCGCTATTATCGTCAAACCGCCCTGTCAGTAGGTGCCAATCTGGAAGAAAGCACCACTATGGAACAGGCCCGCGAACGAATTGAGGCCGCCATGCAGTACATGAGCCTGCCCTCTGGCTATAGCTGGACGCTGGACGGCGGCTTCCGTCGTCAGGACGAAGCCTTTGCGGTAATGCAAATGAATATGTTGCTGGCTGTGTGCATGATCTACATTGTTATGGCAGCGCTGTTTGAATCCTTGCTGCTACCTACCGCCGTTATTACGTCACTGCTGTTTAGTATTACCGGCGTATTCTGGGCCTTTATGATCACGGGCACTTCTATGTCGGTAATGGGCATGATAGGCATGCTGATCCTGATGGGAATAGTGGTAAACAACGGTATTGTGCTGGTAGATAGAATTAACCAGTTAATTAGCGAAGGCGAAGCCTTAACTACCGCTATAGTAGATGGATGCAGCTCGCGGATCCGGCCAATTCTGATGACGGTTTCCACCACGGTACTGGGTCTGGTACCACTGGCAATGGGAAGTACCCGTATTGGTGGCGACGGCCCGGCCTACTCGCCTATGGCAATAGCCATTATTGGCGGCTTAGTGTTCTCCACACTGACCAGTCTGTTTTTGGTTCCATTGGCTTATGTACTGTTACTGAAGTTACGTTATCGGGTGAGCAAAATGATTTTCCGCTCGAAAGTACAGGTGAGTCGTTGGATTAGGGCTTAAGAATAAAGCGCCTGAGAAGGAAGGAGTTAAACGGGAACTCGTTTTTTTGACCACTGCGGTTCCCGTTTACTGATTCCCGGCACGATTAGCTGCGTGCAGTCAGGAATTGATAGACGTTTGATGCGTCACGAGACTGAGAAAACTCAACCAGAGATACACCATTACAAGTTACACCGTCTTTTGCACTAACTACTTTCAGTACTTCACGCTGGCTTGCACCAATCAGACCGATGTTACGTGATACAGAAGATCGTAGCAGGCGAACGTCATCTTTTACTACCGCTTTACAAAAACCAGCGAACTCAGTATCACCTGTAAAACGAACACCTTCAGCAGTTACGTCAGCAGAAGCAGTTGATACACCCATTACTGCTAATACTGCAGCAGCGATTGTTGATTTGATTACTTTAGTCATTTAAATTTCCTCTCATATTATCTTGGTATCCACCGGAAGCTGTAGAGCGAAATTGCTGTTTATCAGTTCTGGTGTCAGCCCAACGATTTGCGCTGAGCGTTTCTCGTTGGTGCACTATATTTATGCCCCACCTGAAAGAAAATTACTGTTTTATTATTGTATAGGTATGGTGAAAATAGCGTAAATTATAATGTTAATGGCCAATTAACAACTTAAACCATTACTTTTATTGGGTATTTTTTAAATAAATATTACCATTCAGAATATCTATTAAACTTTAGATATAAAAAAGTTCTAAAAAAAACCTTCAATTCTGAAAGTTTTTAGCTTGATCCAGGCAGTTATTCACAATTTTATACAACTTAAGTCGATAAAACGGCTCTCAGAGCTCACATAAGCTGTAATTTAATTACAGAAATGATGTAAAACGATGAAAATTTGACTATTTTAAAAGTCAGACAGAACGACAATCGTCATCAGAAAGAAAATTCATCGGCCCCGTAATGACTTTAATTAACCATAAATTGGTTGCGAGGCAAGGTTCAAAGCAGAAAAAACGGGTAGCCAGACTATATGCCCAACTACCCGTAGGTTATGAAGGAGAGGTTGAGAACCGGATTAAACGTATTCACGTTCCCGTTTGGTTTCGATGGCATCAATGTAACCATGCCAGGAGGCATAGCCAAGTAATGGCATTAATACAACAAAGCCGATAAACCCGGTAACAAAGCCAATAGAAACGATGGAGAAAATAATACCGGCCCAGATAAACATCGGTACCTTATTGACCCATACAGCATTAATGCTGGTCATCACAGCAGTAGCTAAATCAACTTTCCGCTCCAGCAGAATGGGCTGGGTAAATGCGGTAACAAAAAACATACCGATACAGAACAGTGCGCCTACGCCGGTTCCAAGAATAAGGAAAGGCATTAAGCTTTCCAGACTCTCAATCTGATGCTGCGGATACAGTGCATGGATCAGGGAGGCAACACGTAACCAGAAGATCATCAGGATCATCAGCAAAATACCAAATCCCCACTCGTTCACCGCATTACGGCGCATGGCACGTAATGAATGGGATAAAGTGGGCTTATGGCCTTTTTCATGTTCCCAGCTTATATCGTACAAGCCCGCTGCCAGAAACGGACCAATAAGCATAAAGCACACTATCGAGGGCAAAATAATCAGGTGCCAGCCAGTCATCGCCACTAAAAAGGAGATTAACCAGGGAATGACGGCGAATAATAAACCATAGAACACGGACAATAACGGGGTTTTTAATAAATCCTGAAAGCCCAGAGACAACCATTTAATGGGATCGCCAACATCGAGCTCTTTACAGGGAATGACCCTGGCGATACCGCTGTCGGTGATAGCGTTCTGGGGTGTTTCTTTAAAGTGTTGTGACATAAATTCACTTCCCTCAGTTGTTACTGTTAAGCGCAAAACAGGGGAACATTCACTTATCCACGATATTTACCGATCTTCTGAGCGAACCGGTCTTACTTACTGCAGAATCTTCCCCACCGTTATATATACGATAGATCCAATTACTAAAGTTCACAATTTATTAACAATAAAAATATTAAAAATTAATATGTGCGAGGAATACTGACCGGTTGCCAGTAGAGGCGACGGTGAAAATAGCGATTCACCGCCACATTAAAATCGTAAAAACTACATACTGCGCTTTTTTGCCCGGTGGCCACATCAAAAGTGAAACGATGACAATTATTGCCCCAGGGATGGTATTCAATATAAGTAAAGATGCGCGATACGGCACGCTCGGCGGCGCCAGCGGCTACCAGCGGATGCAGATCTTTATCGCAGAGCATATAAATGTTCTCGCCACTACGGTCGTTTAAAAAACGCTGAGGCGACACGGCTTTCACCAAGCCACTGCCATGCAGTTCAATAATGTGCCCATCAACCCAGATACCCGTGTGTTCGAAAACGCCATAAATACCACAGCAAACCATGGCACCATCAACAGGTTTTACCGACACCCTGCTCTCGCCCGGGTAATGTTCTACCCCGGCGCTGTGATCTACAACTACATCTGAATGGCGCATGCGGACACCCTGCAAAAAGCAAACTTATTCTCTAAAAGCACTATTTTGAGTTATAGCCCTTCCTTTTTACTGTCTCAAGTCGGTTTTTGTAACAGTTTATGCAATATATTTGCGCTAAAGCGCAAAATTTGCTTAACAGCGTGTAGCCCGATGCGATACCCTGAAAGCCCCGTAATTTAAGTAGTTTAAGATGAAACCGGTACACAGTTCGCACAAGTTAGATAACGTATGTTATGACATTCGCGGTCCGATCGCCGCGCAGGCTCGCAAGATGGAAGATGAAGGCCATCGTATTCTCAAACTGAATATTGGCAACCCTGCCCCGTTTGGATTTGATGCTCCTGACGATATCCTTAAGGACGTCATTCATAACCTGCCAACCTCACAAGGCTATTCTGACTCTACCGGTATTTACGCGGCTCGTGTTGCAGTAATGCAGTACTACCAGCAAATGAACATTCGCAACATCCAGGTTGATGATGTGTTTATTGGTAATGGCGTGAGTGAAATGATCATGATTGCCATGCAGGCGCTGCTGAATATGGGCGACGAAGTATTGTTACCCAGCCCGGATTATCCCCTGTGGACGGCTGCGGTAAGCTTATCTTCCGGTACCCCAGTGCATTACCGCTGTGACGAACAGGCTGGCTGGTTTCCCGATATTGATGACATCAAAAGTAAGATCACCAAGAAAACCAAAGCCATCGTACTGATCAACCCGAATAACCCCACCGGGGCGGTGTACAGCAAAGAATTACTGCAACAAATTGTCGATTTGGCCCGCGAGCATGAGCTGGTGGTGTATTCCGACGAAATCTACGACAAGATTCTGTATAACGATGCCAAGCACACGTGTATAGCCTCACTGGCCGATGACGTGTTCTTTGTGACGTTTAGCGGTTTATCCAAAAACTACCGCGTGGCGGGCTTCCGTGCCGGCTGGCTGGTGGTATCCGGTAATAAACGCCTGGCTAAACACTATATTGAAGGGTTGAATATCCTGTCATCCATGCGGATGTGCGCCAACGTGCCCTGTCAGAGCGCAATACAAACAGCGCTGGGCGGCTATCAGAGCATCAACGATTTAGTCAAACCCGGCGGCCGACTGCAATTACAACGGGATTTAGCGGCCCGTCGCCTGAATGACATCGACGGCATCACCTGTGTGCCGCCGAATGGCGCCATGTACTGTTTTGCTAAGGTCGATGCCGAGAAGTTTAATATCGCCAACGACGAACAAATGATCCTCGACCTGCTCAGCAGCGAAAAAATCCTGCTGGTTCACGGCCGTGCCTTTAACTTAAACGAAGGCATTTATTTCCGTCTGGTATTTTTACCGCACAGCGATATTCTAGGCCCGGCCATGAATCGCATTGAAAACTTCTTTAATGGCTACCGCCAGAAAGGTAAAAAGTAATGGCTGAAAACAGCCATTTCTTTGCCCACCTGGCCAGGATGAAACTCATTCACCGCTGGCCGCTGATGCATAATGTGCGAATCGAGAATGTTCAGGAGCACAGCCTGCAGGTGGCTATGGTTGCCCATGCCCTGGCGCTTATTCGTAATCGCTTTTTTGATGGCCAGCTCAATCCCGACCGGATTGCCACCCTGGCGATGTTCCATGATGTGTCTGAAGTACTCACCGGTGATCTGCCTACGCCGGTTAAGTACTACAACCCGGCCATCAAGGAAGAATATAAAAAGATTGAGAAAATCGCCGAGCAAAAGCTTATCGATATGGCCCCGGAGCCCTTTCGCGAAGATTATGCCGAGTTAATCAGCGGTGACAAACACAGCGAAGACGAAGCCTTTATTGTAAAAGCCGCCGACGTAATTTGTGCCTACCTGAAAACGCTTGAGGAGCTCAGCGCCGGTAACCGTGAGTTCACGCTTGCCAAAAAGCGCCTTGATAAAATGCTCAAAGACTACCATTCAGACGAAGTGGATTATTTTTTAAAACAATACGTGCCCAGCTTCTCTCTGAGTCTGGATGAAATTACTCAGGAAGATCACGACGAGTAATAAAGGAGTCAGTCTGTATGCAATCCGATCGGCAATCCAGTCAGCAATCGAATTGGCAGTCCAACTGGTCTGAACGCCGGTTGCCGCGCACTCAGGCAAGGGACGGCGATCATCGTTCGCCTTTTCAGCGAGATAAAGCGCGGGTACTCCATTCAGCGGCCTTCCGTCGTTTACAGGCCAAAACTCAGGTGCTGGGGGTGGGCTTAAGCGATTTCTACCGCACCCGCCTCACCCATTCACTGGAAGCGGCGCAGATAGGCACCGGCATTACTGCTCAGTTACAAGGCAAATTTCCCCGCTTAACGGAATATGTCAGCCTCGATCCTTATTTAATTGAAACCCTTTGCCTGGCCCACGATATCGGTCACCCTCCGTTTGGCCATGGCGGTGAAATAGCACTGCATTACATGATGCACCAGCACGGCGGATTTGAAGGCAATGGCCAGACGTTTCGCATTGTTACCCGGCTGGAACCCTACACCGCAGAACACGGCATGAACCTGAGTCGTCGCAGTGTACTGGGCCTGGTGAAATACCCCAATTTTATCGATACGCTGACCAATCAGGATATTGTGCCGGCAGATGAGTTACGCATGCGTCAGGTGAAAGCCGAAAACTGGCACCCGCCTAAAGGGCTGTTCCGCTGCGATGAAAACCTGTTCGACTGGTTACTTGACCCGTTAAAACCAGAAGAACGCGACGCCTTTATGGCGTTTAATCAAAGTGCCGGTAAGCACGGTAAAACCAGTCATAAGTCCTTTGATTGCAGTGTGATGGAGCTGGCCGACGATATTGCCTATGGTATTCACGATCTGGAAGATGCCATTGTGATGGGGATGGTTAAGCGCGCCGAATTCAGTGAAGAGCTGGAAAAGCCGTTGATTGAACTCAAAGTGCCGTGGCTGTCTGATGCTATCAGTAAACTCGGTGACCGCTTATTCAGCATAGAACAGTTTGAGCGCAAAAACGCCATTGGTGCACTGGTTAACTGCTTTATTACCGCAATCCGCATCGAGGAAAACCCACAGTTCACTCACCCCTTGTTGTGTTATCAGGCGGTTCTGCCTCACCATCACAGTGAAGCCCTGGCCCTGTTTAAACAGTTTGTATACCGCAAGGTCATTCGCAAACCTGAAGTTCAATTACTGGAATATAAAGGCCAGCAGGTAGTAATGGAGCTTTTTGAGGCATTCAGCTCAGATCCCACCCGCCTGCTACCAGAAAACACCCGTAGTCGTTGGTTACAGGCCGAGGAGCAAGGCAACGGTCACCGCGTGATTGCCGATTATATTTCAGGCATGACCGACGAATTCGCCGCCCGTCTCTATTCCAATATGTTTGTGCCTAAGCGCGGTGGCGTACTCGATACTTTGTCCTTGTAACCGCCTGCACGAATGTTTAATACGCTTGCCTACCTGTTAGCAATCAGCAGCAGAGGCAGGATAGATATTAATGCAGGGCCAGTTTAACCGTATTTAACTCGCTGGCTTCTGCAGAGGTCGGCATTGCTTTGGCGTCTTCCACCATTACAGCCATGGAATCCAGCACATCCAGAAAGTCTTTTAATTGCTCAGGATTCATTTGCGCAGACAAGGCTTCAATTTTAGCGATAAGGCTTTTTGTCGGTAATCTCATAAGTGTCAATATTCTGTGGTTATAGGCATTGAACCAACAATGTTACAAATATCTTGCCAACTTGTAGGGGGTAGCGTGAGCCTCCGGCGCTGCGACTAATACTATCCAGCGGGGATGAAATTTTTTTGTGCTTAATGCGGTCTTAGTACGTAACCAGAGGTATTAGTTTTCGCAAATCAGGCATTATGACTAAACGATTTAAACCATCACAAACTTTTAAAAGTCACGAAATTACCGACGAATCAGTGTTCTCATCACGACGCAGTTTGCTCAAATCCATGGGGTTTGTTGGTGCTGGCGCTCTGCTCAGCGGTTCTGCAACAGCTCGCGGCTGGTTTGATGACGATGATGACAAGCCGGCATTCAAGGCCAAACCGCTGGATTTTACCCGCAACGGCAGCCTGTCTACCGACGAAACCATGACGCCCTACGCAAAAGTCACCTCATACAACAACTTTTATGAGTTCGGCACCAGTAAAGACGATCCGGTAGAAAATGCCCAGAACTTTCAGGTTGACCCGTGGTCACTAAAAATTGACGGTATGGTTCGCAACCCCATTACCCTGAGCTATGACGATATCCTCAATAAATTTCCATTAGAGGAACGGGTGTACCGGTTAAGATGCGTTGAGGCCTGGTCGATGGTGATCCCCTGGCTGGGTTTTGAATTAAATAAACTACTCAAGCTGGCTGATCCGCTCGGTTCGGCTAAATATGTGGCATTTAAAACCCTGTTCGACCCGAAACAGATGCCGGGTCAACGCAACCCGTTTATGGGTGGTGGTATCGACTACCCTTATGTGGAAGGCCTGCGACTGGATGAAGCCATGCACCCGCTATCCCTGATGTCGGTTGGCGTGTATGGTAAAACCCTGCCACCGCAGAACGGCGCGCCAATTCGGCTGGTAGTGCCATGGAAATATGGCTTTAAA
>DDJQ01000103.1:37014-100268 GCA_002339125.1 Alteromonadaceae bacterium UBA2620
GTGCCATGGAAATATGGCTTTAAAAGTATTAAATCAGTGGTGCGCATTACTCTCACCGATCAGGAGCCGCCAACTACCTGGAATCGCCTGGCAGCCCACGAGTATGGCTTTTATGCCAACGTGAACCCGAACGTGGCTCACCCACGCTGGAGCCAGGCCAGTGAACGACGGATCACCAAAGGCGGCTTGTTTTCACAGAACCGTATCGATACCGAGATGTTTAATGGCTATCGGGAAGTCGCCCCGCTGTATTCCAATATGGATCTCACTCGCTACTATTAGTATTTGATGAAGTTACTGAATAAACCGTTAAAACTGTCTGCCCGGCAAATCACGCTGGGCAAAACGTTATTGCACCTGTTGATCCTCGGTTGGGTGATTTTCACTTTTTACCTGGGTGTCACCGATAGCCTGGGGGCAGACCCGGTGAAAACGCTAATTCATTTTACCGGTATCGGCGCCTTAAACCTGCTGCTGATCACCCTGCTTATCAGTCCGGCTGCCCGCTACCTGCCCGCCCCGGGTTTAATGCGTTTCAGGCGAATGCTGGGCGTCTATGTGTTCGTTTATGCTGTTATCCATCTGCTGACATATATCAGCTTTGAGTTACAGTTTGACTGGTCCTTGGTAGTGGGTGAAATTATTAAACGGCCGTACATTACCATCGGCATGGTTGCCTTATTACTGCTGGCTGCTTTAACCATTACCTCGCCTAATAAAGTCAGGCAGCGTCTTGGCAAACGCTGGCAACCCCTGCATAACACAATCTACCTTATTGTTTTTCTGGCCCTGTTACACTTTAGCTGGTCACGCAAAACCGGCTTGCAGGAACCTTTGCTTTACTGGGTAATCGCCTTGCTGATTTTGCTTCCCAGACTGCAATACCTCAAACAGCGTCTGCAACGCGCACGCTGACCCCTCAGCAGTATGTAAATTTTATATAGGATTAAGTGAATATTTCTTCCGTTGCTGGAAATCTCTGTGGCGATAATTCTTAATTCACTGTTTTAAAATAACTTTTTATTCGGCATGACATTTGAAAGCTTATGGTGAAGTGAATACATTCACGTTGTGCGCGGCACAACACCAAAGTGGAGTTAACCTATGTTTGTTGAATCTGTTAAAACACCGGGCATTGCCCACCTTTCCTACCTGATTGGCAGTGATGGTGAAGCCTGTGTGATTGATCCTCAGTTAGATACGCAACATTACCTCGCCCTTGCCGGAAAGCATGAATGCCGGATCACTACCATTATCGAAACCCACCGCAATGAAGACTTTATCTCTGGCGCTGTAGCTCTGGCCAACCAGACCGGTGCTGAAATTTACCATGGTAAAGACGCTGACGAGCCAATCGAATATGCCCACAAGGCCGTTAATGGCGATAAATTTGAGATTGGTAAATGGACACTCGAGGTCATTGCAACGCCCGGCCATACCAAAGACAGTATTTGTGTGTTGGCTATCGACAACGAACAGGATGGTCAGCCCATTGGTGTATTTACCGGCGATACCTTATTTGTCAGTGAAGTTGGCCGCACGGACTTTTACCCTGAGGAAAAGGAAAAGATGGCGGGCCAGCTTTATGACAGCCTGCAAACGCTGGCCAACCTGGGTGACGATATTATTGTATACCCCGCTCACGGCGCCGGCTCGGTGTGTGGTTCAGGCATGGCAACGCGTGAGTTTACCACCATAGGGATAGAGAAACGGCAAAACCCGGGCTACCAGTGCACCTCTAAAAAAGCATTTATAGAGCGTAAGTTAAAAGAGAACCATTATATTGCTCCCTACTTCAGCAAGATGGAGCAGTCTAATGTTACCGGGGTGGATACGCCTATACCGGCAGTGGCTTGTCAGATATTGGCGCCGGATGCCCTGCCTGCCTGGCAGAAAAGCGCCGAACGTCCCGGTGTACTTATTGATGTGAGAAGTCATGCCCAGTTTCGCGACTGTCACTATCCCGGTAGTCTTAATCTGCCAGGCGCTTTACTCAGCGCGTATGGCGGCTGGTTTCTTGACTATTCCACCCCGATTGCACTGGTGGCTGATTCCCATCAACAAGCTACCGAAAGCGCCAAACAGTTGTGGCGGATGGGCTACCAACAAATTAGTGGTTACCTGACCTTGGTACCAAAGCCAGATACTGTTGAGGCGTACCAACGTCAGCATGTGAAAGCCATTACCGCAGATAAGGTTGATGAGCGCATTAAAGCGCCACGAGCCAACTGGCAACTGCTGGATGTTCGCAAACAGGAAGAGGTTGAAAATAACGAATTTAAACAGGCCAAGCATATCTACTTAGGCTATCTGCCGGAAATGCACCACCAGCTGGATAAATCCCGCCACTATACACTGGCCTGTGGCAGCGGTAAGCGCGCTACCGTAGCAGCCAGTTATCTATTGGCCCAGGGTTTTGAGAACGTGGATGTTTTCATTGGATCAATGCAGGCCTGGCAGAGCTATCAACAAGGCGCATAACAGATTTACAGTCTGTATTGCAGAGCACATCATAACGGCAAGGAGGCCTAACGTGTTAGCCTGAGTAGTCGGGGTTACTTGCTTTATGCGGCAATCACTGCAATATTATTGATGTAACACGGATTTTCGTTACCTGATTTACAAGATTTATTCACCAGATTTCACGGATTGAAAACATGGCAAATCATCACTTTTCTTCGTTCTGCTCCTGTCAACCTGACCGGGGGTGGCTATGCCTTTAAAAGCACTCAGTTTCGTAGTTGCAATCGCCATTATTCTCTATCAGGTTTATATTGTCACTTCGCCGAGTGTAAGTTTGCTGAACAGCTCTGACAGCGAAATCGTTGAGGGCAACATTGGCCTGAACAATGGCGAGTTGTCGTTTGGTCAACTCCAGGACGGTGAAGATAAAGCACTCTCTTATTCACTGCTGTCAGGCAGCGGTGAATATACCTATTATTTCAGACTCAGCAACAACACCATACTGACCGGCACATGTGGCGACTTTAAAAGCTTTGAAGTCAGCAAACGGGTGATATTTATGGTCAGTAATAAAAAAGTGATTTACGCCAACAGCAACGGCGAACCACATGTCTGCCGGAGTACCCGCGTATAAATGTACCGGCAGACGGTGAAACGTGCTGCAAGCCGTCAAAGCTCTAGCGACATGATTTGCCAGCGACTTTCTGTCTGCCCGCCCAGCCGCTTATAAAACCGCTGAGCAGACTGGTTTTCGACTAATACTTCCCATTTTATTTTGCTACCGCCGCGAGCTATACAGTGCGCCTGGGCTGCGTTAAACAATGCTTCACCAACACCCCGCCCCTGCACTTGGCTGCAACAAACAACTCCTTGATCACCATCCACGGCTTAAGGTCGTAAGTAAAAGGCTGATAAAAGTAAACCAACATGCCCGCTACACAATGAGGCACTTCACCAGAATCTTCGGCAGCCACCAGTACACCGGCTTGAGAATTATGCTCTATCAACTGCTCGAGGCTGTTACGGTTCACTTTTAACTGCTCGCTATAGCCTTCAAAAGCCGCCAGCCCTTGCATTAATGGCAGTACGCTATCAATGTCATGAACTGTGGCTTCTCTTACCAGCAGTTCATTCATCACTGATTAACTCAAAACCTTCATCCAGCCAGCCGGTAACCCCGCCAATCATTTTCTTCACCGGCCGGCCCAGGCGCGCCAGCCTGATAGCCGCTTTTTCGGTAGCGTTGCAATGTGGCCCCGCGCAATACACCACAAATACGGTTTCTGCAAGGTAAAGGCAATACGGTCTTTCAGTGCCCTGCGGTTGAGCAACTCCCGGCCACTGATCTGCTGGTGATCCCCAGTTTTCCGGTGGACGTTGAGCGTATCGACCCGCTGTTAGCCAGTGAAGTGCGTCGTCATTATGATCAGGGGGGCCGGATTATCAGCTTTTGCTCCGGCTCATTTTTACTGGCGACACTCGGCCTGCTCAATCAACGCACGGCGATTACACACTGGCGCTATGCCGAACAATTTAAGCAACGCTTTCCACACATCACCTACCGGGATGACAGTTTGTACTGGTACGACGGTCGTATTGGCTGCTCGGCAGGCAGTGCCGCTGCCATTGACCTGGGAATAGCGGTTATTCGAGATGATTTTGGTTATGAATATGCCAATGCGGTGGCAAGACGCCTGGTGTTACCTGCACACCGTGACGGCGGCCAGTCGCAATTTGTACAGAAACCGCTAGCGCCGGTGAACGCGGCACTGGCAAAAGTACTCGACAGGGCGGTAAAACACAGTGGGTCTGGATCAACCGTGGAGCAGATTGCAGCTAAGGCCAACATGACCCGACGCACTCTGGATCGCCATTTTATTCGCCACTTTAATATGACCCCCCATCAATGGCTGTGCGAACGCAAGCTTGAGGTAGCCCGGCAACTGCTGGAAACCACTCACCTCTCCGTAGAGCAAATTGCCGGGAGAGCAGGCTTTGATAATGCTGTAACCCTAAGACATAATTTTAATAAATATCTGTCGGTATCACCGACGAAATACCGCCAGACTTTTAAAAGTAGTCAGCAGCTGGATTAGGTGGTTACCTTATTAATTTTAAGACAGCGCTATTGCTTGGAAACTTGCTTGAGTGGTCTGGCTTTTTCCCATTTAAAAATGCCAACCCAAAAACCCAGTTCCAGTAACGTTCCCACAATAACCAATACAAAAATGCCGGTAGCAAAGCCTGCCTGATAACAAAGCAAGGCGCCCATAAGCAAAGCAATCAGCAGTATTACGCGTTTAACGTTAAACATGAAATGCGACTCCTGGTAGTTTTCCATCTACTAAAAGTAAAGCGTTCAATCGCCCTAAACGCAATCAGGAAAATGTAACTAAGCATAACGCGGCTACCCGTTTCGGTCATGCCTAATATTTAACCCTTCTTTTATCTACACCACAGCGCCACCTTTGAAGAACCATTGGCGAAGGATCGGGTAAGATCGATTAAAAAAGTAGCAAAAAATGCTTGCATGTTGTTTTATACAGTATTACTGTATATCTATACACTGTATATATTAACAGGAAAACAAACATGACTATGGCAACCACAACTTTTGAGACTGAAAGCAACATCCTGCAATTTCCTCAGCGCGTGGCCAAACGCGCACCAGCGAACAAAGGCTGGTCATATTTGTTATCAAATTCCGTGGCTTTTCAGAAAGATGTCGACTACGCCATTCGTATACAGAAACCAGACCAGGAAAAAGTGCCTGCCTGGATACGCCGCCTGATTACCAGTGGGCAGTGCCGCTCTATTTATGTAGAGGATCTCATTCTGACGCCAGAAGAGCGTGTTTCTATTAAACAACTGTGCGAGCAATATGCAGTGTCTTTAGTGGCGGTATCCGTAAATGACAAGGTGGCTGGCAATATCTTGCAAGGCCCTTGGTAAAAGTGGCGTCTCGCCTTACACTACTGGCATTATCATTTGACAGGATTAGCCGGTGTTGTGTTTTTGTTGTAGTAATAAGCCTTATAGCGAGTGTTGTGAGCCTAAGCATACCGGGTCAACAATAGCAGAATCAGCACAAGCTCTGATGCGCTCTCGCTACAGTGCATATTGCCTGAGTAACTGGGCGTATATTTTAAAAACCTACTCCAAAAAACAACGAGCCTCATTAAGTGAGCAAGCGTTAGAAGTAAGTGCTTCTGGCACCAAGTGGTTGGCTTTATCAGTTGTAGCCCCCTCAACCGAAGCACAACAAAGCTCTGCTACTACCGATCAGGTAGAATTTAAAGCCTATTACGCTGTTAACCACAAACCATATCTGATGCATGAAACCAGCGACTTTGTTATGGAAGATAATGAATGGCGTTATACCACAGGCATCATGCACAGCGATTCCGGCTTACTCAAAACGGGCCGCAACGATCCCTGCTTTTGTGGTAGCGGCAAAAAATTTAAGCAGTGTTGTTTAAAGCGAATATAGCGGCGCCTGCCGCGTAATCTGCCTACCCGGCATATATTTTCTGCCTTTATTCATATTTCCATTTTTGCCTGTATAGACAACTCCCTACACATCGTCCTGTAATCCCTGTACTACACCCTACCGCTATTGCTAACCGCCTGTATCACTTGGCTTTAGCCGAGAATATGATTACAGTGGTAACCGTGCCCAGATAGGTACATACCTTATCT
Organism: Alteromonadaceae bacterium UBA2620; assembly: GCA_002339125.1. Classification (GTDB taxonomy): domain Bacteria; phylum Pseudomonadota; class Gammaproteobacteria; order Enterobacterales; family Alteromonadaceae; genus Alteromonas. The sequence goes on from DDJQ01000103.1 coordinate 43,177, forward strand.
ACTACGGCTATTTCAGCCTCAAATCATTGCAATATAACAACAAGGGAGTCACCCCAATTAAGCGGTAATTCCCAAAACGAGAGAAGCATTATGAAAATGACCCGTCTTTCTTTGGTTTCACTGAGCCTGGTTGCCGCTCTTAGCGGTTGTCAGCCAGCCAGCGAACCACCGCAGGAAACCACCGTAACAACGCCGATGTATACTGCCGAAGATGCGGCAATGTTTGTTGAATCAGCCCAGCGTGAAATGGAAAAGATGCAGGTACCGGCAGCCAAGGCCGCGTGGTTATATGCAACCAATATCAATGAAGATACGGCCACGGTGAACGCCTATCTTTCTGAACTGTTTGCAAACCGTGCGTCTGAGCTTGCCAAGCAGGCAGCAGAGTTTAACGACGTGGAAGTAGATGCAGATCTGCGCCGTAAACTGGACCTCATGCGCACTTCCCTGACTATGCCACCTCCGGCAAGCCCGATGAAATCTGAGCGTCTGGCGCAAATTAGCTCTGAACTCGATGGCATGTACGGTAAAGGCAAGTACTGCCGTTCAGAGGGAGACTGTATCGGCCTGGTCGATATGAGTGCAGAAATGGCGACTTCCCGCGATGCCGATCTGCTGCTGGAATACTGGCAAGGCTGGCGCGAAGTGTCTGTCCCCATGAAAGACTTGTATGCCGAACAGGTAGTTATCGCCAATGAAGGTGCGGCAGAACTGGGCTTTGCTAATGTCAGCGAGTTGTGGCGCAGCAAATATGATATGCCTGCCGATGACTTCCCGGTTGAACTGGACCGCTTATGGGGTCAGGTAAAGCCCTTGTATGATGCCCTGCACTGCCATGTCCGTGCTGAGCTCGGTGATTACTACGGTGAAGATATCGTGCCGCAGGATAAGCCTATTCCGGCTCATTTGTTGGGCAATATGTGGGCGCAGAGCTGGGGCAATATTTACGATTTAGTAAAGCCCGATGAGCCGATGGAAGTGCCTGACGTTACCGGTGCATTGCGCGATCAGGGCTACGATGAAATTAAAATGGTTAAACAGGCTGAATCGTTCTTTTCCTCACTGGGCTTTGAACAATTGCCAGAAACGTTCTGGAAACGCTCTCAGTTCAGTAAACCTGCCGATCGTGATGTGCAATGCCATGCTTCGGCCTGGAATGTTGACGATAAAGACGATTTACGCATTAAAATGTGCATCCAGATTACCGGCGAAGAGTTTAACGTAATTCACCATGAACTGGGCCACAACTATTACCAGCGTGCCTACAATCAGGAACCACTACTGTATCGCGGTTCAGCAAACGATGGTTTCCATGAAGCCATTGGCGATACCATTGCCCTGTCCATTACGCCAAAGTACTTAAAAGAAATTGGTCTGATTGATGAAATCCCCGATCCCTCCAATGACGTCGGCATGCTGTTACAGACAGCGCTGGATAAAATAGCCTTTATTCCATTTGGTTTAATGGTTGATCAATGGCGCTGGAAAGTCATGGCCGGCGAAGTCGGCCCGGATGATTACAACGAACTATGGTGGAATTTACGCGAAAAATACCAGGGTGTAATGGCGCCGGTAGATCGTAATGCTAACGCCTTCGATCCTGGCGCTAAATATCATGTTCCGGCCAATGTACCATACACCCGTTATTTCCTTGCCCACATACTGCAATTCCAGTTCCATAAGGCGTTGTGTGATGTGGCAGGCGACGAAGGCCCGTTGAACCGCTGCTCTATTTATGGCAGTAAGGAAGCGGGTGAAGCCCTTAACGCCATGCTGGAAATGGGACAGAGCAAACCCTGGCAGGAAGCACTACAAACGCTAACCGGCACGGACAAAATGGACGCAAGCACCATCGTTAATTACTTCCAGCCACTTAAAACCTGGCTCGATGAGCAAAATAAAGACCGTCAGTGTGGCTGGTAAGCCCTTAGTCTTATAAAGGCTGACAAATATTCACTGACCGTAATAAGCCGCTGGCAGGTTTACTCCGGCGGCTTTTTTGTAAGTAGGGTTATGCCGTACAGGATGACTTTCGGCGCCACTTCCCGCTTACCAACCGTACCGGAAAATTACTGATCAGCGTACCGGCGAGGATTAGCAATAACGCAATGGTTAGCCCTGGCGTCCATTGCTCGTTAAATAACGGCACAGCCAGAACACTGGCAAACACCGGCACTAACGCCATCAGGCCGCCCATTCGGGTAGCGCCAATTAAGTGAACAGCCCGGCCATACAGGACCATCTGAATGGTGGTCGCCATTACGCCCTGATAAAAAGCCTGTAGCCCCAGCATTTGCCAGGAAGCTTCGCTGAGTTTATGAGGTAGCCACAATACATAAACGGGTGTAAACAACAGCGTCGTTACCGTGATGATCCCCAGCGTGGCGTGCCATGGGGCAAACTGCCAGCGCCGCAATAATACGGTAAACACGCCCCAGCACACACAGGCAACAATAAAGCTTATATCACCCAACCAAAAGCGATTATCAACCAGCAGCGTCTCGATTAACAATGCAGCTATACCCAGACTGCTCACCGCGATCCCCAGCCAGGACGATAATTTATGCCGCTCGCCAGCAACAAAATGAGCAAACACCGCAATCATAATGGGCATCAGGCCTGGTAGTAACAGCGCGGCATGGGTAGCCGGTGCATGGGCGAAGCCGGTAAACACTGATAAGGCGTACGCCAGCCCGCCAATACTGCCCAACACCGCCATACGCCATTGGCAGATCACGTTACGATGTCGCCAGATAAACGGAGAAAACAATACAAACGCGGTACCAAAGCGCACCATAATCAAATCCGGGGTGGCCAGAGCAGCTAAGGCCCCGGCCTTGGACACCAAAATAAATCCGGTCCAAATCATCACCGCACACAGCGCATACGCCAGCCCGGCCATAGGCATTGCTGTTAGCGATTGTGATGACGATGGCGTGCCAGTGTCACTCATGTGTTGTGATCCCCGTTGATTTCATGAGTGATGAGTATAAACTACCCAAACATTCATTTATAATGAATAATAAAGAACAATTCTTTCATTATTTATGAAAGAATCATCACCTTAACCTGGAAGTACTGATGGATATTGCCGACCTTACCGTTTTTAAAGCCGTCATTGAGCATGACAGTGTTAGCCGTGCGGCCGAGTCACTGCATCGCGTGCCTTCAAACGTGACAGCCCGGATCAAAAAACTCGAACAGGAACTCAATGTGGAGCTGTTCCTGCGCACCAATAATCGCCTCACCGTTACCTCTGCAGGACTTCGGCTACTCGACTACGCCAATCAGATATTGCAGTTACACAAAAGTGCCATAGCGGAGTTAACCCAGAAAGAGCCTTCGGGTTTACTGCGCCTGGGCTCTATGGAAAGCAGTGCCGCGTCGCGCTTACCCGACATACTATCGGCTTTTCACCAGCATTATCATGCTGTGCAGGTGGAATTGATTACCCGGGCATCCATGCCACTGATTGAAAAGGTGATAGATGGCGAGCTGGATGTGGTGATGGCTGCCGATCCACCCGATGATCCCCGTTTGCATTGCGTGGCCTGTTTTGATGAAGAATTAGTGCTTATTATGCCGGCTGACTGGCCATACATAGATGAGCTACCGACCTCGCTTACCATGGTTGGCTATCAGAAAGGCTGCTCCTATCGCCACCGCCTGGAAACCTGGTTAAAAAAGCACGGGCATACTTGCGGAAAGGTCATAGAGATCCCCAGCCACTTTACCATGATTGGCTGTGTCATCGCCGGAATGGGAATTGGCATGGTGCCCCGTTCATTGCTGACGCTGCATCAAACCAGCGGGCTCAAAATAGCTACAGTAGATAGCGACATTGCAAATGCCCCTACCTATCTGGTATCCCGTAAAGATAATCCATCCAGCGCCATTCAAGCGTTTATAAGCTGCAGCATGGAAGTTGCCGCAACTGTATGACGGTTATTTTTTTGCTATGCTTGACTCTGGAGCTAACTCCAGGGTTTGAACTACCAGTATGAAGACAAAACATTATAAAATTGGCCAATTGGCATCGCTCACCGGGCTGACTGTCGACACCGTACGTTTTTATGAAAACAAAGGGTTGGTACAAGCATCACAGCGTTCGGATGCTGGTTACCGGTTATTTTCTGCTGACGATTTAGCCCGCCTGCAATTTATTAAGCGGGCCAAGGCCGTTGGCTTTACTCTTGATGAAATCAGCGAGCTTCTGGAACTGCGTCTGCACCCTGACGATCACACCTGTGAAGAGGTAAAGCAGGTCACTGCTCGCAAAGTCCGGGAGTTAGATGCAAAGATTGCTGAACTGGAGAAAATTCGTATGTCATTAAAAACACTGCATACTGCCTGTTGCGGCGGTCCTGAGAGTGCTGAGCACTGCTCTATCCTGCAGGCACTGGATTCCATGGAGGCATCATGAGTGATATCGCCCTGTTAGCACAAAACTTTTTATTGCTGTTTATGGAATCAGCGCCGTGGTTATTGCTCGGACTTCTGGTTGCCGGCCTGATGCATGAACTGGTCCCTATCAGCATGTTACAAAAACACATGGGCAGTGCCAGTACCGGCGCAGTTGGTAAAGCGGCAGTCATTGGCGCTCCCCTGCCTCTGTGTTCATGTGGGGTTATTCCTGCAGCGGTGGGCTTACGCCGCAGCGGCGCCTCCAAACCCGCCACCGTCTCGTTTCTGGTCTCCACGCCGGAAACCGGGGTAGACTCGGTGTCTGTCTCCTACGCGTTGCTTGGCCCGTTATTCGCCATAGTGCGGCCATTTTGCGCCATTGTCAGCGCTATCTATGCCGGGATGATGGTGAAGTGGTTCGATAAAGAAATATCAGCCACTAGCAATACAGTCCCTGCTACACCGGCCAAAGCACCGCAAAGCGGTTGTAGTAGTAACGCTGAAGTAGAAAAAACAACGTCATCCTGTTGTAGTAGCAAGCCAGCTGAACCGGTCAGCACAACCTCCTGCTGTAGCTCTCAGCAAGCACAGGCAACACCGGCAAGTACCTCTTCTTGTTGCGGTAGCGATAGCAGCTCTGCATTACATGCCAATAAACCAGGTTTTACCGACAAAGTTGCCGCTATCTGGCAATTTTCCAGTGGTAAACTGCTGATTGATATTACCGTCTGGTTGTTGATAGGCCTGGCGCTGGCCGCGGCAATTCAAACCTGGGTACCGACCGACTTTCTGACCAGTTGGGGCGACGGTCTGGTAGCCATGCTGGTTATGGCGGTAATTGGTATTCCTATGTATATCTGTGCCACGGCATCTACGCCTGTTGCAGTGGGCTTTTTAAGTGCCGGGTTATCTCCAGGTGCCGTGCTGGTATTTTTACTGGCTGGCCCGGCCACAAATATTTCAACCATGGGGATGATTGCTAAGGAAATGGGTAAACGCACCCTCGTGCTGTATATCGGTAGTGTGATGAGCGCCAGTATTATGCTGGGATATGGCTTTAACCTGCTGGTAGAGCAGTTTTCACTGCAGTCGTGGATTGCCCTTGGTCAGTCAACCCACGAACACGGAGAGATCTCACCGGTCTACGCACTGTGTGCTGTGCTACTCGGTGGGTTAATGCTTAGAAATGGCTGGCAGGCACTGCAACAGAAAATGACTAAGTCTTCCCAGGCCAGTTGCTGTCATTAACATTCAATAACTGGCAAGCCCCTTGCAACATCCATGGTTTTCTACACAAACAAGGTGAAAACCATGGATATTCTACGCATTTTATTGTCAATTTTACTGCCACCACTGGGCGTATTTTTGCAAGTGGGTATTGGCGCACAGTTCTGGATCAATATTCTATTAACCCTGCTGGGCTATATCCCGGGCATTGTGCACGCGGTTTATATTATTGCTAAGCGCTAGTCGCTTTAAGCCGGTTAAAGTAATCCCGGTTGGTTGGCAACTGCGCCAACAGCTTATCGCCATTATGCAGAAACTCCCGGCGCACCCGTTCGATCAGTGGTTTGCGCAGGCTGGTAATGCCACCCGGCTGCCAGTCACGGGAGCGAAACCCCATGCCATACAACACGTATTGTTTACTGGCTGAGGAGAAAAGCTCCTGGCGAAGATTGGTTTCTAACAAGCCTGGCGGTTGACTTTGCCATAACTGCAACGCTTCCTGCAGGCTGTCCGTCCAGGATGCAGGATCGGCATGTGCCTGCCAGTAGGGGCTGTCGCGGCGTTCACTGAGCACATAATGCAGTTTGATAAAATCAATAATCTCGTCCCAGCGTGCGTCCGTCATGTCATTGTAGCGCTTACGAAGTACTGCCATGGCGGCACGGCTGCGCGGCAATTGTTCGGCTATCCACTCCGCCGACTTTTCAATCAGTACCAGCGCCGTGGCCTCCAGCGGCTCAACAAAACCCGCAGAGACCCCGATGGCAACACAGTTATGTTCCCAGAACCGTGCCCGGTGGCCGGGGTCAAAGCGGATGGTTCGCGGCATAATTGCTTTCTGGCTTAATGACTGATCACTGCTGATATAGGCTCTTAATGCATCTTCGGCCTGGCTTTCGGTGGTTAGCTCACTGGCAAAAACATGGCCAATGCCGCGGCGCGACTGTAACGCGATATCCCACACCCAGCCGTGAGGCCTGGCTGTCGCCACGGTGCACGATGCGATGGGTGTTTGGTCACCGACATGATTCACCTGGGCTGCCACTGCCGTATCATTAAATAAAATGTGCCGTTTAGAGACAAAGGGGACATTGTAATGCTGCCCGATTAAGCGCGCACTAAAACCACTGCAATCAATAAATAAGTCACCTGCTAACGGCTCGCCCTGGGCCAGTTCGATAGCGGCTATTGCGCCATCGGGATGACTCTGGATCCCGGCAACATGGGCGCTTTTATACTGAACGCCGAGTTGCTCAGTGCAATGGCGATGAAGGAGCGCAACAAATTTATCGGCACTTAAATGGTAACCGTAATTAAAATTGTAAGCATATTCGGGTAATTGGGGCATTTTCGGCGCCTGATAGCGCTCACATGCCATGCCCTGAGCACAGACCCAGGACTCAAAGTCGCCCGGGCAGCCTTCATCGTGCCAGGCCTCAACCAGGTTGACCGCGCCAAAACCCGCAGGTGCCGTGAAGGGATGGTAATACTTATCCTCACCGCCCTGCTGCCAGCCAACAAACTTTGAAGCCTGCTTAAAGCTGGCATCACACTCACTGAGAAACTGCTTTTCGGCAATGCCCAGCAAACGCAAAGTATCGCGCATGGTAGGCCAGGTTCCCTCACCTACCCCAAGGTTTTTAACGTCCGGCGATTCCACCAGAATAACTTCAGTGTGACTATTCTCGCCAACCAAAGGGTTCTTGGCCGCGATAATGCCGGCGGTAAGCCAGCCAGCAGTACCACCGCCTACCACTACAACCCGGGTGATGATCTTTTGCATGCCAGGCCCTTACTTAACCTGCTCGCCGGCCGGACAATAGCGGGCGATAAAGTCGGCGTGGGCGGGTAACTGGCCCAATGCATTATCTACCGATTGCTTAAATGCACTGAGCTGTTGTTTTAAACCGTCGGTGGGTAACATTCGACTTGCCCCGTGATGCTGAGCTGGCATCAGGCCCTGGCCCATCATTACCTGCACCCACGAATCAACTCTGAACAGCGCCACATCGTCGGGCCACACATAGCCATTTTGTGCAAAGATTTCCATTCGATGGGCTAACGGCTCCGGAATATCCATAGTGCGGTAATGATCCCAGAAATCACTGTCTGTGCGTTTCGTCAGGTTATAGTGCAGAATAATAAAGTCGCGGATGGTCTCCATTTCTTTTTGCGTTTCGCGATTATATTGCTCAGCCAGCAGTTGATGGTTACTGCTAAACGGAAACAGCTTCATCAGGCGGATAAGCGCGGTGGTTACCAGATGAATACTGGTGGATTCCAGCGGCTCTAAAAAGCCACTGGCCAAACCAACGGCAATACAGTTCTTATGCCAGGCTTTTTCCCGTCGGCCGGTCTTAAACTTAAGATAACGGGGCTCGGTTAGCATTTCACCGTCAATGTTTTGCTTCAACGTTGCCAGTGCATCATCGTCACTCAGAAAACGACTGCTATAAACAATACCGTTACCCACCCGCGACTGTAATGGAATGCGCCACTGCCAGCCGGCTTTATGGGCCGTGGCGATAGTGTAAGGTTTAGGCGCTTCGGTAGATTGAGTTTGAATGGCAATCGCCCGATCGGCAGCCAGCCAGTGGCTCCAGTCTTCATATCCGACACCAAGGTGTTCGCCAATTAACAGCCCCCTAAAACCGGTGCAATCAATAAACACATCCCCTTCGATCGCAATACCCGTATCCAGTGTCAGACGAGTTAGATTACCATTTTGGGGATCAGTATCTACCGACTGAATTTTACCTTCACAACGGGTAACACCCGCGGCTTCGGATTTCTTTCTAAGGTAAGCAGCATAGGCTGTGGCGTCGAGGTGGTAGGCGAAGTTGAGCGGCCGATTGCCAATTTTAGTGGCAAATTTATTGGCTTTGGCAGCCTTAAGTTCCAGGCAATAGTCTTCGAGACTGTCCTGCTGACCATTAGCCGCGGCTTCCATCCAGAATTCATGAAATTCGGCCATCCATGAACGCTGACCGATTTCGCCGAAAGAGTGAATATAACTGTCACCGTCGTTCGCCCAGTTATCAAACTGAATACCCAGTTTAAAGGTGGCGTTCGTCGCGGCCATAAACTCACCTTCGTTGATGCCCATCAGCTGATGAAAATTACACATGGTAGGTATGGTCGCTTCCCCTACTCCCACGGTGCCAATCTGATCAGACTCAACTAAGATGATATCCAGCACGTTACCTAAACGGGTCACTAAACTAAACGCGGTTAACCATCCGGCAGTGCCGCCGCCGGCTACAACAACACGGGTTTTCTTTTGCGCCATTAAATTAAGCCTATTTATCGATTAAGGTTATTCAGTAGCATTGCGCGTAAACGGCGCGCCGATAATTCGTCCATTTGTGCCAGCGGACCATGACACTCCACCGGCAAATGCTCGATGACTTTTTCGCCGTCACCAAACACATAATAGTCAAACAATGCACGCCAGGCAGCTTTTTCCTCGGCCGGTTTGTCGCGCAGGGTGAGCATGCCATGCATGAGCAGGTCCATGGGATTGCCCAGATAAGGTTTGGCTGTCATCCACCAGAAATTAACCATCACGTTAAAGCGGTCGAATGCCCTGACTTCATGCCACCACATACTGGGATAATACAGTCCGTCACCGGGTTCCAGATCAGCGATCCAGGCATTTTTCAGCGCGGTTTTTAAGCGTGGGAATTTTTCAAAGTCGGGAGCATCAAGATTAGCCGTGGTGACCACCTGCCCGCCGGGCGTCGGTGACAGCGGACCGGGATATAAATTGACTACCTGCTCCGGCGAAAACAGGGTAAAACGCCGTTGTCCCAATACGCAACAGGCGATGTTTTTGGGCTGATCGAAATGCGCCGCCGCTACCGATTCAGTGCCAATCCAGATTTTGGGTACCGGCTGGTTATTGATAAATTCCGGATGCGAAAAATTGAGCGTATTGGCTTTACTTAATTCAGGCAGACCCTGATCGAATCGCAAGGAGTTGATGTACAGGTATTCGTGCTCATCTTCACTAAAGCCCGCTTTGATTTGAGCCAACACGTCAGTCAGGCGCGTTTTTTCACTGGTATAATTAAAGCCGGTACAAGTGTCGTTGTAACCAAAGCGCGACTTGATTTCCGCTGGACCACGGTAGGCCAACAGCGGCTGACCGGTATCATGTTCAGTAAGCTGCGCCATCGCATGCTCAACCGATTGCCTGCCGGCCTGCACCAGCGGCCAGCCAGCCACCAGCCCTTTGAGTATCACCGGTTTATTTAACGCAAAAAGATCGTCAAAAGGAATGTTGTCGGGTGAAATGCCCTCTAACACAAGTACCTGATTGGCCGTCATGGTAATGCGTCCTTAATAAATTACAGTACTGCCGACTTAGCGTTCTTTAGCTCGATAAGACGCTGAAAATTGCCCATTGAAGACAGAATAAAAAATAATGAGCTAAGGATACCGTACTGATTGAGCTTAGCGAGTTGATCCCCCTCAAGGGCGCTGAGCTTTTGCTGATTAATCGTGTAGTAGTTGTTCAGATTAACCTGTTCAACATTACTTAACTTAATCTGAATTGACACTGGCTCCAATAAATCCAGCTCATCAATTAAGGTAAATAAGGTGTGGTTATACTGAGCGCCCGTTTCAATGGTTTGCAGCGCCTTTTTGACATACTGCAGATACTGGGACTCGCCACCCATTGGCATAAACACGGCTTCGCCTTCGTTACTGTTTACCCGTGCATCGTCCATATCGAGGCAGATTTTAGGATCCGCGGGTTCGCCATTGTCATTTTTGCTGTAGCCAATGCTAAACGGGCCACGAGCCAGTAACGCCGGCACATAACGGGTTGTCCACCCGCTCGCGGATAAAAACAGATTTTCATTTTTTTCCAGCCCCAGAATAGCATGCAACTGCAAGGACTCAGTCTCTTCGCCGCGATAAATGAGGATGGGGAATTCTTTTTGTAACTCAGTGATTTCAGAAGCATAGATCTGACAACGGTTGACGTTATCACTGGTACTGTTGATGTCACTGACACTGATCTTGATATCAGCATGATCAACGTTGTTTAAAACGGCAATGTTAGACATAGGAAAATTCGCTAAATAGCTAAGAAGAAACGGTTAGTCTGCATCCTACCCTTAGCTGTGATGACAGGCAAATGCTGACTTGACTACAACTGGGAAATGCCTGACCGGCACGGGTGCGCCGGTCAGGTTTTTACATCACTTAGAACGTGTAACGCGCGTTCAGAACGTAGCGTCTGTCCAGTTCCTGGATAAAGAAGGTGTTGTTATAGCTGCGTCCATACTGGCGCTGGCCTTCTTCAGTCAGGTTGATGATATCCATGCTTACTGTCAGATCTTCGCTGAACTCGTAGCTAACGTTAACATCTACTTGCTCGTACTCGTCGATAAACAGCGGGTTACGAACAGAAGATACGCCACGGTTAACTTCGCTCAGGAACGAGTCACGCCAGTTGTAAGCAACACGTGCTGACAAGCCGTCTTTCTCGTAGATCAGAACGATGTTAGCACTGTCAGACAGACCTTCCAGAGCGAACTGGTCTACTGCCGGATCGGCACCTACGTCGTAGCCGATATCACCGTCTACGATGGTGAAGTTAGCCTGATAACCAAAGCCTGACTCACCGAAAAAGTGCTGCCATGCTAACTCGTAACCAGAGATACGAGCACTTTGGTTGTTCACTGGCTGAGTCACCTCAAACAGCATGTTTGGATCGCCCGCTACCGGACCAACACTGTAGTTTGCGAATACGTCATCTGCAAAGGCCTGACCTTCTTCGAAGTCATCTGCACCACCCGGGAATGCATCCGGATTAGACAGCAGGGCTGTCATGGTAAAGTAGTTACGCTCGGTAACTTCGATACCACGCGCTTCAAGTTCAGCAATTGCATCGCCAGAAACGGTACCAGCCTGACCTGAGGTTGGATCCTGTAAGCCAAACAGGCTCTGTGATACCTGTTGGGTACCCACGAAGTTATCTACGTCTTTACGGTAATAACCCACAGACACCATGCTCGACTCACCATAGTAGTATTCCAGAGACAGGTCGAAGTTGTTTGACTCCAGCGGATCCAGCGCTGCGTTACCGCGGCTACCAGAACCCTGACCACCCAGGTAAGTTGGCCGGCTAGGCGCGCCAATGCTGGTTGCAGTGTACATCTGGTTGTAAGCAGGACGAGCCAGGGTCATGCTGTAAGAGAAACGGGCTTTCAGATCATCGGTCAGGTTAACTGACAAATCGATGTTCGGTAGCAGCGCCTCATAAGAGTGCTTCTCTGACAATGCATCGGTACCGCTACCCAGCTGGATACGGAAATCGTTATCTGATAACCAGATGATTTGCTCAGGTACTGATTGCAGAGAGATAGACTCAACGTCTGTCTTCTCGTAACGCAGACCCACTACCAGATTAGCTTCAAAACCACCGATTTCGCCGTCCATTGTTGCCATACCGTAAAGTGACATGATGTCTTCTTTAACAGTGTTGTTGTCAGACGCTACGGCTGGCAGATCGCCTGGCGTGAAACCGTATGCAGGAGCAACAGCTTCTAACAGGTGTACTGCGTTACCAACGAACGATACACTACCCAGTGGGATAGTGTTCGCGCCAGTTGGAACAGCCATACCATCAGCACCGGCAACACCGCTCATGTCATGATCTTCAAACGCACAGGCAGTACAACCGATTTCCAGCAGACCTTCAGGGATATTACCTACATCAGATACACCCCAGCCACCCAGCTGTGCTTCAGTTTCGTAACGAACCTGGTTCATTTCAGTGCTCATGTAGCCCACACCGAAATCAAGTTTGATATCTGAACCCTGATCCCAGGTACCGTCTAAACGGAACTGAGCAACGTCAGAAGTTTGGTCAGAAGAAATCGCACGGGTCACCTGAGGACCTACGTCCGGCAGATCGAAAATACCGTTGTCGTTACCTTTCTGAGAATCGTCAACCACGATGCTTGCCTGAGGCATGCGCTGACCGAAGTCAACTGTTTGCCAGCCAGCCGTCGCACCTGCAACGTTGAAGCGAATGACGTTTTTACCGTATGGACCAGCACCGCCACTCTTCGCCTCGGCAACTGACGCATCAAAACGCACGTTCAGTGAATCATTCGCCCACCAGTCAACGTTAAAGCCAAATGATGACAACTCATCCTTCGCACCCATTACCAGGTTTTGGAAGAAGAAGTCTTTACCGCCATCGATGTCTTCAGTGAAGCGGATTGGCGTAGCAACAACAGGGTTACCGTCAAATTCCATATCGGTAAACTGACGTGCAAACCAGATACCATCAACTACAGAAGTAGACTGGATCTCGTTGCTCGCGTAAGTTGCATCCGCAGTGATGGTCATTTCATCACTTGGTGCGTACTGAACGGTCAGCATACCGTTGATACGTTCACGGTTGTCTTGGTTAACACCTAAACCCAGGTTAGAAGGCATTGCAACCAGCTGGCCCTGAGTTGGAGCATTGGTAACGTTAGCCCCCTCTACCAGACCAAAAGTGCCCGGAGAGTTAACATCCCAGTTATATAACTGGTAGTTTTCAACACTCATGTTGCGGCTACCAGAGTCACGCTCCTGGTAAGAACCAAATACTGATACACCAAAGTTAGCGTCTTCGTTAACCCAGTTAGCCACACCACTCATTTCTGGTGTTACGCCATCACCACTTTCGTCTTTAACCGCTTTAACACCCACAGACGCACGGTTATCACCCTGTGCAAGTGGCTTTAAAGTATTGATATTGATTGTTGCACCGATACCACCTGAAGGTACCGCTGCGCGACCTGTTTTATAAACTTCAATGCCGCTAACACCTTCAGATGCCAGGTTAGAGAAGTCGAATGAACGAGTTGTACCAGAAGCGCCCTGATCAAGCGGGTTACCGGTAATTGAGGCAACGTTTGCGGCTGGCATCTGACGACCGTTCAGGGTGATCAGGTTGAAGTTACCACCAAAACCACGAACAGTTACTTCAGAACCTTCACCGTTTACACGGTTGATTGATACACCCGTGATACGCTGTAGCGATTCAGCCAGGTTAGTATCCGGGAATTTACCCATGTCTTCAGCAGAGATGGCGTCAACAACACCAGTAGACTGACGCTTTACGTTCATTGATTGTGACAGACTGCCACGAACGCCGCGTACTTCGATCTTTTCAACTGTTTCCGCTTGTTGTGCCTGAACGCCTGTGGCGACCATCACATATAGTGCCCCGGATACAGCAGTTGCTAGCTTGCTTTTATAAAACATAATTTGGTTTCCAATGAGATTAACACTTTTTTATTTATATGCGCCGGTGGCCTTAACCATCTGTCATCTGATACCCAACCGATTAACCGATAATTAAGTGCAGGCTGACCTGCTGTTGCCTTGACGCAGTGCTAAATTCAATACAGTTCTCTCAATCCGTATTGAACCGTTACAACGGGAAATCAGGTTAACCGTTTGTAACGCCCCATATGTATAGTTACATTTTCGTAACAATGCAAGCTTTTTGTAAATCCACTTAACTAATTGATAAGATTTTAACACTTTTACCCTGTTTGGTGCGATCTTTGCTTTGCATTAGGGTAGTAAAAAACTCATGAAACAAACTCATTCTAATCGATTTTATAAACAAACTTTATGAATAATCAGCATTAATCTGCTGTATATTAAACAGGCGTTTAACGATCAGATGAAGCGACGCAATCTGATAAAATAACAGTGAAATTTATTTTTTTATTTTATATCAGCAATTTAAGTTTATCTTTTGTGGTTTAAGCATAGCGATTATTTGTGTAATGCTGGATTTTGTGCCTGACTTACTGTTAATTAGTGCAAAGCAGCAGCAAAATACCGGATATACCTTTTAAGAATTTAAAAAGCAGGTATATTAACAAATCATCTTGCAACAGTGACTTAACATATCGATAACTAAAGCATTTGTTGCCTAATGCAATAATAATCAAACTGAGCAAATCAGTAGAGAAATGTGTTAATAAAAATGAAACAAACAGACCCCCTACAAAACGGCACACCTCTCGCTCTGATGACCGACAGGCAATTTTTTCACTGTCTGAAAGAACATGGTCCGATGACGCGAGCCGCCATAGCCAAGAAAACCGGTATTTCCCGGCCGACGATTTCAGAATCGGCGCAGCGGCTGGAGAAAAGCGACCTGGTGGTAGAAACCAGCCGTAAAACCAGAAATAAGCAAGGCCGTGCCGGCGTTATTTACGAAATAAACGCCGCTAAAGGGCTGACTCTGGCCATTGCCATCGATGTAAAGCAGATCCAGTTACGCCTTACCGACTTGTCTTTAAAAGTGATTCGTGATCAGTGTTTTTATATTGACCCGGGCTGGCAACAAGCAGAACTGGCAGAGGCTATTCTACGCTTTATCCGTCTGGCCGTTCAGGACCAGTCTTCACCGTTGCTCGCTATTGGTGTTTCCGTAGCAGTCCCGGTTAACTCACAAACCGGTGAAATTCTGGCGTTGCCCTACTCCAAGTTCACTGTTATCCATGGCATTAATTTTAAAACACTGCTCGAAGAACATTTTGCCTGTCCGGTTGCCCTCGACAACGATGTAAACTGGGCAACCCTTGCCGAGAAAAGCCTCGGCATCGCTAAAAATGTATCTGATTTTGTCTTCATTTACTTTGGCGAAGGGATTGGTGCCGGCATTTATCTGGACAATCATCTGATCAGAGGCTCAACCGGCATCTCCGGCGAAATTGGGCATATCATGGTCAATAATAACGAGAACCTGCAGGATTTTGTGTCTAATCATCACCTCCAGCAAGCCCTGGAAGATGGCGTGGATTTAACCGGCCACCCGGCCATTTCACAAATTGGCAATACCCTGGCATCCATTGCGGCAGTCATTAACCCCAAAATGTTTGTCCTGGGTGGCCCAATGACGAAATATCCGCAGTTTATTCCGGCTATTATCAAGCAAATCCAGCCACAGCTGTTTAATGAGGTCAGCTTTATTCCCAGTAATGCGCCTAACTATGCACCATTAAACGGCGTTCAGGCAGGCACTTATGAGCTGGCTTTAAGCTCCTTTGGCCTACCCTCACCGCCTGCGGCGGAATAACTAGAATACGGCGCTCAGCAGGAGCGCCAGCATAAAGGCTATCGTGCCTAATAAAGTTTCCATAACAGTCCAGGTTTTTAAGGTGGTTTTCTCATCCATTTGCAATAACCGTGACACCAACCAAAAGCCCGAATCGTTAAAATGCGACAGCACCGTGGCGCCACCGGCAATGGCAATAACAATACAGCATAAATCCACCGCACTGAGGCCCGGAACCTGAGTTACTACCGGTGCAATCAACGCCGCGGTGGTTGTTAAGGCAACCGTGGCTGAGCCCTGCGCAACCCGCAAACAAACGGATATCACAAACGCCGCCACGATTACCGGCATACCATTATCTACCAGTAGTTGCGCAAACGCATCGCCTATCCCTGCAGCACGTAACACGCCGCCAAACATACCGCCAGCCCCGGTGACCAGAATAACGGCACTTAAAGGCCCAAGCGCATCATTGCATAAACCTTCGTATTGCTTACGGTTGAATTGCTTGCGAAATAACCCAAACGCTATGAGCAGGGTTAATAACAGTGCTACCGGCGTCTTGCCAAGTAAACGCAGACCACTTAAAAAAGGCGACTCTTGCGGGATCATGCCAGCAACCTGCAGAGTATTCACCACGGTATCAAGGCAAATGAGACCAAACGGCAACAAGAGCACCGCGATAACCCGGGCAAAAGCAGGTTGCCTCTGGCTGTTGGGGTTAGATTCGCTATCAGTAAACCATGCGGGCAGGTCTATATTAAACCGCTTGCCAGCGTACATGGCATAAAGGTAACTGCCTGCATACCAGGTAGGGATAGCAATCACCGTTCCCACTATCAGCAACAGTCCAATATTTGCCCCCAGCAAATCAGCCGCGGCTACGGGCCCCGGGTGTGGCGGCACAAAGGCATGCATTACAGCAAACGCACCGGCCGCAGGAAGCACGGTTAACAGGGTTGATTGCTGCAAACGCCTCGCCACACTCAGCAGGATGGGCATCATCACAATAAGCCCGGCATCAAAGAAGATCGGAAAACCAAACAGCAACGAAGTAATACCCAGAGCCAGTGGTGCTCGCTCGAGACCAAACAGGCTAATCATGCGCTGGGCCAGCACATCTGCCCCGCCGCTGCTCTCTAGTAACTTACCAATCATCCCGCCAAGACCTACCAGCAGGGCCACTGCGGCCAGCGTACTGCCGAAGCCCTGCATCATAACAGGCAGCACGTCAGCAGCGCCGATACCGGTTACCAGGGCAGTAATCAGACTTACTGTAATTAACGCAATGAGCGCATGCACCCGGGCTACAATAATCAGTCCCATCAGCACCAGAACCATGGTCAGTCCGGTTAACAGTAAAACAATATTGTCAGTTTGATTGCTCGCAATATCCATGAAATCTCGTTGTATTCTCTATTTAACTATTCACACAGCCGTAAAGCCGAGCTAAAATGTTACGCATAACATTTAGCAAAACATTTTTTTAACAAGAACGCAAGCAGACTCTATGACAGCCCTCGATAAAAATCCCGCTCCCTGTTGCATTATAGTAATGGGTGTTAGCGGCAGTGGTAAAAGTACGGTTGGTGAACGTCTCGCGGAGGCTGTCGGCGCCAGGTTTATTGACGGCGATGACCTGCACCCGCTGGCGAATATAGCTAAAATGTCGCGGGGGGAAGCACTCAATGATGAAGACCGTGCGCCCTGGCTAAAACAGATTGCCGCAACTGCCGAACAGCATGTTACGGCGGGTAACACGGTAGTGATTGTTTGTTCAGCACTCAAAAAGCACTATCGGGATATATTTCGTGAGCATATCAGCTGCGTCAGGTTTATTTTTCTGGATGGCCGGTTTGAGCTTATTAAACGCCGGATGGAAGCCCGTCAGGCACACTTTATGAAAGCCGAAATGCTGGCAAGTCAGTTTAATACGCTGGAACGCCCCGCTGCTGGCGAACAGGATGTGTACGCCGTGGATATTGAGTTACCTATCGAAGAGTTGGTTGCTGACATTCAGCGTCATCACCTGTTGCTCACGCCGCCGGATTAACTCAGCGATTCTCCCGCAGTGTAAGAAAAGCCCAGATCAAAAAGCTTGTCAGAGGGTGCTTTGCCGTTGATCACATCAATAAGCAGACGTGCGCTTTTAATCCCAATGGCCTGACGCGGGGTCACCACACTGGTGAGTTTAGGTTGCATGGTAAGGCCAATATCCAGCCCGTTATAACCCATTACAGCAAGATCGTCCGGTACCCGAATGCCTTCATTTTTACAGAACTGCATGGCCCCTACGGCCAAATCATCGTTGGTACAAAATATACCATCCACCCTGTCAAAGGTATCGAGCGCCTGCTGCAGCAATTTCATGCCCTGCGAAAAACTCGACTGAAACGGTGTAGCCACGGTTTGCGGAGTAAGCCCTGCTTCCCACATCGCCTGCTCGTAGCCTTGCTGACGCAGCATGGTTCGTCGGTCCAGCCGGGCTGCCAGATAAACAATGTGCTGTTTATTGCTGGCAATCATCCGGGTTACCGCATTAAAAGCAGCCGCTTTATGATCGAGCCCTACCACCATATCTATTGGGGCTTCCGGTAACTCCATGCACTCCACAACCGGAATGCCCGCCTGCTTTAACATTGCTCGGCTGCGGTCGGTATGTTCGGTTTCGCAAAGGATCATGCCATCCACCTGATAAGACAGCAACATTTCAATCTTGCGTTCTTCTACCTTGGGATCATAGCCTGAATGAGCCAGTAATATGTCGAAAGATTCTGCGTTGGTAATGGTTTCAATGCCATCCACCAAAGCAGAAAACACTTGGTTTGATAAAGATGGGATCACCACACCAATGGTGCGACTCAGCGCTCTGGACATTAACGCCGGCGCGCGGTTATGAATATAGCCGGAATGTTTTACCGCCTGAGCAATTTTTTCGCGCGTGGCGGGAGCTACTTTTTCTGGAGAACGAAAATACCGGGAGACCGTCATTTTGGTAATGCCCAGTTGATCGGCAATATCTTGTAGGGAGGCGCGATTGGTCATAAATGTTAACAGACATAATTGGTCATCGAACACCTATGTTACACGTAACATTTTGTTGTGGGAATACCAATCTTTGGCTTAAGCATTTAAATGCAGTGCGTTAAAACAGTGCATCACCCATATTCAGGTTAGTGCAAAGCCGGTAGGTTTATTACTATACCGGCTTTAAGATAGCGGCCAGAAGCCAGTATTCAGTCTGCTGTGCTGATTTGCCGCAGTCGTGCAGCGCTGTTATCACACCAGTAGCAATTTTCTGCAGGCTTACGTTCAATCGCCTGGGTAAAAGCCTGCTTTGCCTGTGCATACTGCCCGCTTACAAAATACGCTTCACCCAGACTGTCCCATAAGTTACCGTCATCCCTGAACAGATCGACATTCAGCAGCAACAGGGCTATTGCATCGTTATATCGTTCATTATCCATTAACCGCAAACCGGCACGGTTCAGAGTACGCTTGTTATCAATCCTGCTGGCAAACGTTTCCTGCAACACCGCCTTTTTGCGCTCAGGGTTACCGGCTGTGCGCAGCGATAGTCCTGCAATTTGACTGGTGATGCCGGTCTCAAACGCCGGTAACGGTTCCTTTTCAAAAAGGTATTGCTCGATGTAATAAGGCAAGGCCATGGTACTTTCCACCAATGCGTTAGAGGCAAACAGGATAAGTATCTGTTCGTCAGGCAACCAGCGAAAATCAAAGTAGTAGGTACCATTTGAGCCATTGTGACCAATAAAAGTGGTTTCCCGGGGGGTTGGCATAATTGCCCAGCCATAACCATAGTGGCTGGTGCCCTCCTCGTTTTCTGCCACATGGGGCTCAAAGAGCTGATCACGGTATTTTGCAGCCAACACCGATTCGCTCTGCAGCGCTTGTGCCCACAGATACATATCATTCATGGTGGACAGCATGCCGCCATTCCCTTTCAGTGGCCAGGCGATAGCCGCGTCCTCAAAATACTTATCCCGGGTACTGCCCGTCTCTACTTCGCCAAACAAATAGCCGGCAGCCGCAGGGAGTTCTGCCAGTAGCGGATTAAGATAGCCAGTATGGCGCATACCGGCTGGCTCAAATAAGGCCTCCTGAAGGTACTCTTCGTAGGACATCCCGCTGACCAGCTCAATGATCCGCGCCAGAATACTGTAACCGGCATTTGAATAGGCGTAGCCTTCACCTGGCGCAAAATATAGCGGTAAAGCAAATAACCGGTTAAAGAACTCGTCCGTAGGAACGTGTGTGAAATCTCTCGCTCCAATACCATTGGCAATACCGGCTGAATGGGTAAGAAGCTGATGCAGGGTGATAGCTTGTTTATCTTCGGGCAGGCGGTTAAAAAACCGGCTAATTGGCATTGCAGTGCTCAGCTTGCCCTGTTGTACAAGATGCATCACTGCCGCGGCGCTAAATTGCTTGGTTACCGAGCCGGTATCAAACAGGGTATCGGCGGTTATAGCTGTACTCCCATGCCGCTCTGTTTTTCCGTAACCTTTGTTTAAACGGAGCTTACCGTTTTCAGCAATTAATACGGCGCCGCTGAAACCGTTAGCCTCCGCAGTCGTTAAATACTGATCAAGCTGATTAACGTCGGCTGCATCGGCAGCTAAAACCATGGGACTGGTAACTATTACCAGGGCAAGCAGGACTATTTTGGGTAAACGCATCACCAACTCCGTTTCAGGTGCTTTTTAATATAGTCGCAAACGCAGCCCAAAAAGTTTTATTGTTGCTGCTGATGTTTAATCGTCTGCCACTGAGAAACAAAACAGTTGTATAGTGTCTGGTCGAAGAGGTAAAAATCAATCTTAAGTGCCCCGGCAAATTGTAAACAAGCGTTAATAGCCACGCTTGCCGCCTCCTTATGAGGGTAGCCATAAACACCACAGGATATAGCCGGGAAAGCCACCGATTGGCAGCCGTTATGAACGGCCAGCTGGCAACTTTGCTTGTACGCACTGGCAAGGGTTTGGGCAGGATGTGGATCCTGATGATAGATGGGCCCCACCGTATGAATAACAAATTTAGCCGGCAGGTTGCCCGCCGGGGTAATTCGCGCTTCTCCCGGAGGACAGCGCACGCCATCTTTTAAAGCTACCGCCTGACAGGCTTTTAAGAGCGCCAGACCTGCAGCCCGGTGAATGGCACCATCAACGCCACCGCCGCCAAGCATGGCCGGGTTAGCCGCATTAACGATAGCGTCGGTGGTTGCACCGGTAATATCACCCAGCACGAAGCGAATTGCCATAAGCGTATACCGTTCAGGGAATAAGCTCTTTACTATGCCACTGCCCCTGGTGTTTTTCAAAACACTGCCGCTGCTGCGGGTTACCACGCAGATTAAGGTAGTCCACACTTTCTACCAGTAGGGTTAGCACGCAGAAATGATCGGGCAAGACATCCGTGTTGGCACTGTGATCAATCAGAGACTTTTTTGGTGCTGTGCGCTCGGAGCCGGGCTCGCCCCATAAAAACTGTTGCCGGGCTGCCACTGACAAACGCTCCCAATGTTGCTGGCACAACGCTCTGTCATCGTTCGGCGTATCCACCCTGCAGCTTACCCTCATTCGGTATTGTTCACGGGTTTTGGCGAAATACCAACAAACCGCCGCATGAGGATTGCTATGCAACTCAGTAACTTTCTTGTTGCGGTTGTCGGTAACCACCCACATCAGGGACTGGTTCTCATCAACCCCGCGACATACCACAGTGCGATTATGCGGCAGGCCACCGCTATCGACCGTCGCCAGCTGGAAATAGCGGCTTTCCGGCATATCCCGGGTTTTATCGAGACTTTTTAAAAGTAACACGCGCCAGTCAGACATAGTGTTTAACTATTTGGCTTAATGGCAGAGAACAGGCGATAAAAATTCGCTGTAGTGGCTTTAGCCAGTTCAGCCACACTGATACCGCGAAGTTCAGCAATAAATTCAGCGACTTCTACCACATAGCCGGGCTGATTGGGTTTACCGCGATGGGGCACCGGTGCCAGCCAGGGCGAATCGGTTTCAATCAGTAACCGCTCAAGAGGAATAGCCTTGGTTACCGCCTGTAATTCTGCGGCAGACTTAAAGGTAACAATGCCGGAAATAGAAATATAAAAGCCCATTTCCATGGCCGCCTCGGCCATGGGTAAATCTTCGGTGAAGCAATGCAGTACACCAATAGTGTGATCGGCTTTGTACTGCTTTAACAGCGCGATGGTATCTTCGCGAGCATCGCGGGTGTGAATGATCAGCGGTTTGTTGGTTTCATTAGCCACTTTAATATGGTCGATAAACGACTGGATCTGCACCTCACGGGTGTCTTCGCTGTAATAGTAATCCAGTCCGGTTTCGCCAATTGCAATCACCTTATCGCTACTGGCCGCTGCCAGCAAGGTGTCGTAATCGCAAGCATCTTCCTGATGCAAAGGGTGTACGCCACAGGATACCGACACATCATCGAAACCGCTGACTGTGCTAAGCATCTGCGGGTAATCTTTTACCGATACCGACACACAAAGAAAGTGTTCCACCCCGCGCTGGCGGGCAAATGCCAGCGTTTGGGCCAACTCTTCGGTATTTTGTTTCAGGCGGTCGAGATGACAATGAGAATCTACAAACAAAAAAAGCTCCTTAGGCTTGTTTTAGTAATGAAAAAATCTGGCTCAACAGCAGCACCTTATTAACGCCGGGGTGACGCCCCCTGACAGCATAGGCAATACAGTGCTGATAACGCTGCAAGTCTTCTTTACGCTGTGTTTTGCAGTATTGATCATGATAATACTGCTGGCACCAGTAAATCACCTGTTCTGCATGCTCCTGCCATTTCGACGCCACTTCCGTGACATCCTGGTTATTACCCAACAAGGCTTCCAGACCGGTGAGAAAATCCCGGTAACTCAGCGCACTTTCATCGGTTAACGCCCGGGCTACCCGCAGTGGCGCATTACCATAAGCGTTGAGTAGCGCCTGATCAACCTCATCATGGCCCTGGCCTGCCAGCCAGCTAAGACTTTGTTGTGCGGATGGTGTAGCAATGACGTGTTTTTCGCAGCGACTTAAAATAGTCGGTAATAATCCGGCCACCCGGTGCGTTAATAACAACAGGTAAGTGTTGTCGGTGGGCTCTTCCAGCGTTTTAAGTAAAGCATTAGAGGCCGCTTCGGTCATCCGCTCGGCTGCCGGAATGATCAACACTTTATGACGGCCAATCTGCGCCGTGGTATTTAACTTACCAATAGCTTCACGGATGGCATCAACGCCTAGCTGTTTATCGCTTTCCAGCACGTAACGGTCGGGATGGGTACCTGCCTCAATCAGTTTGCAACTCTGGCATTCACCGCAGGGGCCGTCACTCCTCGGGTGCAAACACAGTATGGCCTGCATCAGGGCATCAGCTAACTCACGCTTGCCCACGCCCTGCGGGCCACTTAGCAAAATGCCATGGTGTAGTGTACTGGCCTGAAAGCGCTGTACCAGCTGCTGATATCGCTCGGCTAACCAGGGTAACGCTAGCATGAAAGATACTGCTCCAGCGTGCGTTGAACATCCCGGTGCACATCGGCCATAGGCTGCATAGCATCAATGGTGATGATGCTGCTATCGGCAGCAGCCAGTTGCAGATAACGGGCGCGGGTGCGCTCAAAAAAGCCCAGCCCGGCTAACTCAATGCGATCCAGCTCACCACGCCCGCGGGCACGTTCTAAGCCCACAGCGGGCTCGACATCCAGATACAGAGTGAGATCGGGTTTAAACCCTTTTAACGTAATATCACTGAGCGCCGACAGCGTGGTCTGCGCAATCTCGCGCCCCCCCCCCTGGTATGCTTGCGAGGATAAATCGTGGCGATCGCCGATCACCCAGCTGCCTGCATCCATAGCCGGCTTGATCACGTTAGCCAACAGTTGCGCCCGCGCGGCATACATCAGCATCAGTTCGGTTTCCTCCACCACATTTTCCTGCCAGTTTTGCTTTACGCAGTTGCGAATGGCCTCAGCCATGGGTGTGCCGCCGGGTTCCCGGGTTGTCACGGTAGTAAAGCCTTTTGACTTAACCGCTTGTTCTACCAGTGCAATCACTGAACTCTTGCCGGCCCCTTCAAGGCCTTCAACGACGATAAACTTACCTGACATCTATGGTTGCCCATCCTTTCGGTTTAACTGGAACTCTCGTACCGCTTGATTATGTTCTTCTAATGTATTGGAAAACTGGTGGCTGCCATCACCGCGAGCCACAAAATAAAGCTCCGTCGTCAGCGCAGGCTGCAAGGCCGCATCAATAGCAACCCGGCCAATCATGGCAATGGGCCCTGGCGGTAGCCCTTTATGCACGTAGGTATTGTAAGGGGTATTCTCGCGTAAGTGTTTGCGGGTCAGATTCCCGTCGAACCGTTCACCGAGTCCGTAAATGACCGTTGGATCGGTTTGCAACCGCATGTTCTGCTCAAGCCGATTAACAAATACTCCGGCAATACGAGCCCGCTCTGATGCAAGCGCCGTTTCTTTTTCGATGATCGACGCCATGGTTAACACCTCCACCGGTGCCTCATAGGGCAAGCCTGGCTCGCGTTTAGCCCAGTTTTCCAGTAGATACTCCTGCATGGCATCAGACGCACGTTCAAGAATCTCACTGGCTGGGGTCTGATTGGTAAAGTGATAGGTATCCGCCAACAGCAGGCCTTCAAGACTATTTAATGGCTCAGCGCTGTATGGCTGCCATTGTGCAATAAGGCGCTGAACAAGTGCCTCCTCATTATCAGTGAGGTCAGCTTTAAGGCGCGGATGGGCTTTAAGCGTTGTCAGCCATTGCTGGTAGGTTTGGCCCTCAATCAGGCTGATATCAAACTGTACTTCCTCGCCATGGGAAAGCAGTTCAAAAGCACCCGCCAGGGTCAATGGCGGCTCAAAGGCATAAGTACCGGCCAGAATAGGCTGGCCACCATAAACCAGCTTAAGCCACAGCCGGGCTGCCAGCGTAGGCATGGGCAGCCACCCTTGCTGCTCAAAGCGCATCAGCGTTTCTATCGCGCCCTGACCGGGTGTCAGGGTAAATAACTGGCGCTGTTCTATATTCAGCGGCTTAGCAAACTGCTGATGCAGCCAGCCCAAGGTTGCCATCGCTGCGCCCACTACAATGATTAACCCTAACGCCAGTTTACGCAGCACCGTATTCTCCTGCATAAACCGGGGCCAGTGACTTTTGGAGTGCCAGGACCGGCGCAATAGCCAGCTCACGTTTAGACTCACCTAAGGTGAGGGTTTTCACCGGCACGATTTGCATCAGTGCATTGGATAAAAACATCGCATCAACGTGGGCGATTTCCGTTAACTGCTGTTCTATGATGTGGATCTCAGGACAATGGTCGAGGATAAACTGCCGCATAACACCATTAACGCCGGCCAGTGCCAGCGATGAGGTAAACCACTGCCGGCCAGCCAGCCAGAACAGGTTTGCTGCGCTGGCTTCAATTACATTTTGCTCGGTGTCGGTGACAATAGCATCGTCGAAGTCTGTTTTACCCAGCGCCTGTTTAATGAAAACCTGCTCTAAGCGATTGGCATGCTTTAGCCCGGCCAGTAAAGGCTGCCTGGCTAGGGTCACAGGCACAGTCCCAACATGAATCCCCTGTTGTTGCCAGCTTTGATAAATAGCCGGCACGTCATGCCAGCTCACGGCAACGTTTACCTTTGGCTCTGCCAGACGCGCATAGCCACGACCGCCCTGCCCGGCACCAATTAACACCTTGAGCACGCCGTCGTTTCGCTCTGGTAAGGCGGCCGCAATAACCTGACGAATGGCTCCGGCGTTAACCGTTAGGCCAAGGGCCTGGCTGTCATTGACCAGACGATCAATGTGGCGATTTAACAGCGCTACTTTACCTTCCGATACGCGCATAGTAGTAAACGTACCGTCACCATAATTGGCCAGCCGGTCATTCAGGGCAAATTGTTGCAGTGGAGCCAGTCCATTGGGATCAGTCATACAGCGCGTTCGGCAGTCACCGGGTTAGTCAGGTTCAGTCGGGTATTGTATCAGCAATTTTATTAATACCAAGTCGCAGCAGCTCATGGTTTGCACGGCAAAGAAAAAGGGAGCTCACGGCTCCCTTTTTCTAGTATTGATTTCGGCCTACGGGCGCTTGAAAACCAGGCTGCCATTGGTGCCACCAAAGCCGAAGGAGTTACACAGTGCGTACTCTTCTTCAAAGGCCTTGGCTTTGTGCGGAACAAAGTCCAGATCGCAGCCTTCACCCGGTTCGTCCAGGTTAATAGTAGGCGGAGCCAGCTTGTCACGCAGTGCCAGTATAGTGAAAATCGCCTCAACCGAACCGGCTGCACCGAGTAAGTGACCGGTCATGGATTTCGTTGAGCTAACCAGCACTTTATGCGCGTGGTCACTAAACACGCTCTTCACCGCAGACACTTCGGCAATATCACCGGCCGGCGTTGACGTACCATGCGCATTAATATACCCAATCAGGGACGGGTCAATTTTGGCATCGTTGATGGCATTTACCATCGACGCTGCAGCGCCTTCGCCATTCTCTGGTGGTGACGTCATATGGTACGCATCGCCGCTCATGCCAAAGCCGACCAGCTCCGCATAAATGGTCGCACCGCGCGCTTTGGCCGCTTCGTATTCCTCAAGCATTACCACACCGGCACCTTCGCCCATAACGAAACCATCACGGTCTTTATCCCACGGACGACTTGCCTGTTGCGGCGCATCGTTGCGTGAAGACAAAGCACGAGCAGAAGCAAAGCCAGCCATACCCAATGGCGTGATAGACGCTTCGGCACCACCGGCAAGCATGGCATCCGCATCACCATAAGCGATAGTCCGGGCTGCTACACCAATGTTATGCACACCGGTAGTACAGGCAGTCACGATATTCAGGTTTGGCCCTTTCAGCCCTGCCATGATTGACAAAAATCCGGAAATCATATTAGTGATAGTGGAAGGCACAAAGAACGGCGATACCCGACGAGGGCCGCTTTTAACCAGCTTGGAGTGGTTTTCTTCGATAAGCTCCAGACCGCCAATACCTGAACCAATGGCAATGCCTACGCGAGACGCGTTTTCAGGCGTTACTTCAAGACCCGAGTCCTGTAATGCCTGCTTGCCCGCTGCAATACCCAACTGGATAAAGCGGTCCATTTTCTTGGTTTCTTTTTTATCGATATAGTCTTGCGGATCAAAATCATTGATTTGACCAGCAAACCGGGTGGAATAGTTACTACAGTCAAAATGGGTAATGTCGCCAATCCCGCTTTCGCCAGCCAGAATTCGGCGCCAGGTTTTGTCGGTAGACAAACCTAAAGGGGACAGCGTACCCAAGCCAGTAACCACTACGCGACGTTTTGTCACAGAATGTCCTCGTATTGGAACTAATCAAAAAAACCCAACGGTTAACACTACAAAGTGCACGTTGAGCTATAACAATACATACAAAAACGGCTCTGTTACAGAGCCGTTTTTCACTATCTAAAAAAGAAGCTTACGCGTCTTTGTTAGCGTTGATGTAGTCAATTGCAGACTGAACAGTAGTGATTTTCTCTGCTTCTTCGTCTGGAATTTCAGTGTCGAATTCTTCTTCCAACGCCATTACTAACTCAACAGTGTCAAGTGAATCAGCGCCCAGATCATCAACAAAAGATGCTTCGGATTTTACTTCTTCTTCTTTAACACCAAGCTGCTCAACGATGATTTTTTTTACGCGCTCTTCAATGTTACTCATAATTCTAGGTTTCCCTTAACGTCACTAGATACAAAAATTGTCGCTAGTTTATTTTGCAATATTATCGCTTGCAAGCGACCAGCTAAAACAATCTATCTGGTCAAACCAGCAACCAACCAAGTTTAATCAACAAGATTTTAACATTCAAGGCTTTCTCTGTCTGTGTGTCAATGCAAAACTGCAAAAAATCACACAAATCGAGTTAGCCCATGTACATCCCACCATTTACATGGATTGTCTCACCAGAGATATACGCCGCACCGTCGCTCACCAGGAACGCAACCGTTGCAGCAACTTCTTCTGGCTGACCCAAACGATTCGCCGGAATATCTTTGAAAATGGCTTCACGCTGTTCGTCACTTAAGGCTTTGGTCATATCGGTATCGATAAAGCCTGGTGCAACAACGTTTACCGTAATGCCTCGAGAAGCGACTTCGCGAGCCAGTGATTTAGAAAAACCAATGACACCGGCTTTCGCCGCCGCGTAGTTCGCTTGTCCGGCATTACCCGAACTACCCACTACAGAACCCACATTCACAATGCGGCCGCAGCGTTTCTTCATCATTCCACGCAAAACAGCTTTTGACAATGAAAAGATAGCAGTCAGGTTAGTATCGATAATCGCCTGCCACTCTTCATCTTTCATTCTCATTAGCAGATTATCACGTGTGATACCTGCATTATTGATCAAGATCTCAACCGCGCCAAATTCCTCGTTGATGGCTTTAATCAGCGCATCCACGGCACCTTCTTCGGTGACATTCAGCTTCATACCTTTGCCGCCGGAGGCCGCCAGGTATTCGGTAATAGCATCGGCTCCGCCTTCGCTGGTAGCTGTACCAATGACGGTAGCACCCTGCGCAGCCAATTGTGTTGCTATCGCTTTACCAATACCACGACTGGCACCGGTGACCAGGGCAATTTTACCTTGTAAATCGCTCATTTGAAAAAGATTCCTATTATTCTGCCTGCCAACTTGCCACCGTCTCCGGGGTGTTAACAGCAATATAGCTTACAGATTTGACAATTCGTTTACCGAGTCCGGTAAGCACTTTACCCGGACCAACTTCGATAATGGTATCAATCCCTTCTGCGGCCAGAAACTCCACGGTTTTGGTCCACTGCACCGGGCAGTACAACTGACGAACCAGTGCGCTGCGAATGCCCGCCGGATCCGACTCAACCGCCACATCAACGTTATTAACCACTTTCACTGTAGGCTCGGCAATCGCGATGGTTTCCAGCTTATCGTCAAGATGATCGGCTGCCGGACGCATTAATTCACAGTGAGAAGGAACACTCACCGCCAGTGGTAATGCACGCTTGGCACCGGCCTCTTTACAGGCGTTAGCGGCCTGTTCTGCAGCGTTCTTTTCGCCAGCAATCACTACCTGACCCGGCGAATTATAGTTAACCGGTGATACCACGTCGCCGGTGGCCACTGCGGTATCATGACAAATTTCAGCAATGCTATCGTCATCCAGGCCAATAATGGCGTACATGGCGCCTGCACCTGCCGGAACTGCCTGTTGCATAAACTCACCACGAGCTTCAACCAGCTTTACGGCTTCAGCGAAATCCAAAGCACCAGCACACACCAGGGCAGAATATTCACCCAGGCTGTGACCGGCCATATATTCCGGTGCAATGCCCTGCTCTGCCAGCAAACGATAAATAGCCACGCTGGCCGTAAGCAATGCCGGCTGCGTTACCTGGGTTTCGTTTAACTTACTGTCGGGGTCGTTTTGTACCACGTCCCACAAATCATAACCCAGCGCTTCAGAGGCTTGCGCAAAGGTATCGAGAATAGACGGATGAACGTCGGCCAGCTCTTTGAGCATGCCAACCGCTTGAGAGCCCTGTCCAGGGAACACACAGGCGATACGAGTCATAAAGCATCCTTATAATTGTTCTAATTCAGGTGAGCCGGGCTAACCTGCTCACCATGGCATTTGTTAATACCTAACTAAAGCAGAAGCCCAGGCAAAACCACCGCCGAATGCTTCCAGCAATAAATGTTGACCACGCTTGATTCGGCCATCGCGAATGGCTTCGTCGAGCGCTGTTGGCACGGTTGCCGCTGACGTATTACCGTATCTTTCCAGTGTCAGCACAACCTGATCCAGCGACATATCCAGCTTTTTGGCTGTCGCCTTAATAATTCTGAAGTTGGCCTGGTGTGGTACCAGCCAATCTAAATCACTCTTTTGCATATTATTGGCAGACAGTGTTTGCTCAACAATTTCCGACAGCTTGGTCACTGCGACCTTGAAGACTTCATTGCCTTTCATTGTGCCCCAGTTTTCATGAATGGAATCCGGGTTTGATTTATCCGGGTTACCAATTTTCAGCAGATCACTGTATGAGCCGGCCGCATTAATATGCGTAGACAAAATGCCCGGCTCGTCGCTGGCTTCAATAATGGTAGCGCCAGCAGCATCACCAAATAAGATAACCATGGTGCGATCGGCTGGATCAATATGCCGGCTAAGGCAATCGGTACCCACTACTAATACCCGCTTTGCCATACCGCTTTTCACGTATTGGTCGGCAACGCTCAGCGCATAGCAATAACCGGCACAAGCCGCTGCTACGTCAAAAGCCGGGATATTATCGATGTTGAGGATATTTTGAATTTCGCATGCAGTGCTGGGTAAGGCATGACGACCTGAAGTGGTCGCACAAACAATCATGTCGATAGAAGTCACATCAATACCGGCCGCTTCAATGGCTTTCTTGCTGGCTTCTGCGCCCATGGTTGCAGCGGTCTCATCCGGACCTATAATTCTGCGTTCTTTAATGCCGGTTCGGTCCGTGATCCATTCGTCACTGGTGTCCACCATCAACTCTAAATCGGCATTGGTACGTACGTCGCTAGGATAATAGCTACCCGTACCTATTATACGAGAGTATTTGCTCAAAGTTGCTCCAATAAAACGGTTTCTATTTTACTTTTTATTTTTTCAGGCACTTTCATCTCAGCTTCTTGCTTGGCCTGCAATATGGCGTAATAAAACGCTTCTGCCGAGGCATTGCCGTGACTCTTGATAACAATGCCGCGCAATCCTAACAGACTGGCACCATTATACTGGTCGGGGTTCACACGATTGTAAACTGTTTTTAGTAAGGGTAAGGCAATTCGCGCCATCATGCGGCTGAAAAAGTTTGCCTGTGATTGCCGTTTTACTTCATTAATAACGAGTTTTGCCAGGCCCTCGCAGGATTTCAGTGCGATGTTACCAGTAAACCCGTCGGTCACTACCACATCGGCGTAGTCGGTGAAAATATCGTCACCCTCTACATAACCAATATAGTTAATACCTTTGGCATTTTTGAACAACTGATCGGCGTATTTAACCTGGGCATTGCCCTTGATATCTTCCTCGCCCACATTCAGTAATGCCACCCGTGGTGACTCAATGCCACTGATTTGCTCGGCCAGTACCGATGCCATAACACCGTATTGGAACAGTATTTCAGAGGTGCAATTTACATTCGCGCCCAAATCGAGCAAAAAAACGCGATGATGACTAGCGGTGGGCATATCTGAAACCAGCGCGGGGCGGTCGATGCCTGGTAACGTTTTAAGTAGGTAAAACGCCATGGTCAACAGCGCACCGGTATTACCCGCACTTACGCACGCATCTGCCTCACCGGATTCAACCAGTTGCAGCGCTTTCCACATGGAAGATTGTTTTTTATTGCGTAATGCCGAGGTTGGTGGCTCACCCATTTCAACGATTTGCTCGCAGTGATTAATTACAGTGCGCTGACGTTGTTGTTCGGTGAGGGATTCCAGAGCGGGAAGTATAATGTTCTCATCACCACACAAAATAAACTGTGCATCGGTAATGGACTGGATAGCTTTTTGGACGGCGGAAAGAATAACAGGGGGACCATGATCGCCCCCCATGATATCTAACGCAATGGTTAGTTTAGACAAAATGTCGGCACCAGTAACTTAGTTACCGATGACTTTTTTGCCTTTGTAGTAACCATCAGCGGTCACGTGGTGACGGCGGTGTGTTTCACCCGACGTTGCATCGACAGACAAAGTCTCGCCTGTCAACGCATCGTGTGAACGACGCATGCCGCGCTTACTACGCGTTTTACGATTTTGTTGTACTGCCATAACTTACTCCTGGTCTCGCTTAAGTTCTTTCAAAACCGCGAAAGGGTTTGGTTGCCTCTGTTCCGGTTCAATCTCACCAAACTGCATATCGTCACTGGTGATTGCACAATCTTCCTCTGCATGAAAGGGCACAATCGGTAACGACAAAATCAGTTCGTCTTCAAATAATTGAAGAAGATTGACTTCTCCGTGGTCGCCGACCTCTACCGGATCATAGGCTTCGGGTAATGCTTCTGCGTCTTGTTGTCCCTGCACCGGACTAAAACAAAAATCAACATGAAGCGGACAATCAAATGCCTCGTTACACCGTTGACAGAGTAAAACTACTGCGGTGTCCAGGGTGCCATGAAATACAGTAAGACCCTGCGCGTCTTTTTCGAACTGCACTTTCACATCAACCCATTCGTCACTGCTGACGACGGAACCCATTAATCTAGCCATGTCTTTGGTCGCGATAACTCCCTCATAATCTGAGCGTTTTAGCGCGCTTTTGACCGGTTCGACCTGGTGCGGTAATTTCACTTTCTGCATAGGGCGCGCATAATATAGCGTCAGCCCTTTACTGTCAAAGGATTAATCGTTTTTTTACCATTGTGGCAAAATCCGCTAAACTCTTTGCCGATTCCCTTACTATAAAGGGGTAAGCAACGTGACGACAGAAATATAATAACTATGACATCACCAAGAATTATTCTGGCCTCTTCTTCCGCCTACCGCCGGGCGCAACTTGCCAATATCGGCTTTCAGGTTCCCGGCATCAGTCCTAATATCGACGAAACTGCCACCCCCGGTGAAGCACCGGATGCCTTGGCCTGCCGGCTCGCCGCTGAAAAAGCCCGGGCGGTGGCCGCCAATTACCCTGACGCTGTAATTATTGGTGGCGACCAGGTTGCCACCGTTACCGATAAAGCCGGCCAAGCTCACATACTCGGTAAACCCGGCACACTGGATAAAGCTATCGAACAGCTCGAGCTGTGTTCAGGGAATAAAGTACGCTTTATTACGGCGCTTAGCCTGGTTCATCAGGCACAACAGCGCGAACAAACCCGGTTTGAGGATGTGTACGTCACTTTTTCTGAATTATCGGATTCGGTTATTGAGCGCTATCTGTTAAAAGAGCAACCCTACGACTGTGCCGGTAGCTTTAAAGCCGAGGGTGCCGGGGTATTGTTGTTCGACCGCATCGAGTCCCGGGATCCTAACACCCTGATTGGCCTGCCGGTTATGCTATTGCGCGACATGCTGGCCGACTGGCAAATTAACTTACTCGATTTAACCCTGCGTCATTAGCAGGTCGTGCAACTCAGCAATAGAATGCACAATGGCTTTGGGGTGATGTTTAGCTAAGTTCACTGATGCATGCACCCCGTAGCTTACCCCTACTCTGTCCATGCCTATTGCCTGTGCCATTTGCATATCATAAGTGGTATCACCAATCATCAGCGCCTGCCCGGCCGACAGACCGCGCTCTTCAAGCAATTGTAACAGCATGTCCGGGGAAGGTTTTGAGTCTGCCTCGTCGGCGCAGCGGGAAGTGGTAAAGAAATGACCGGTACTGGTTTGTTGCCAGGCCCGGTTGAGTCCGCGCCTTGCTTTACCAGTAGCTACCGCCAGAACATTGCCAGCATCCTTAAGATCCGTCAGCATATCGGTTACCCCATCAAAAAGCGGACAAGGCGTGGTATCTGCACCAAGGTACACTTCTTTATAAGCCAGGGTTAAACGCTCGGCCAGCTCGTCATCATCAATATTAAATAATTGCTTAATAGCAGGCTTTAAACTGATGCCGATAATATGGCTTACAGCCTCAGCTGTTGGGATAGCCACCTCACAACGTGCAGCTGCCTTTTGCATACAGCTAACAATTTTCGCCGCTGAGTCCATCAGCGTGCCATCCCAGTCAAAGATGATCAGTTCGTACTGCTTGGTCATAACTTCCTGCATTCTTATACTTTATTAAGCGTTTTAACGGCCTGGGTTAATTGCTCATCATAGGGCGCATTAAAGGTCACCATCTCTTCGGTTTTCGGATGCATCAGCCGTAAGCTGGATGCATGTAAAAACAGACGATTGAGACCAATGCGTTTCATTTGTTTGTCAAATTCCGCATCACCGTACTTATCATCACAGGCAATGGGGTGGCCGGCGTGTAAACAATGTACACGGATCTGGTGGGTCCGGCCGGTAATTGGCGATGCCTCAACCAGCGTGGCGTTATCGAACGACTGTAAAATTCGGTAGCGGGTTTCAGAAGGCTTGCCCTGCTCCGACACGCTTACCAGTCGCTCACCGGATTGCAAAATGTTCTTTTGCAATGGCGCTTTTACTTTAAAGCGATTCTGCGGCCATTGGCCAGCAACCAGAGCATGGTAGCGCTTGTCCATCTGGCTGTTACGCAGTTGCTCGTGCATATGGCGTAACGCCGAGCGCTTTTTGGCAACCAGAATACAGCCCGATGTATCCCGGTCCAGGCGGTGAACCAGCTCCATAAACTTCGCTTCCGGGCGCAATGCTCTGAGCCCTTCAATCAAACCAAAACTCAAACCACTGCCACCATGCACCGCTAACCCGGAAGGTTTGTTAAACACAATGAAATGTGAATCTTCAAACAGGATGTGCTGTTCCAGGCTGGCAATCTTTTCCAGTTTAGGCGATGGCAATTCAGGGGTTTCACTCACCCTGAGCGGCGGCACCCGAATCAAATCCCCCGCTACCAGTTTATATTCAGGCTTTACCCGTTTCTTATTAACCCGCACTTCACCTTTGCGTAAAATGCGGTAAATAAGGCTCTTAGGAACGCCTTTTAAAAAGGTACGCAGAAAATTATCGATGCGCTGCCCGTCTAAATCGGGTTCGACTTCAACAAATTGAACCTGGGATGTGGGAGAATTATTGTCTGGTGATGTCACTGGCACTGTGTCGGCTGATTTCATAGGCGGCGATTCTAACGTATTTCACCAGTACATTCACTTAACTCGGACTCCGATTAATCAAAATTTACGCCATGAGTGGCTGTTTAAACCGGGATTTTGTTCAGAAAACGACGCCAGACAAGCTTAATTACTCCCTAATTACGCGTATGGCTTGCCTATTTCAACCCTTTGGTGCGATAATCAAACCGTTTTAACCGAAGCGACGCCGAGAGGTTCTCGCCAGACTCGTTGTTAAAATAACGTTAAACTAAAAAGTTAAACAACCGGTCGCAGAGTCTGTGTTACCACCAAACTACCCCATTGCGGAATTATCAATTGAGTAGGTAATGCAACGTGCGTTGATGAACAATCACGTAGCTGAAAACTTGCGACAATGGCAAAAATAATTTGCCGTTTAGTTATACAGAATTGAATTGACATAGTTCACTGACCCGCGAAGTTCAGGTTGGTGAACAGATACAGAAAACTTGTACAGGGCCGTCGTTCCCGACACCCAATAAAGACATAAACGCTTTTTTTGAAGTAGTAAAAAGCGAATAGAATCAAGGGTAATACGACAATACAACAAGATCCCTGCCCAACGTGAGGTTGCGCGGTGAGGTTTTGCACAGTCACTTTAATTGTGTATCTGAACGGCTGTAAGCAAAAACAGAGTTAGATACAATGAAAAGAATGCTAATCAATGCAACTCAACAAGAAGAGTTGCGGGTTGCCCTGGTAGACGGGCAACGCTTGTATGATTTAGATATAGAAAGTCCCGGGCACGAGCAAAAGAAAGCGAATATCTACAAAGGTAAGATTACCCGTGTAGAACCCAGCTTAGAAGCTGCCTTTGTTGACTACGGCGCCGAACGCCACGGTTTCCTTCCCCTCAAAGAAATTGCCCGCACTTATTTCCCGAAAAACTACAAGCTCGAAGGTCGTCCGAATATCAAGGACGTCATCAAGGAAGGCCAGGAAGTTATCGTTCAAATCGATAAGGAAGAGCGCGGCCAGAAAGGCGCAGCGTTAACAACTTTCCTATCGCTGGCAGGTAGTTACCTGGTACTAATGCCAAACAATCCTCGTGCAGGGGGTATTTCCCGCCGTATCGAAGGTGATGAGCGTACCGATCTGAAAGCCGCATTGTCGAAACTGGACCTGCCTGATGGCATGGGCCTGATTGTTCGCACCGCGGGTGTAGGTAAATCCTACGAAGAACTGGATTGGGATTTACGCGTGCTGCTGACACATTGGGAAGCGATTTCTAAAGTTGCCGATGAACGCCCTGCTCCATTCCTGATTCACCAGGAAAGTAACGTTATTGTGCGTGCGATCCGCGACTATTTACGTCGCGATGTGGGTGAAATCCTAATCGACAAACAGCGTGTATACGAGCAGGCTTTACAGCACATTGAGCTGGTTCGTCCTGATTTTGCTAACCGCGTTAAACTGTACAAAGGCGATGTACCACTATTCAGTCATTACCAGATTGAAAGCCAGATAGAATCAGCCTTCGAACGCGAAGTACGTCTGCCTTCAGGTGGCTCAATTGTTATTGACCCAACCGAAGCACTTACCTCAATCGATATCAACTCTGCCCGTGCAACCAAAGGCGGCGACATTGAGGAAACCGCACTCAATACCAACCTGGAAGCCGCCGACGAAATTGCCCGCCAGTTGCGTCTGCGCGACCTGGGTGGTCTGGTAGTGATCGACTTTATTGATATGACCCCGGTGAAGCACCAGCGTGAAGTTGAAAACCGTATGAAAGACGCCGTGCGTCCTGACCGTGCGCGTGTTCAGCTGGGTCGTATTTCACGGTTTGGCCTGCTTGAGATGTCCCGTCAGCGCCTGCGTCCGTCACTGGGTGAGTCAGCGCATAACGTGTGCCCACGTTGTTCTGGTCATGGCACTATCCGTGGCACTGAATCGTTAGCGCTGTCTATCCTGCGTATTCTTGAAGAAGAAAGTATCAAGGACAACACCGGCCAGATCGAAGCCCAACTGCCGGTACCAGTTGCCACCTATCTGCTGAACGAAAAACGTAAGGCTGTTCAGGACATTGAAAAGCGCCACAACGTTAGCCTGATCCTTATTCCGAATCCTAACCTTGATACCCCGCATTACCAGATCGTTCGTCACCGTACAGACGATGTAGTGTCTGACGCAAGCTACAAAATTAGCCTGGCTGAAGTAGAAACCAAGGAAGCCTCACCGGGCGTTACCGCGCCGGTTAAGCGTGAAGAGCCGGCATTACAAGGTTTAATTGCGCCAACTCAGGCGCCGATTGTTCCGCCTAAGGCTGAAGAGAAGCCTGTTGAGCAGAAAACCGGCCTGTTGGCAGGACTCGGCAAATGGTTATCCGGCTTATTCTCCAGTGAAGAAGAGCAAGTCGAAGAGAAGCCTAAGCCAAAAGCTAAGCCACGCAATAACAACCAGAATGGTCGTCGTCGC
Organism: Alteromonadaceae bacterium UBA2620; assembly: GCA_002339125.1. GTDB lineage: Bacteria > Pseudomonadota > Gammaproteobacteria > Enterobacterales > Alteromonadaceae > Alteromonas. Next base: position 80,153 of record DDJQ01000103.1, read on the forward strand.
AATAATAACGACAGACGTCGTAATAACCGTTCTGGTAATAAAAACCGTCGCAACGACAACGAAGAGAAATCAACTGATAACACCAGTGATAACTCGTCTGACAACAGCAACAACAAACGTCAGGACAAGCCGAAGCAGACCCGTGGTCGTAACCGTTCGCGCAACAGAACGCAATCGGATAAAGCCGAAAAGGTTAACGAGGAAGTGGCTGATAAGGCACCACAAACCGATAACGAAGCGGCTGAAAAGCCGGCTCGTAAGAAGCCAGCCAGAGAGCGTCGTCAGCGTCGCGAGTTGAAAGGCAGTGTGCGTGCAGAAGGCGGTACTGATAAGCATCCGGTACAAACCAAAGCGACTCAGGAAAAAGCCGAGCAGAAAGCAGCCGAAGCAGCCGAAGCAGCTAAAGCTGAAGCCGACAAGTCAGTAAATGAAACGCCGGCAGAAGCATCAGCTAATCAGACTGAAACAGCAGCAAAAGAGACAGTCACCCAGTCTCCGGCCAGCGTAGAAGAGAAAGCCCAGGCTTCTCAGGCGCCGGTTCAGAGTGAACAGTCGGAAGCAGAAACCGTGGAAGCGACTCAGCAACCGGCAGAAGGTCAGGATGACGCTAACCAGCAGGACGATGACGATAAAGCACGTGCTGAAAAAGGCTCACGCAGCCGCAGCCGCCGCTCTCCTCGCCACGCCCGTGCAGCCGGCCAGCGTCGTAAGAAAGAAAAGTCGGATGATGAAACGCAGGCTCAGCAAGCTCAGCAGGATGAACTGCAGTTTGATGCACCTGAACCTGCCAAGACTGCCGCTACAGATAATGAAACTGTAGCAGCAACTGACGCGCCGGAATCGACTGCGACTGAAGAACCAAAACAGGTCGAAATCAATCTGGAAGCCGAAGCGCAAAGCCCGGCCACCGCTGAAGAAGCCCCGGCAGAGCAAGCGTCTGAAGAACCAGCGCCAGAAAAACCAGCTTCAGTCGAGCCGCAAGCCCCTGCCGCAACCGAAGAAGTGGAGCAGCAAACTGCGCCTGAAGCTGCTGAACCGGTTGCCACTGAAGCACCTGAAAGCGAGGCGGAAGACACTGCCGCGGCAGAAACAGCGCCAGAGCCAGAAGCTGAACCAGCGCCGGTGGAAGCTGCAGCAGAGCCTGTAGCCGAGAGCAAACCGGCAAGCACTGCTCCGGCAGCGCCTGCTAAAGTGGCTATGGCCAGCAGTTTAGGTAAATTTACGGCTTCTCACCCAATGACTAACCCACCTCAGGTGGCAGCGTCAACGGAAGAGATTACCATTATCAGCAGAGCCAACGATCAGCGTCCTGCCCTGTCGGTATCTGGTCGACTGGCAACGATGGCAAATGCTAATGCCGTAGCATCGGCGCCGACAACCCGTCCAGCCAGCGTGTAAAACGTTAACATTATTAAAAAGGCCAGCCATGCTGGCCTTTTTTGTTTATGCGGTAGAATGATTATGAATACACCATCGTCTTTACCCTTATCCTGGTTACAAAGCCTGTTGCAGGACTCACAGGTGAGTCAGTTTGAGCTGGTGCAGTCACTGTGGAGTGATTTTGGTCAGTTGCTGCGCTGTTACTCGCCCGCTCGCCAGGCCAGCGTGATCATCAAACTCATTTCTCAGCCAGCCACGTTCCGTCACCCACGGGGCTGGAGCAGTCAGCATAGTCTCAAGCGTAAATGGCGCTCCTATGAAATAGAGCAATATTTCTATACCCATTACGCGCCTCTCTTTGCAGGCCATGGCAACCTTGCTAAGTTGATAACTTCAGATGCACAAAACAATGAGTCAGAAACCCGCCTGGCACTGGTGCTCAGTGACTTAAATGCTGCCGGCTTTGAATACCGGCATCAGCAGCTTAGCGCCGACGCCTGTAAACCCGTACTTGCCTGGCTAGCCGCATTTCATGCCCGCTTTATTCATCAGGCACCAGACGGTTTATGGCAACAGGGCAGTTACTGGCATTTGGCTACCCGGCCCGACGAGTTCAGTAAAATGGCAGAAGGCCCGCTTAAACAGTTTGGCCCGGCGTTTGATAAAACGCTACAGCAATGCCCCTATCGCACCCTTATCCACGGTGATGCCAAGGTAGCTAATTTTTGTTTTAGTGCTGATGGTCAGGCTGTCGCAGCGGTTGATTTTCAGTATGTGGGAGGCGGTATTGGCGTTCAGGATGTGGCATATTTTCTGGGCAGCGTGTTGTCTGAGCAAGACCTGCTTAACCATACCGAAGACTGTCTTGATTATTACTTCGGGGAATTACGCAGCACTTTAAGCAAGCATCTGGCCCCTGAGGAATGTGAAGCCGTGTGCAACAGCTGGCGGCAACTCTACTGCGTGGCTAATGCCGACTTTCACCGCTTTTTAGCGGGCTGGAGCCCTGAGCATTTTAAAATTAACCGGATGTTACAACAGCAAACTGAACAGGCTATTGCGCTGGTATCTGCCAGGCCGCAATAAATTGCGACCTGGCTGGCCATTTTAAGCAGGATTAAACCAACCAAAAATGCCGGCCTGCTTGTTAAGCACAACAACCGAGTCGGTCATGTCGGCGGCGCGTCCCGCAACGCCATAACACACATGCAGTGGTATCAGATGTTCTTCCCGCGGGTGACAGAATCGCGCTCCCGGCGCCTGCTCCCAATTCCTTAGCTTTTCCTGACGCTCACTTTCACTTACCGACGTACTGGATAACACATCTTTTAGCCAGTCTTCAAAACCCTGATTCATGGCGCGGCTCTGCGCCGTATCGGCGGCAAAAAACGCCCGCATGTTATGAAACGAAAAGCCTGAGCCCAGGATAAGCAGATCATCATAATCCAGATTAGCCAGTGCTTCACCGATGCGGATATGCGCGGCAGCGTCCAGCGTATTTACCAGTGACAGCTGAACACAAGGGATATCGGCGTCCGGATACATGATTTTAAGCGGCACAAACACCCCATGATCAAGTCCGCGCTTAGGATCCTCGGCAACGTCAATGCCACTCGCCCGAATCGCGTCAGCTACTTTACCGGCCAACTCAGGCTCGCCTGCACAGGGATATTTAATAGCGTAACTTTCCGGTGGGAAACCGTAATAATCATAAATCAGTTCCGGCGCCGCATTAGTGCTCACCGTTACCACCGATTCCTCCCAGTGCGCACTGATGATAAGGATGGCTTTTGGCCGGCGAATGCTGCCTGCCAGTTGCGCCAGATGCTCGGTTAATGCACGGTGGCCGGGGTCGCCCAGTAACGGCATCGGACCGCCGCCATGGGAAATAAACAATGCTTGTTGTGATGCCTGCATAACACCTCCTTAAAATTGTGGGCCGCGCGGCACGATCCCGCCGGGATTCAACGCTTTGATGGAGTAATAACCGGCTTTAATATGGTCTATGTTTACCGTATCAGCAATACCGTCTAGGGCCCAGATCCGATGCATATAAGCATTAAGATAAGGAAATTCTCTGATCAATTGACGGTTACACTTAAACAAACCGTAGTAAGCGGCATCAAAGCGCACCAGGGTGACAAATAACCGGATATCGGTTTCAGTCAGCACGTCGCCGAAAACGTAGCGTCGACCGTCGGCCAGTCTGGTTTCGAGCGTATCCAGTGTGCTGAATACGTTATCAAAAGCCTCATCATAAGCGGCCTGACTGGAAGCAAAGCCGGCCTGATAAACCCCGTTATTCAGCTTGTGGTAAACCTCTTCATTCAGCTCATCAATCTCATCAGCCAGCTCTGCCGGGTAAAGATCCGGGCCGGTATTGACCAGTTCATTAAAGGCCGAATTCAGCATTCGCAGGATATCCGCTGACTCATTGTTAACAATCGTTTGCCGCTGTTTATCCCACAGCACCGGTACCGTTGCCCGGCCGGTAAAACCCGGCGCTACCTGCGTATAAATCTGGTGCATGTAGGTTGCCTGATTGAGTTCATCACCGGTACAACCCGGATAACCGCCAAACTGCCAGCCCTGGTCGCTTAAACGCGGATTCGCCACGCTTACAGTGATTAGATCTGTGAGGCCTTTTAGCGCACGCACTGCTAACGCACGTGATGCCCAGGGGCAAATATAGGCGACATACAGATGATAGCGGCCCGCTTCAGCTTTAAAGCCGCCATCACCGGTGGGGCCGGGTGAACCATCGGCCGTTATCCAATGCCTAAAGGATGAAACCTGACGAATAAAACGCCCGTCCTTGTCTTTGTTCTGAACCGGTTGCCAGTCGGCATCCCATTTTCCATTTACTAACATTCTGTCTCCTCCTGTACAGCTTGCCAGGACAAGCCTGGCAGCTATTACTGTGGGTGCTGTGTTTACTTGGTTGTCAGGGCGCGGGCTATCACATTATCGACTGCCAGACGTCCGGCACCAGTAATTGCCAGCGAAACGGTGACTGCAAACAGTACCAGTGCGTATTCATAACCACCGTTAGATAAAAACAAACCGTTTTGGATATGTGCACTGAAGATGGCAATCAGCATAGTGAATGCACTGACTGCGGCGGCAGGACGGGTCAGTAAACCCAGCGCCAGGGCCAGACCACCAAAGAACTCTGCACTGCCTGCCAACAAGGCCATCAGGAAACCCGGCTCCAGTCCCAGGCTCGCCATGTACTGTCCGGTACCGTCAAGGCCATAGCCGCCAAACCAGGCAAATAACTTTTGTGCACCGTGGGCCGCCAGCGTAAGACCAACAGGAACCCGTAAAACTAATGCTGCGATACCGGCATCTGAACTGACTAACTTAGTAATTAATGCTTTCATAATAAATCTCTCTCATCAAAGTAGGTGAATGTGGAAACAACCCTGTGTTGTTCCGACTCGATGGTGATACTTTACTATCCACATATTGATTTATTAAGAGGGTTAAAATAGAGTAACTATCAACATTTCATTGATAATTAAAATTATGGACAGATTAGATGCAATGCGGGCATTTGTGATGGTGGCTCGCAGCGGTTCATTTAGTGCAGCGGCAGATAAGCTCGACAAGTCACCCCAGCTGATAAGTAAGTACGTCTCGCAACTTGAAGCTCATCTGTCTACGCGTCTGCTCAACCGTACCACCCGTAAAGTGCATCTGACCGAAGCCGGCCAGCAATATCTGCCCAGAGCCAGTCAGGTACTTGATGAAATAGACGCCATGGAAAATCAGCTCGGCGACTTACAGCATAAAGCTCACGGTTTATTACGCATCAGTGCGCCGGTAGCGTTCTCTACCCGCCATCTGGCGCCGCTTATTAATCAGTTTCAACAACAGTACCCCGATGTCGATGTAGACCTGCACCTGAACGATCGAAAAGTGGATATTGTTGAAGAAGGCTTTGATGTGGCGCTGCGAATTGGTCACCTGAAAAATTCTTCGCTGATCGCCAAACGCCTGACTAACATTAATCTGGTGATGTGCGCCGCACCGGAGTATCTGGCCAGATATGGGGAGCCAAAAACCATGGAAGATCTGATTGAACACAATTATCTGCGCTACAGCTTACTGGATAACGATAACAGCCCGGCCGCTCATCAGTATTTAAATCAGCGCCCTCATAACAGGCTGGGTACGGTTAGCTGTAATCACGGTGAGTTATTATGTCAGTCCGCAGCGTTAGGCCAGGGAATAGTGTTGCAGCCCACGTTTATTTGCTTTGATGAAGTGAATGCCGGTCGACTCAGACTCATTATGCGGGATAACGAGCCTGAGCCGCTGCATTTATATGCGGTGTATGCGCACCGGCAGTTGCTGGCCAGCAAGGTCAGAGCCTTTATAAACTTTGCTGCCGATTTTTATGGCGACACGCCCTATTGGGATAGCTGCCTGACCACAAACCAATAAACCAGGCGTTTATTGCGCTTCTGCCATGGCGTGATACAGCTCGCGGATTTTTTTCACCATGGCACCGGGCTTGCCCTCACCGATGGTTCTGCCGTCAACATCAACCACCGGCGTTTGTGCGCCAAAAGTGCCGGTAACAAACGCTTCATCGGCACTGTACACATCCACCAGGGAGAAGTTCTTTTCAAATACCGGGATACCGTTGGCCTTGCATACGTCGATAGTTTTCTGCCGGGTTATGCCTTTCATGGCGTAATCACCGGTGGAGGTCCACACTTCGCCTTTACGAACAATAAAGAAGTTAGTTGAGTTACAGGTACTGACAAAACCATGAGGATCAAGCATCAGAGCTTCATCAGCACCGGCTTTGTACGACTGGATCATTGCGGTAATACAGTTAATTTTACTGTGTGAATTTAAGCGGGGATCCTGAACATCAGGGTGGCCACGACGCACGTGAACGGTAAACAGGTTAATGCCCTTCTCCACCGGCACCAAATCCTGCGACTTGTATTCAGCAATGATCACTATGGTTGGCCCCCACAGGCTCAGACGCGGATCCTGATAAGGGGTTTTCTTCGGCCCCCGGGTAACCATCAGTCTGGCATGCACGCCATCGGTCATACCATTGGCATCTACCGTTTGTTGCAGCGCCGCTTTCAGTTCGTCACGGCTTTTGCCGATGTCCATATCCAGCGCTTTAGCACCGGCAAACAGACGGTCGAGGTGATCGTCAATAAAAGAAAACTTGCCTTTATGTAAACGCAGGCCTTCCCACACGCCGTCCCCCAGCATAAAGCCGCTGTCGTAAACCGACACTTTAGCCTGATCCCGGGGCACCAGCTCACCGTTGATATAAATTAAAATATTCTGATTACGTTCGTCATCGATGGAGGCATGTGCGCCGCCCGCTTTATGTTCCTGCATGGCTTCCTCATTGCTGTTTTAATTGGCACTTTTATTGTGACCGATGAAGTATACTTCAGCCCATACCTTTTAACCTATAAACCCGGTGTTCAACATACGCTCACCAGCATAAACGATTAAAAGCAAGTAAATCACGGCGTTACCCTAGCATTTTCCTGCTCGCAAAACAAAATATTATATTGTATAAAATATTAAAAATAGACTTGAAAAAGTACCGCCCGCCCGATTATGCTTGCCGGTATCGTGCATTTACCACCGGTCAGCAAGTAGTGGCCGGTAACAGATAAAAAGGAAGTTACCCATGCGAATAGCCATGTGGTCTGGCCCGCGCAATCTCTCTACCGCCATGATGTATGCTTTTGGCGCCCGCGCAGATTGTGCGGTATGGGATGAGCCATTTTATGCGCCCTACCTGAAACACAGCGACCGGGTGCATCCTATGCAGGATGAGATTTTTGCCCGAGAAGAAACCGACCCGGTGGCAGTGGCAAAACGATGTATTGGCCCTACCCCAGAAAACAAACCGGTTTTTTACCAGAAACACATGCCCCATCATATGCTTGAATCGTTTCCGCTAGACTGGCTATCAGACGTGTGTAATGTGTTTTTAATCCGTCATCCTGCGCGGGTGATCACCAGCTACCATAAAAAGAACGGTGCACCCTGTCTGGAAGATATCGGTATCCGCGCCCAGTGTGAGCTATTTAATAAAATTGTCTCGGAGTCGGGTCAGTATCCTATCGTCGTAGACTCCTCGGATATTCGTCAGAATCCACCGGTGATGCTGGAAAAGCTGTGTAATGCCATTGGTATTCCCTGGGACCCGGCCATGCTCAACTGGTCTGAAGGCGGCCATCCCAATGATGGTGCCTGGGCAGAGCACTGGTATCCGGAAGTCTGGAAAAGTACCGGCTTCGCACCCGCCGAGCCACCCATTACGGAGCTGCCTGATGCGCTGCAAGGGGTGTTAAAAGAAGCACAGCCTTATTATGATCAGCTGGCGACTCACAAAATAGCGCCTTAATGTACCTTTGGGTTAATCATTCAGCGGAGCTGGTGCCTCCTTGCCAGCTCAATCATCTCATCATCTTTCTCCACCCTAAAAAATCAATTCCAATCACACAATTACACTTTAATGATTATTTTTGATTATTTTTGTATATAAATGTTTATTAATTGTGTATTCTCTCCCTGCATGTGTATTTTTTGTAAATTGTTCACCTAAAGATTACAAAACAATAAGTAAAGCAGGAGTAAGGAATAATGCAGAATCCATTGCTTGGGGTGTTCTTTCATTGGTTGGGAGGCCTATTTTCTGCCAGCTTTTACGTACCGTATAAACGGATCAAAGGCTGGTCGTGGGAAATATTCTGGCTAACCGGTGGCATTTTCAGCTGGCTGATTTGCCCCTGGCTGTTTGCCTGGGTGCAAACCCAACAGTTGTTTGAGGTGTTAAGTACAACGTCATTCAGCGTATTACAACAATGCTTCCTGTGGGGTCTTGGCTGGGGCTTTGGTGGCCTGACTTTCGGTCTGGCGGTCCGGTATATGGGGATCTCATCCGGCATGGCGATTGTACTGGGTCTGACCACCGTTTTAGGCACCCTTGGACCACCGGTTTTCGATGGTACTATCGGTAAGGTACTGGCTACACCAAGTGGCCAGTTTGCCGTATTGGGTACCTTTTTAACCTTACTCGGCGTCATTTTAGTCGCCAGGGCCACAGCCGAGAAAAACCGCAGTCTGGGCACCCAGTCTGAAGACGCTGTTGATATGAAGAAAGGCCTGATAATTGCGCTCTTTTCAGGGGTGATGTCGTCGTGTTTTGCATTTGGCATTGCCGCCGGTAAGCCTATTCGCGAACTGACACTGGCCGCCGGTACCGACCATCTGTGGCAAGGCTTGCCGGTGCTCTGTGTAGTATTGGCTGGCGGGTTAACTACCAACGCCCTGTGGTGCGCCTGGCTGATCCACAAAAATCGTTCGGTAGCTGAATTTACCGGCCATACCCAGCAACAAAATCAACGATTAGCTTCTGACCGGGTTCTCAAAAACTACCTGCTGGCAGCGCTCGGTGGGTCATTCTGGTACTTTCAGTTTTTCTTCTACACCATGGGCGAGAGCCACATGGGCGACTATGAATTTTCCAGCTGGACCATTCACATGGCCAGTATCATTATTTTCTCCACCCTGTGGGGACTGGCATTAATGGAATGGAAAGGCGCAAACCGCAAGAGCAGACTGTTGCTGTTACTGGGTATTTCCCTGCTGGTGCTGTCTACCATACTTATCGGTGTAGGCAATTCATTGCAGTAGATAATGGCCATTAAAAAGCCCGCAATTAGCGGGCTTTTATCGTCTTGATGAACAGCTTTTACCAGGTTAAATCATCCGGAATTTCGTAGTCTGCGTACCAGTCATCTTCCGCAGATTTTTCTTTATTCTCTTCGCGAAGATCGGCGCGATATATCACCACGTTCGCATCACGTTCGGCAATTTTATCGGCAACCGGTGTTGGTATCAGCGCATAGTCATCGTCCAGTCTGACTACTGCCAGGCGTGCATCCACCACCAGCTTGTGCACTGCGTCGCTAACATACATCCGCTTTACCACGTTGTTATCGGTAAAGTTAAGCACGGTATCGCCATTGCCTTTGGGCTGCTGGTTAACGGTAATTAACTGGCGGATTTGCGCCACCACGGCTTTTTTCTCAAGTTCCGCCTGACGCTGCTGATTAAGCTCACGATCACGCTGCTTCTTCGCTTCGGCGGCCTGCTGAGCGGCCAGTTTATTTTCGTCCTCACCAACCGCAGTGCCTTTGTTTTTCAGCTTTTGCTTTTTACGCTTATCGGCTCTGGCCTGCTTGGCTTTGGACTTATCTGCCAAACCGGCTTTGAGTAACTGGTCCTGTAATGATGCCATAATCCGTCCGCCTATTTCTTTTTCTTGGTGTCTTTGGCTTGCCACTTACCGTCCTGATACCAGGCAGACCAACCGGTGGCTTTGCCCTTGGCATCTTCGGTCATGACATATTGCTGCTTGGTCTTGCGACTGAAGCGAACAATTGCCGGGTTACCGTCCGGATCGGTTTTAGGGGCATCGGCCAGATAATAAAACTTGGGCGATATGCGATCCCGGAAGCGAGCCAGCTCTTCCACCTTGGGCGCTCTGGTTTCCCGCGATTTTGGGAAATTATGAGCGGCCAGGAAAATACCGGAGGCGCCGTCTCTGAGCATAAAGTGAGCGTCACTTTTCTCACATTCGAGCTCCGGTAAATCAACCGGGTCTTCCTTCGGTGGCGCAGGCTCACCGTTGCGGAGCAGCTTACGGGTGTTTTTACATTCGCTGTTAGTACAGTCAAAGTACTTACCAAAGCGGCCGTTCTTGAGCTCCATGTCACTGCCGCACTTGTCACACTCTATCAGCGGGCCATCGTAGCCTTTTATTTTAAAGATACCGGCTTCAACATAGGTACCCGGACAAGCCGGTGAATTACCGCAAACGTGCAGCTTACGGGTTTCATCAACCAGATAGCTGTCCATGGCCGTACCACACTCTGTGCAGCGGCGTTTAGCGCGTAAATCTTCCGTTTCCTGCTCGTCGTCATTATCGACCTTAACCACTTCCTCACCGGATGTCAGGTTCATGGTGTTGGTACAACGCTCCTTCGGCGGCAAGTTGTAGCCTGAACAGCCCAAAAATACGCCGGTACTGGCAGTACGAACGTTCATAGGACGTCCGCACTTATCGCAGTTGATGTCTACCGGTACTGCCTGATTGGGGCGCATGCCGCCCTGCTCGGCTTCCTGTTCAGCAAGCAGCAACTTGCTGTAAAAGTCGCTGTAGAACTCATCGAGTACGGCTTTCCAGTTTTCATTACCATCGGCAATTTCATCCAGCCGTTGTTCCATGTTGGCGGTAAAGTCGTAACTCATCAGTCCGTCAAAGTTTTCCATCAGGCGATCGGTAACAATTTCACCCATCTTCTCAGCATAAAACCGTTTGTTCTCGAGGCGCACATAGCCTCTGTCCTGAATGGTTGAAATAATGCTGGCGTAGGTAGACGGTCGGCCAATCCCCCGTTTTTCCAGCTCTTTAACCAGCGATGCTTCGTTAAAACGCGCCACTGGTTTGGTGAAGTGCTGCTTCGGATCCAATTGTTTAAGCGCCAGCTTATCGCCGGGGTTAACGTCCGGCAGCAATTTGTCTTCTTCACCTTTTTTACTTTTCTGAGGCTGGACTTTAGTCCAACCATCAAATTTGAGTACCCGGCCTTTGGCGACCAGTTCAAACTCACCGGCTTTTACTTTTACCGTGGTAGCATCATATTTGGCCGGTGTCATCTGACAGGCCACAAACTGACGCCAAATAAGCTCGTAGAGACGCTGTGCGTCGCGTTCCATGTCTTTTAGTGTTGCGGCCAGGGTATTTACGTTAGACGGTCTGATGGCTTCGTGAGCTTCCTGTGCGCCCTCTTTGCTACCGTAGCGATTTGGAGAGGCTGGCAGGTACTTAGCACCAAAGTTATCGTCGATGTAACCACGGCAGGCATCCAGTGCTTCCTGGCTGAGGTTGGTTGAATCGGTACGCATATAGGTAATATGACCGGCTTCGTACAACCGCTGCGCCATCATCATGGTTTTCTTTACCCCAAAACCGAGACGGGTACTGGCCGCCTGTTGCAGGGTAGAAGTGATAAACGGTGCCGACGGACGGCTCTGGGTAGGCTTGGACTCACGGCTAACCACTTCATAGTCAGCCGGCTTGAGCGCCGCCAAGGCTTTATCAGTTTGCGCTTTATTAACTGGTTTAAACGGCTTGTCGCTCTCTTTTACCACCTGCATGCGCAGTGCATCACTGGCTGCGGTGGTGAGGTCGGCATGCACGTCCCAGAATTCTTCTGGCACGAAAGCCTTAATTTCACGCTCGCGCTCAACGACCAGACGCACAGCTACCGACTGTACCCGTCCGGCAGATAATCCGCGGGCTATCTTTTTCCACAACAGCGGCGACACCATAAAGCCCACCACACGGTCGAGGAAACGACGTGCCTGTTGCGCTTCGACGCGGTCCTGATTGACATCCCCAGGATGTTCAAAGGCTTCCTTGATGGCGTTTTTGGTGATCTCATTAAACACAACCCGCTGATAGGTTTTGCCTTTCTGGCCCAGGATCTCCTGCAAATGCCAGGCAATGGCTTCCCCCTCGCGGTCCAAATCCGTTGCGAGATAGATGGTGTCAGCATCCTTGGCGAGCTTTTTCAGCTCGTTAACGACTTTTTCCTTGCCCTCTAACACTTGATAGTGAGCTTTCCAGTCTTGCTGAGGATCGACCCCCATGCGGTCAACCAGCTTTTTATACTCGTATTCACGCAAGTATTTTGTCTTAGCTTCCTCAGACAATGTTTTCAGTTCTTTGGCTGGTTTTTTCGGCTCCACCTTGCCGAGCGCCCTGGTCGGCAGGTCGCGTACGTGGCCCACGGAAGATTTAACAATAAAATTTTTACCAAGATATTTATTTATTGTTTTGGCTTTGGCCGGAGACTCGACTATGACTAGTGATTTTGTCATAAATAAGAATTAAACCTTTGAATAAATTAAATTTTCGATAGCAAACCAGGAAGAAAATAAGGCAATTACACTCACATAGTCTGGCGCTTCTTTTTTTAACATATATCTACAAAGTGAATGGAAAACAAGTTCTTCTTCATACTTATTCGTAAAGTTTATTTTTCACCCACCCAAAATAGTGCATTTTTTAACCACCGCGATTGGCAGCGTAGTTAAAACACGTATAATGCGCCGGGTTGTCGCAAATAACGGCAGAAATTACAACACTTAAATAAAAAAAAGTTGTACTTATATATAGCGTAGTCACAGGCGCTGTCCGGTTATTCTGCCCCTTTGCTCAACAACATGTGTACCGAATGACTAAAAATTAAGGCAGGTTGTCATGCAATATTGTGAAGCGAATTTTGACGGGCTGGTTGGCCCTACCCATAACTATGCCGGATTGTCTTTTGGCAATGTCGCCTCTTTTTCTAATGCGAATGCTATCAGCAACCCCAAGGAAGCCGCCAAACAGGGCCTGCAGAAGATGAAGGCGCTGTCTGATATGGGTATGGTACAGGGCGTGCTGGCGCCGCAGGAACGCCCTGATATCGCTACCCTGCGCCGTCTGGGATTTGCCGGCAGCGATGCCAAAGTGCTGGAACAAGCGGCCGCTCAGGCCAGAGAAGTGTTTCTGGCCTGTTGCTCGGCCTCCAGTATGTGGACCGCCAATGCCGCCACCGTTTCACCAAGTGCCGATACCGCCGATGGGCGCGTGCACTTTACCCCGGCCAACCTGACCAACAAGTTCCACCGTTCACTGGAGCCACAGGTCACCGGCAATATTCTTAAGGCAACCTTTGCCAACAGCAAGTATTTTGCCCACCACACCCATTTGCCAGACAATGACCATTTTGGTGATGAAGGCGCGGCCAACCACACCCGTTTATGCAGCGCCTATGGCCATGCCGGTGTTGAGGTTTTTGTATACGGCCGTCATGCCTTCCGACATGAATTGCCCCAGCCAACCCGCTACCCTGCCCGACAAACCTTTGAGGCCTGTCAGGCGGTTGCCCGGTTACATGGTCTGAGCGACGAAAGTGTGGTGTACATCCAGCAAAATCCCGAGGTCATCGATCAGGGTGTTTTCCATAACGATGTGATCGCCGTAGGTAATCAGAATGTGCTTTTTTATCATGAGCTTGCTTTCCATAACAGTGAAGCTGCGCTGGCTGAGGTGCAAGCCAAATTCGGTGACAATCCGCTGCACTTTATCAAGGTAAAAAGTGATGAAGTTGGCCTGCAGGACGCCATCAAAACCTATCTGTTTAACACGCAACTGCTCACCTTACCCGATGGCAATATGACCATTATTGCGCCGTCAGAGTGTGAAGAAAATGCCACCGTTGCCGCTTACCTGGCTGAGCTGGTTAACCGTGATACGCCTATCAAAAGCGTGAATTATTTCGATGTGAAACAAAGCATGCGCAATGGCGGTGGACCGGCTTGTCTGCGTCTGCGCGTAGCCCTGACCGACGCCGAACTGGCTGCCGTTAATCCTAACACCGTTATGAATGATGCGCTGTTTACGCGCCTTAACAGCTGGGTAGACAAGCATTACCGTGACCGCTTAACTGAGCAGGATCTGTGCGATCCGCAGTTGCTGATTGAGTCTCGCACGGCGCTGGATGAACTAACGCAAATCTTAAAGCTGGGTTCGGTTTATCCGTTCCAGCAAGCATAATCATCAGCGCTAAAAAAATGCCGGCAATTGCCGGCATTTTTATTGGTCTCAGTCACTGCTTACAGCGTATCACCACAATTTGCACTTACGCCCCATGGACTAGACGGCGGTGGCGCCCCTTGTGTAGAGCGATCATCGGTAGACACGCTCAGCCAGTAATTCATTGAATCCACCGACTCTGTCCCGGATGACTCACCGCGGGCACTAATGGCCAGCTGCACCCACGCACCATATTGTTTCGGATAATTAAGGTTAATAAGAGCCTGACCGTTTTCATCGGTGTTGGCATCTGCATCGATAGCGCCAACATTACCCGGAGTCAGCTGACCGTCACCGTTAAAGTCTTCACCCACATCAAGTCTGCCATTGCCGTTCAGATCTTCATTAGCACAGGTTGCAGTGACTACCGAATAGTAGATGGAGTCATCTTCATCCCACAGCCAGTAGCCTTTCGCATAAGCTGGGTCATTGGTGGTTTCGGCCACCGGCGTAGCACTGAAGGTTAACGCTGCGCCGCTTACCGGGTTTGCATCAGCATCGGTAACAAATACCGAGAACTCTTTGCGGTAAGAGGACTGCTGCGGTGCTTCAATCAGGTTACCGGTACCTAAAGAGATATCAAAAGGACGGTCGCCCACTGTCAGCAAGGTAGAATCTTCAACCGCTGGTTCATCGTTTACGTAGGCACGCACTTCAACACTTTGATAAGTACTGACTGCGTTAGACTCATAAACGGTGGTAGCAATACCACGACGGTCTGTGCGGCTCTGAGCGTCGGTCAGGTTACCGTTAGACACATCATTGACTTCAAAGTTAACCAGCTTGTTACGCACCCGGTTACCGTCAGCATCCAGAACCACAGCAGAAATGGTACTGGTCTGGCCGTCAGGACCAATCGAGTCTGGCGTGGCATCTACGATTATGGTTTCTGCATCGGTAGCAATAAAGGCAATCTCGATTTGTGTAGAGACCTGCACACCCGCGCCGTCTGTACCGGTGGCTGAGATAGTTGCCAGTCCGGCATTACCTGAACTTACCGTAAGATCTGCAATGCCGCTGCCATCGGTTACCGCATCTGCGCTTACCACAGTACCACGCGAAATGGCGAAGCTGATTGAACCGCCGGCAAATGGTGCCGCATCACGTAACCAGCTAACCTGCAGGTTGTAATCGGTATTCAGCGGAATATCCTGATCAACATCATTCACATCCGGTGCATTAACAAAGACAAACTCGTCCTGCTGCACTTCAATTGCGAAGGTGCTTTCTGTGTTCAAAGCGTTAGCAAATACCGTAAAGGTGCCGGCAGCAGGCGCGGTAAAGGCCACCGTAGCGCGCCCCTCGGCGCTGGTTTGCGGTGCTGCATCATCCAGCGTGGTGGCCGTCACGTCGGTTCCTGATTCATCTTCCACCCGTAACGTCAGTGTTTCACTGGCAATGCCCACGTTATCTGAGTCTTGCAGACTAACCGTAAGGTTGACACTATCGCCAATGATCGCCGACGTGGTGCCGTTAATCTCGATTTCTGTTCCCACCACATTAATGCTTATGGTTTCCGTGAGCGTTTGTTCGCCACTCACTGTCGCAGTAACGTTAATGGTACGGTTTTCCTTGTCGCCGCCGGTACGTAACATCACGATAGCAGTGCCGTTTTCATCAGTAACGGGCTGAGTTTCAGCAATAGCCGCGTTGTTGTCGGCAGAGAATGTCACGTTGACACCGTCGAGCAGGATATTCTGGGCATTCTTCACCACTGCCCAGACTTCGACTTCATCTGAACCGCTTGAGGACAACTGTGACTGACTGGCAAACAGTTCAAGGGATTCGGGTGTTTCCACTGTGGCCGTGGTGCCACTGGAACTAAAGCCAATTCGGGTCGTCTCACCGGTTTCCAGCGCCGCCTCTACCGCGCCTGAGCCAGACAACTCTCCCACAATAAGGGTGATGGTTGCCACCCCTTCATCGTTGGTCAGCGCCGTACCCGTATCGTTTGAGAAGCGGGCCAGGTTGGCAACAGTAAAGCTGAAGGTCACGACCGTGTTGGCAACCGGGCTACCGTCACTGTCGGTAACCGTTGCAGACAGGATGAGTGGTGAGTCACCGGTGAGTGACGTACTGGTATTTCCGTCACTGTCGGCAAGTGTAAGACTCACTGAATAACTAGGATCGGGCGTACTGCCCCCGGTATTCTCTTCTCTGGAGACTGAACCACCGCCTCCGCAGGCAACTAGTAATAATAGTGCCCATGTGGCGGCTATTAAGCGTAGAGATTGCATTTTCATCGTCTTCCCGGACCTCTTTACCGTTATTGGGTCATTTTAAGTATTTAAAACTGCTATGAATCTGGCACACTAACTAAGAACTATAAATAAAATAACATTTCAGGGAATTTACATGTCTCAGTCTTCACACAAGTACAGTTTAACTGCACGGATTTTTATCGGCATGGTAGCCGGAATCATTATTGGTGCGCTGCTTCAATTTATATTTGATGATAGCGGAGATTTGCGGTTTTCGATATTCTCAGTGGAAGTTTCCACGTATGGCATTTTGGTCGAAGGTATATTTTCAACGCTCGGGCAAATTTTTATCTCGAGCCTGAAAATGCTCGTTGTGCCATTAGTTTTTGTTTCTTTGATCTGCGGTACCAGCAGTTTATCTGAGCCATCCAAGCTTGGCCGGCTCGGCGCTAAATCCATTGGCCTGTATATTCTTACTACCGCGATTGCCGTAACGCTGGCAATTATGGGCGGCTTACTGGTATCGCCGGGCGAAGGGCTTAATCTGCAAAGCGAAACCACTTATGTCGCCAAGGAAGCACCTTCGTTATCACAGGTTATAGTGGACATGTTCCCCTCTAACCCTATCAATTCCATGGCCGAAGGGAACATGCTGCAAATCATTGTGTTTGCGGTATTACTGGGTGTAGCCATGGCCATGACCGGCGATGCCGGTAAACGATTAGCCGCGTTTTTCGAAGACGTTAACACCGTTATCATGCGCCTTGTGACCATTATCATGAATCTGGCACCTTATGGTGTGTTTGTACTGATGGCCAAACTGTTTGCCACTATTGGCCTTGAAACTATTGGCGGATTACTATGGTATTTCTTCCTGGTATTAGCTGTACTGGTAATCCACGCGCTGGTGACCTACCCGGTATTACTCAAAGTCTTCAGCGGTATGAACCCGTTAATCCTGCTGCAAAAGATGCGTGACGCGGCCCTCTTTGCATTCAGTACATCAAGCAGTAGCGCCACGCTGCCGGTAACTATGGAAACCGCGCGCAATAAACTGGGTATTGGTAAATCCGTCTCCTCATTCACCCTGCCTCTGGGCGCCACTATCAACATGGATGGCACCGCGATTATGCAAGGTGTTGCCACGGTATTTATAGCTCAGGTTTACGGTGTAGACCTGTCTTTAGGTGACTACGTGATGGTGGTATTAACCGCAACTTTGGCATCAGTTGGTACCGCTGGTGTGCCCGGTGTAGGCCTGATTATGCTGGCGATGGTGCTTCAACAGGTCAACCTGCCGGTTGAGGGGATTGCACTGATTATTGGTGTAGACCGCTTACTGGATATGACCCGTACCGCGGTTAACATTACCGGCGACTGTACCGTAGCAACCATTATCGCCAAAACCGAAGGCGAACTGGATGAAGCAGTCTTTAACGACCCGGACGCCGGCCATCAACAGGAAGAAGTAGACTTCGAACACTTTGATAAGAACAAAGAAAGTGCCTGAGCACTTTCTTTGTCCCGGAAACGCCAAAGTCGTTATCCGGGATCCCCGGACCGCCTAAACAAACTAACCGAACTTGCCAACCGGCAAAGTGACATAAACCTGTTAATGTAATGCCCGGGCGGGCTGAATTGCAGCGGCCTTTTGGGCCGGATAAAGCGTAGCCAGTACCGACAGTACGATGGCGACTAAAACGGTTAGCAGCACATCATTTGCCTGCAATTGTGAGGGCAAAAAGTCGATAAAATAAATATCGCCCGACAGCACTTTGATCCCTAGCAAATCTTCCAGCTTACCCACAATCAGCGACAAATTTGGCGCGATGATCACCGCCAGCAACGTGCCCCAGAAGACCCCGATAAAGCCATTTAACAATCCCTGAAAAACAAAGGTATTGCGGATTTGATTATCTGTTGCACCCATGGTTTTTAAAATAGCGATAGAGGCCTGTTTTTCTTTTACCGCCATCACCAGTGACGAAACGATATTAAAACACGCCACTGCAATAACCAGCGATAAAGCAATGTACACCACCACTCTTACCAGGCGAATGTCGTCGTACAGGTGCCCCTGAGTTCGGGTCCAGTCGGACATATATACCGCCTGAGGAAATCCGTAGCCAACTTCGCGGATAATCGAATAGGCAGCGAAAGGATCGTAGAACTGAAAACGCAGCCCCTGCGCGCCGGATTTAATGCCCGCCTGCTCAGATGCCGTTTTAAGATGCATAATGCCTATCAGGTTATCCAGCTCGCCACCCACCTGAATACTGCCTGCCACAGTGAGATACAGATTTTTGGGTGCTGCAAAGGTTAAATCTTCCGTTACAGAGGGAATAACCACACTGATTTTATCACCGGGGGCGAGCCCCAGTTTATTCAGGATCCCTTTACCCAATAGAACCTGATTCGGACCTTCACGAAGTTGCTGCCAGTCGGTATCGCTGATTTCATTTTGCCAGCGCGCTGGAATCGCCGCATTGATTTGTATACCGGTTAGCTCAACAGCTTTCAGTTCGCTGCCCTGTTGGATCATGCCGGTAATTTTAGTGTAAGGCTCTACTTCCTTAATTCGGGGATCTTCGCCCAGCACCTGCTGGTATTCGCGCCAGTCAACAATGCCCTGCTGGTTAATCGAGAAGAGTTCGGCATGAGGAATAATGGCCAGCAAACGTTCGCGTAACTCACGCTCAAAGCCATTCATAACACTTAGCAGAATAATTAGTACAAAGCAGCCTAAGCCGATCCCCAGCGTCGACGATAACGACACAAAGGAAATATAACGGTTACTACTTTTACCGCGGCGAAAGCGACGCGCCAGTTGCAAGCTGAGATTCACGACTCACTCCGCTGCGTCACCAAAGAGCCATCAGTGAGCTGCAACACCCGGTCCATGGCATTAGCCAGGGCAATATCGTGTGTCACCACTATAAAGCTGGTGCCCATTTGCTCACTGAGTTCACACAACAACTGATATATCTGATCGCCAGTTTTCTTATCGAGGTTACCAGTGGGTTCATCAGCCAGCACAATAGACGGGTTATTCACCAGGGCCCTGGCGATCGCTACACGCTGGCGTTCGCCACCCGAAAGCGCTGCCGGCTGATGGCTTAAACGGTGGCTTAAACCCACTT
Organism: Alteromonadaceae bacterium UBA2620; assembly: GCA_002339125.1. Classification (GTDB taxonomy): domain Bacteria; phylum Pseudomonadota; class Gammaproteobacteria; order Enterobacterales; family Alteromonadaceae; genus Alteromonas. The sequence continues at coordinate 99,583 of DDJQ01000103.1, forward strand.
TTTCCAGTAGCGCCGCAGCCTGTTTTTCTGCCTCGGCTTTGCCCGTGCCGGCAATGAGTAACGGCATCGCGACATTTTCCAGCGCGCTGAACTCGGCCAGTAAGTGATGAAACTGATAGATAAAGCCAAGTTCGTTATTACGCAAAGCGGCCAGCTGATTGGCGTTAAGGCCCGCCAGTGAACGGCCGTTGATAGTTACATCGCCGGTGGAGGGCAAATCGAGCCCGCCAAGAATATGCAACAAGGTACTTTTGCCCGATCCCGAGCTACCTAAAATCGCCACTTTTTCGCCCCGAGCGAGGGTAAATGATACATCACTGAGTACCGATACTTTTTCGTTACCGTCATGATAGGTTTTGGTGACGTCCCGGCAAACCAATACCGCTTTTTCTGCCATGCTGTCCTCTTAACTGAATGCAGCGATAATATTTATTATCATGGGTTTGCAAGTGTACTCGATAGGACAGACAAGGTATAGAACCAGTCAGGGCACAGCACTGTTTAATTAGCGCTTAACAGAAGTAATTAAGAAAGAGAAGATCGCGCAGAAAAGCGCAAGCAGCTTTAAACTTTAAATTTGAGGAACTACAATTACAGGTTTCTCGGCTGAGAAATGGCGGAGCGGACGGGACTCGAACCCGCGACCCCCGGCGTGACAGGCCGGTATTCTAACCAACTGAACTACC
>DDJQ01000066.1:0-3088 GCA_002339125.1 Alteromonadaceae bacterium UBA2620
TGGTCGGCGTCGGCGACTCCGACAAAAAATATATAAACAACTAACGTAGCTGAACGCTGCGAGCGGGGAAATAAATCACACCTGCGTTCAATAAAAACCTAACTCAGCCACTAATCCGGTGTTTTTAAATTTGCCTGATTGGCATTTTCCACCCAGTCCAAGTCCTTGGTTTGTTCATCCAGCGTGCCTTTGGCATCTTCTAAGAAGACTTTACAGAAATAATCCACACAGGGGTGCATTTCGCGATAACGCTCTAACTGGACCTCCATTTCTTCCATGGCATTGGAAAACTCGTGATTTGATTTAGCCAGCTCATAATCACACTTAAGATAGGCACACAGTACATCAGCCGCCTTGGCCAGGCGCACATGCACATCATTTTTATCTTGTAGTATCAGCGGCTCATAACTGGCTTGCAGCGGCTCCGGCAGCGTTTTAATCAGCATTTGCTCAAATCGTCGCTCGAGTTTTTTAATCGCCTGAGTCGTTTCCGGGTCGTGATATTTCACCGGGCTGGGTATGTCGCTCATACCGGCAATTTCGCTGCCTTCATGAAATATAGCCATGGCTGCTACCCGGTCGGGTTCAATGTCTTCCCCATAGACTTCCCTGGCTATCACGCCAAGCATATGGGCAATGACCGACGCTTCATAAATGTGGGTAGATAGCATTTCTGACTGAAACTGCGCCATCAGCGGCCAGCGTTTTACATTACGGGCGCGCTGCATAAGACCAATAAAGGCGGAATGACTGTTGGCCATGGGTTCTCCGGGTGAAATTTAGCAATAATTTACCGATCCTAAAGCTTATCGGCAGTGATGTCAGCCTAACACAGCGTCCTGGTCTGTAAAATATGCACTAACTCCTGTAACGAATTATCAAAGACTTTGTAACCAATGCGGAAGAAATTAATTTTAACTATACATATCAGATGCTTACACCTTGGCACGAGATAAGCATATATCATTGTGACATTAGATGAAATTATAGGAGACATCATGTTAGGTTGGGCAATCACATTTTTTATCATTGCCATTATCGCAGCAGTTTTCGGTTTTGGTGGAATCGCCGGTGCAGCAACTGGTATCGCACAGTTTCTGTTCTTCTTATTTGTAGTATTACTGGTTATCTCTTTGGTTGCTGGCGCGCTTCGCGGCAAAACTCCAAGAGCGTAGTCAATCACAAACTCATTAATCAATCAGGGAGATTATTATGAAAACGTTGAAATTACTTGATGTACTTAAAATGACTGTTATCGCTGCTTTTGCATGTTCAGTTATCGCTTGTGGCGACGGTGAAGCCGAAGATGCCGGTGAAGCTATCGATGAGGCAGTAACAGACGCCGGTAACGCGGTGGAAGACGCCTGTGAAGATGTTAAAGAAGGCATGGAAGCAGAAGACGACGACTGTTAATCAGCATTCGTAACAGAAGGGCAATGTGTTACTACAAAGGTAGGTGCACATTGCCCTTTTTGCGTTTAATGCTTTTTACTTTTCTTATCCAGCACGCCCATGGCAAACGCTGAAATCACAAAGGTTAAATGAATAAGCACATACCACATAAGCTTTTCATTCTCGATATTCTTTGCATTCATAAAAATTTTCAGTAGGTGAATCGATGATATTGCCACAATCGATGCTGCCACCTTACTCTTAAGTGTGCCGGTATCCAGCGTACCCAGCCAGGCCAGCTTTTCTGTCCCTTCTTTTAAATCAATACTGGATACAAAGTTCTCATAGCTGGTAAACATCACCATAATGATCAGGCCGGACACCAGAGCAATATCAATCAGCGATAATACCACCAGCACAATATCGGCTTCACTGATTTCCAGCACGTGGGGTAACAGGTGGAATATTTCCTGAAAAAACTTAATCCCCAGCGCAATAAGCGCCAGCGATAAACCAAAATAAATCGGCGCCAGTAACCACCGGGATGCGTACATCATACGCTCAATTAATACTTCCAAACCAGGCCTCCTGCGTTGGAAAAACTTACTTGTCAGAGAAGAAAAAGGAATGCCCGCAGCACTCATTGGTAATGTTCACCAACCTAACTGAAACTCAGCAACGCTGGTAACTCCTGAGGTCGGTGATTTTATCAGAGCCGTTAATTTTGAGGTATCATTTCTTACAAATTTTAACGCCCCTGAGGCAATCGATGAGGCGCGGTTTCAATCCTCGTTGAGAACAACGTCCATCCATACCAGTCGATGATCGGAACTGCTCTGACGGTCTTTAACCAGCCGGTATAAAGGCGATGCTTTTACCGGCCAGAACACACCACCGCCCTGCACTGTCAGCCCCTGTTTAGAAGGCAGCACATAATCGGCCCGAGCCCCCCAGTAAGCGGTAAAACGGCTGCTGTAAGACTCCTCTGCCGACTCGCTGCCGCCTTCACTTTGCGGGATCACACTGCTGTTGACCAGCGGATGTTCGGTTAACTGTTCAATGACTCCCGGACGGTGCTTATCACCGATATCGGCCGCATTAAAATCACCTACCAGAACAAAACGCTGACCAGCAAACCCGCCCTTTTCGCCGTTATCATCATAGATATACTCCGCTCGCTGAGGTGTTAAATAGTCAGCCATCAGCCGTATCTCATCGTGATTGCGCTTGCCGTTACGATCTTCAGGCCCATCGAAGGTAGGCGGTGTGGGATGCATGGCCAGAATGTGTAATTTTTTACCGCCAATAGTAACCGGAATATCCCAATGTGATTTTGAACTGAGTCTTACCGCCGCCCACTCCTGGGGAGCAAACCAGGGCTCGCCGCTGGCCGGTTTTGTGATTTGCAGGGCGTCAGGCATATCCCGCCATAAAAAATGCTGAAACGTACGTACCGCGGCCGCATCAATGGGATAGCGCGAGAGCAGCGCCATACCATACTGACCGGGGTACATTCCCCAACCATAGGCATCACCCGCGTTGCCGGTTTTCTCACCGTTGTTGTCCAAATCAAAGGTTGTAGCCACCCCCGTATTGACCGGCGCAACATACTGATAAGGGTAATCAATCGCTGTCTGGTCTTGCTGGCTTTTATTCAGATAGTTTTTAACAAACAAAGAGACAGCTGTTGGCGTTG
>DDJQ01000066.1:3418-3834 GCA_002339125.1 Alteromonadaceae bacterium UBA2620
TCCGGGTAATAGTCAAACTCGTTGAGCAGAATAATGTCCGGGGCTACCCGCTGAATAATTTCGGCAATATTACGGATTTGTTGATGCTCACCTGACTCTAACAAGTTCAGTAATACCTCACCGGAGTGTTCTGAGGCTCCCTTCGGTTGATAATTACTGGCCTCCATACTTACGTTGAATGTTGCAACACGCACCGTATCAGCGTAAACATTAGGTAGGGAGAAAATAGCCAGGAAGAGGGAAAAAAGCGTTTTATTCATAATCATAGAGACAACAAAAAGAAAGGCATAGTGTACGCTAAATCACAGTAAGAAAATAACCCCGTGTGAGTTGGTTCTGGAACAAATTAAGGAGAATCCCGTGCTCATTTTAAAGCCCAATTGCGAAGGTTGTGATTGCGATCTGCCGCCCGATGC
>DDJQ01000066.1:4154-4914 GCA_002339125.1 Alteromonadaceae bacterium UBA2620
ACAGAAGCGATGATTTGCTCTTATGAGTGTACTTTCTGTTTAGAGTGCGTGAATGACTTACTGAGCAATGTTTGCCCGAATTGCGGCGGCGGTTTTACGCGACGCCCGGTTCGCCCGCAAACAGCTCGCCGAGAGGGAGTTAGCCTGGCCCACCAACCGGCCTCTTGTGAGCGTGTGAATACCAGCAAAAGTGTAGAAGAAATCAAAGCCTTTGCGGCAGAGGTTAAAGATATTCCGCCCTGGCAGCGTTAGGCCATCGGCGAATTAAATTTCGCCGATATAGTCACCTACCTCAACCACTTCAAACTGCGCGCCGGGAGAGCCGGACACGTATACAGAACACTGTCCCCAGGACGACGGGATGTGCCATTCTGATTTGCTCACGGCGGTATAGCGTGAGAGTTTATTGTCACAGCGGATCTGCACTTCATCCAAATCCCCTTCGGCAATATCGAGTGCAAAGGCGTTGCGACTGAGCTGATGAAATACCCGCCCTTCCTCATCGATGCTCGCCTTGCGGATCATTGGTTCATTGCCCTGCACCAGTTCTTTTACTTTCTCGGCATAAGGAGCCAGTTGCGCCAGCTGTTCCGGTTTTTCATCAGCTATTTTTTCCAGCTTGTCATAAGCTTTCATAGCTTCGTTGTACTCACTTTCATTGATGGAAAGGACAAATTCACGCTCGAGCAAATACTGCTTAGTCGAGGTACGAACCGCGTCGGTATTGACTGCCAGCGCACGACGCACACTCTTCAGCTCC
>DDJQ01000106.1 GCA_002339125.1 Alteromonadaceae bacterium UBA2620
CCATGCCCGGCGCACCATAAAAAAGACCTGCATGAGCAGGCCTTTTAGTTATGAACGAGTCGTGATTTATGCAGAGCGACGGCGACGAGCCGCAAGCAGAGAACCACCAATAATCAGTAACAGCGAGGCTGGCGCTGAAACTGGAGTTGTTGGCGGAAGGCTGTCTTGATCTAACAGTGCATAACGAACCTGGCCGCCAGCAACCAGAACTTCACCGATACCATTACCCCAGAACGATACCTGAGTAAACTCATCACTATCATCAAAGGCAGCTACGAAGATTTCATATACGCTGTTTGACGGATTAGCTTGTGATGGGAATAGACCTTCGGCATTCGTTGACGCAGAAGCCACTAAAATTGGCGCACCGCCGTCAAATGAGATAAACAGATCAGTCGTTGGGTCGGTACAACACGTTGCCCAGTCACCTACTTCAAAACCAACAGCATTTACTGCGCTGTCGAAGGTGAAGGTAATGCCACTACCAAAGTAATCCATTGGATCCGTGCGTGGAATCGATCCACCACCGGCAGGATTAATACCAATTGCAGTGCCTGTCAGGGTACCGTAACTTGAAGCGGATCCGGTACCACCATCATTTTGAGTGATAACGTAGTCACCTCGGTCGATTGATGAGCCCGAAAAGGCAGTATCCCAAACATCAACACCAACAGTACCACCAGCACCCGTTACAGTGCTGTCGAAATCGGCTACACCATCAGTAATGCCATCGAATACAGTTAGAATGGTTGCGTTGGCAGCAGATGCAGATGCCAACAGTAAACCGGCGAGACCGCCAACAAACAGTTTCTTTGCTTTCATGTAAAAAGTCCTTCTTCAATAAACGCCCGTAGTACCACACAATCTCTACGTTTTTATTTGCAGTATATTAAGCATGATTAAAAATTAAGCACACCTAGCGCTTATACAGCAAAGAAAGGGCCAGATCGTTCAATTTTTAAATAATTATTTGAATAACCGGCAATTTTTTGATTTGAGGACTTTTTGAGTAAATCTGCACACCGTCGATTTGTAAAAAAAAGTGACACTATACTTTAGTGCAATGTAACGTAGTTAACAGGGCTGCATTAGCAGCCCTGTTAGTGGATCAGAGGTTGTATCCACGCTCTTCGTGGCTGCTGATATCCAGCCCCTGCTGTTCGTGCTCTGCAGTGACCCGAATACCTTTAGTGAGCATATCTACCAGTTTGAGCAGCACCAGGCTCACCACTGCGGTGTAAACAAACGTGGAAAAAATACCGACCATCTGTACGCCCAGTTGCTCACCTATGGAGGTGTTATCGCCTCCGAATCCGGAGCCGCTGAAAATGCCCAGATCGGGAGAGCAGAAGATACCCGCCAGAAACGTACCCAGAATACCGCCGATACCGTGAACCGGGAACACGTCGAGTGAGTCGTCAATTTTCCACTTTTGTTTGATGAGATTAGTGAAGTAAAAACAAACGCAACCGGCGGTAAGGCCTATAACCAGGGCCCCTGCCGGACCAACATAGCCCGAAGCCGGCGTGATGGTTCCCAGTCCTGCTACCATACCGGTAACGATTCCCAGCACCGAGGGCTTTCCGTATTTCACCCATTCTATACTCATCCAGGCCAGGGAGCCTGCGGCGGCTGATACATGAGTCACCAGCATCGCCATCGCAGCATCACTATTGGCAGCTACTGCGCTACCGCCGTTAAAGCCAAACCAGCCAACCCAAAGCATTCCCGCGCCGCCTACTGTCATTGTCAGGTTATGTGGGATCATTGACGCGCTGCCGTAGCCGTGGCGGTTTTTAATATACATAGCTGCCACCAATGCGCCTACACCGGCGGTAATGTGCACCACCGTACCACCAGCGAAGTCTAACAAGCCAATTTGCGCCAGCCAGCCGCCACCCCATACCCAGTGACACACAGGCAGATAAACCAGCACCAGCCAGGCCAGAGAAAACACTAATACGGAAGAGAATTTCATACGCTCAGCAAACCCACCCACCATCAGTGCGGGCGTGATGATGGCAAAAGTCATCTGAAACATGAAAAACAGCGGTTCCGGGAGCGTACCGGATAATGAGGACTTATCCGTATTGGCTAAAAACATGTTTGAGAAATCGCCGATAAAGGCGTTACCTTCTCCAAATGCCAGACTGTAACCGGCTATCAACCAAATCAAAGACGCGCCACAGGCAATTGCAAAACATTGCATTAATACCGAAAGTACGTTTTTGCTGCGCACCAGGCCGCCGTAAAAAAACGACAAACCGGGCAGGGTCATAAATAAAACCAGAGCCGTAGCGGTTAGGATCCAGGCGGTGTCGCCGGTATCTGCACCGGATTCAGCTAATGCAAAGCCCGGCATGAACGCCAGGCCGATAAGCCAGTTTCGCATAAGTGTGTCCTGTTGATTCTCAAATGTGTTGTATTAAATTGCGTCGGAGTTTGTTTCTGATGTTCTTATTCGGATAACCTTTTCGACATCTGTTATAAATAATTTTCCGTCGCCTACCTTGCCGGTCCTGGCACTCTGAATAATCGCTTCGCAAACGCGTTCTACGTTTTCGTCGGCAACCACCAGCTCCATTTGTGTTTTGGGTACATAGTCAATTTGATACTCGGCACCACGGTACAACTCGCTGTGGCCCTTTTGTCGTCCAAACCCTTTTACTTCACTAACTGTTAAGCCGTTTATTCCTACGTCAGCCAGGGCCTGACGTACATCTTCTATGCGAAATGGTTTTATAATCGCAGTTATTTTTTTCATTATTCCGGGCTTCTTTCAGGGAAGGTGAATTTTATTTTCTCTAAACAGTAGTATTTTTACCACTTTTTTTAACAAAACCTTATTAGTCAAAAGTAGCGTTACCGGGCTTGTACAATCACAGTTTCGTCGCAATATATAGCGCTCAGGCACGTTTCATTATCTAATTGACGTAATGAGATAAAGTCAGGATATGATATCCTCTGCGCTCTGAAGCCCTGGTTTGAAAACAAAAAGGAGATGAATGTATATGAAAAAATTGCTTGCTGCGTTAGCTGTTATTTCTGCTGGTATGTTATCCGGATGTACATCGCTCCCGTCCGAACAGGAAATCAGTGATGCAGACTACGGCGCCTATCCTGATGATTACGAAAATATCGTAAAAACTTACTATGGCTATCACCTCACCCACCCGAATTCTGTTGAGTACGGCAAAATAGAAAAGCCCAAACGTTACTGGCTGGGCAATGAACTGGATAACGTGTACTACGGCTATCTTGTTTGTGCCACGCTCAATTACCGCAACATGGTAGGTAAAGACACCGGGTTTAACACACATGCGCTGCTGATTCATGATGGTCTGGTGGTTAAATATGTGGAAGACGGCGAGTGGTGGGGCAAGCCGCTCTGTAACTGAGTCACGGGGAGACAGTAGTAGTTATGTGGCATCGCTGGTTGTTTTTACTACTGTTGTTAGCCTTTAATACTCACGCAGCAAACCAACTTTAATCGGCAGTCTCCGGTAACTTTCCTAACGGCCTGCATGCTCACTTTATTAACTATATCAGTGAGCAGCTTTATGCAGAGGCAGACATCGCCCTTATGCCCTACGCCCGGCGGTTGATAGAACTGGATGAAGGTAGTATCAATATGATGGTTGGAGTGTCTGGCACCGCCCCCATTGGTAGCCATACCATTTTGCTCAGGCCCGCCTACGATAATCTGAGCATCGGATTATTTGTACTCACCGGCAATGAGAGCCTGTTTACTGAAGCTGATGATATGTGCAAGCATTTACTGAGCCTCACCCGACACGCCAACAGTGATGCCATATTAAGCGAAATTCCCGCAGCGCATATTGTGCCGGCCCGTTCGCTGGAACAAAAAATCGAGATGCTTTTAAAAGGCCGCATAGATGGCTTTTTGCATGTAACGCAAAGCACCGAATTGCGCCTTAAGGAGCTCGGCTACACCAACACCATTACGCAAGCCGCTTACCAGCCACCTGAGGTTTACAAGCAGTATATTGCCATCAACAATCACTCGTGGCTATATGCACACAAAGCCGAGTTAGAAGCAATTATTGCCAACGGCATTGCCACTGGCGCCTTTCAGACGATCCGGCGCAATTATTACGCAGACACCCATTAATCTGCCGCCATTTTACTGCTCAAGGATCCCTCGACTGCCCATCCTCTTGTGGTGTATATTTTTCTTCGTTGATAAAGGATTAATTAATAAAATAAGGAAATTCAATGAAGTATGCTCTCTTGCTGATTTTGCTTCTTGCCCCCCCTACGAGCATTAGCTGCTGTTTCCGAATGGGTGGATTTTACGCTTCACAACGGCCATGTGTACTTACCCATCGTGGTTGAAGGTATTGAAACCCACGTACTACTCGACTCCGGCTCTCAGGTGCATGCCATTAATAAGGCTTTTGTAGGTAAGCACAACCTCGACCTGGCCACTGGCGCAAAAAAGCGTATTCAGGGCGTTCACGACACCGAAGACCGAACCACTTACAATAATGTTGAGGTAGGTCTGTTTAGCTCTGAGTTTGAGTTGGATAAGGTAGTAGAATTTAATCTGGGCCACCATAGCAGCGGAATGTTGTTGGGAGCGGCTTTTTTCAACCCGTTTATCATTCAGATTAACTACCCCGAAAAGAAAATTCGCTTACTCACCCGCGACAGCGTGGGTATGAATGAAGCATCGAATGTGAGATCCATGGACAACCGCGGTAACGGCATGCCAATCGCTGAGATAACCATTAATGGCGAAAACTTCTGGTTTTTAGTGGATACCGGTAGCTCCAGCAGTATCTTTATGGAGCGTCGCTATGCATCCCGGGCCGGCTTACTCGACAAAGTCGAAGGTTCTTCGTCTTCTTCTGGGGTTAACAGTACCGGTTTTCAGGATGTTGCCAATGCAGATACCGTAAGATTTGGCCCTTTCGAAATTGCCGATGTAAAAGTGAGTTTTCCTGCACCGGGGGAGACCACTAACCTGGAAAGCCAGTTTTCAGAAACTCGCAGCCGCATTAAAGGCAAACGCATCGTCGGCATTATCGGCTACGGTTTATTCCAGCATTTCCTGCTCACCATGGATTATAAATCCGGCAAGATCCACGTGTCTCTGCCTCCAGAAAAATAATCAGGCTAACGCCGAGCCGCCCCGGCGTTTTAGCACGTTAATGCTTAATACGCATTACCAGGGAAGCTGATCGCCATTGCTGTGCCAGAATCCCCCGGAATTTTCACAGTTTAATTCGTCCATACGTGCCAGCAATCCGGCCGCCGCCTCTTCCGGCTCGATAAGCCCATTAAAGTTTACCATCTCGGTATTCACCCATCCCGGATGCAATAAGGCCACCGCTATCCCTTGTTTATTAAGATCAACAGCCAGCGACTTACCAGCCGCATTGAGCGCTGTTTTTGACATCCGGTAACCGTAACTACCGCCTGAATCATTATCAGCAATTGAGCCCATCCGGCTGGTAACCAGACCAACTTTACTACCTTCCTTCAGGTTTGCCTTCAAGGTGGCAACAACCCGTAGCGGGCCGATAGCGTTTACCTCAAATTGTTCTCTAATCTGGTCGTAATTCAAATCATCCAGACTATTCTTACGCATAATGCCTGCGTTATTGATAAGCACATCTATAGTCCTGCCGCCAAGCTGACTGTGCAATTTATCCAGGTCATCCTGCTGACTGACATCCACCTGTTCAATTACCTCTGCGCCACTTCGCTTGAGCGCTTCAGATGAGTTACGACATACCCCGATAACACTGTCACCACGTTTAAGGTAAGCCTGCACAAGCGCTAGTCCGATCCCACGGTTAGCACCGGTAATAAGAATAGTAGCCAAAATAAGTCTCCAAGCTCTTTTTACATTCCCAGTTAATACGACATGGGGAGAGTAATTGACTTTTAAAGGTGCAAAACTATGACAGATTACTTTGTTTTACTTGTCTGGAAATTGATAGTCGCTTGGCAGTACTTTATATACCTGCTTAAAACACCGGCTGTAATAAGCGCCCGAGCCAAATCCTACCTCAAACGCTATCTGGGTTATCTGTAAACCTTGTTCCAGCATCGGCATGCTTTTCTCCAACCGGTACTTCTTTAAAAACATCGTAAAGTTATCCGGCAGTAGTTTGGACAGAGTACGATTGAGCTGCCTGTCACTCATTGCCAGTAACGCCGAAGCGCGACTACGGTTAAACCGTTCATCCTGATAATTACTCTCTATTACATCTAAGAATTTAACAATAAATTTGCGGTCTTTTTCATTGTCACACCGAGGTAAAATAGCCTTAACGTAAGCAGGTGTATCTTCCACGTTGTCGTTAGCGCTTCTGCTAACGTTATGACGATGTGCGAGCCGTGAGTAGGTCAGGTTACTTTCAATTCTTGATACCAGTTCTTCACGTTCTACCGGCTTAACCAGGTAGTCATTAACTGACGCCTTAAAGCTATTAAGTTTGGAGGTGTAGTCACTGGCGGCGGTGAGTATCATCACCGGCACATCAGCAAATACATCCTGCTCCCTGAGCTTTTCAGTAATTACCACACCGGAAATATCAGTGATGTTTAACTCAGTGACTATTACATCAGGCTGCAAAACAGGGATGATTTCCAGTGCCTGCATACCGCTTTGGGTTGAGTAACAATTAAAGCTTTCGCCCAGCAAATTAATGATATATTCGCACGCCTCGTGACTACGCTCGATCACGAGAACCACAGGTAAGTTACTTTCCCGATACTGAGCAGACTGTTCTGCTACCTGCCGTTGTGTTCCATCATCAACCGTAAGGGCTTCCCTGTTTTCCACTGTCAGCGCAGGGTTAAAAGGTAAATGCACCGAAACCTCTGTACCCGTACCTGGTTCACTTTTTAATTCTAACCAGCCGTCATTGGCAAGCGCCAGTGCATTCGCCAGATTCAGGCCGATGCCGGTATTAGTGTTGCCATTATAATTGGTGCCCTTGGCAAACCGGGAGGTAACAAATTCCAGGTGCAGTTTATCCATTCCCGGGCCGTTGTCTTTAATGTATACCACTAACTTATCAGCCTGGTGACTTGCCTTAATGCGCACTTGTCCGCCAGGTTGAGTATAAGAAACTGCATTGATCAGTAAATGGTTGAGTAGTGCTTCCAACGAGTCCTGAATTAACAACACTGGCGCTCTGATATCACAATCACAGCTGAGTATAAGTTGTTTTTTTAGGGCTTCCGGACGCCAGGTTTCAACCAGGAAATCTAATGTATTGCCAATATTGTATCGCTGCAGCACCTGCCCGCTTATATGTTCAATTCGTTCCACCGCCGCGAGCTGGTCGGTGAGCACTCTGAGGCGCCCCGCGTTACCGTATACCACATCGAGCTTACCCCGGATATCCGCCGTTAATGGCCTTGCCCGTAACTCTGCGAGCGGATTTAAGATTTGCATTAGTGGTGTTTTTATCTCATTGGCCAGATTACTGAAGATTTTTTCTTTCTTGTTCAATAGCTCGGTAATCGAGCGGTTACTTTCCAGTAACGCCGACTGCTTCTGTTCAATAACCGCCGCCAACACCCGGCTTTTTTCAGCCATATGACGTTTTATCAACACTACTACAAGCCAGATGGTCAGTGCTAAAGCCGCCAGATAAAGTATGTATGCCTGCCAGGTTAACCATGGTGGCCGGGCAATATTGAACGGATAACGACTAATGGGCTGTACTGCCTGACTTTTACTATCCACAACCCGAACCTGAAAATCAAAAGCACCAAAGCTCAGACCTGAGTAGGCCACTGTACCCATATTCGCCGGCAATTCCTGCCAGTCTTCATGAAACCCCTTAAGACGATATTCAAGCTTGTGCAAATGCGGGTAAACATAGTCTGCTGAAGCAAATTCAAAAATCATTTCATCAGGGGCGGAGGCAAGTTCAAGGGCAGATCGTTCGGCCATAGGTGCAGATTGAGCAGTATCAGGTAAGAGATCTAATTTTACCACTGCTGCTTGTGCCGCATGCCGTCTACGTTTTTCAACGTAATGGGCGACTAGGTCTGTATCGACTACGTAAGACAATTGATCGCCCACCAGAATAAACTTTTTCTCGTTAAGCGGCAGTATGCCCCGGTAGTTAAAGTCAGTATCAACAACCCCATCACTACTATCAAATTGAAATAGGTAGTTTCCATTCAAAAAGACGAAACCTTTATTAGTCGCCAGCCAGTGATTACCGGCAGCGTCCAGAAACCCCGCTCTGATAAACCTTGGTATGGCGGAATTTAGTGGCTCCTCAATAAACCGCTTTGTAACTATGTCGAATTGCTTAAGACCTTTACCGGATGTACAAAAATAAATGCTGGTCGAATCGGTGTACATGCAATACACAAAGACGCCTTTCAGTTCCTCCAATTCATATCGTACCCAAACTCCCTGTTCAACCATGAAATAAAGCACATTTTTTTTATCCAGCATGATTGCAGGCAGGTCACCGGTACTCTCTAAAAACCTTAAATCTTTTGGTGCATTAACGTGATGTGATAGTTCGTTATTTTCTAACTTCACGAACCCTGCGTGTGTTGGGGCCTGATAATAAATGTATTGTAATTCTTCCTGATTGTAGTGTTCTGCTTTTAGATATGAACAGAGACCTGAGGAATCGCGTATTTTCTGAGTCTTAATCAGCTCAACATCCCCAAATTCGAATGTATTACACGCAGCGTCAGGCACTATCACTTTGTTACCTATTGGAATAGGGGCTTTTTCAAATTCATCATTATTCAATTGATCTAACTTACCCGTCTCTGCATTCAATCGAAACCATTGGTCCTTGCTTCTGGCTATATATTGGTTTGAACTCATAGGTACAGCTGAGTAAATGTCATTCCGAAAAGGGAATGATGATTCATGCAAGTAATTAACTGTGGGGAGGTTAAGATCTAGAGCCAATATCCCTAGTTGAGTGGAAGCAACCAGAAACTGTTTATTTTCTAACTGATGGATAGCTTGCACGGCCCTTATTTGATCAAAACTAAAACGAGGCTTGCCGAAAGCTAATTCACGCAACACACTTTCGGTCTCATCAAGTGTAAATAACCCTCCAGCCGCGACCCAAAGCGTACCTTCGCTATCCTCGATAATACATTCAACATCCTTAAGCTGATTTTCCGGAACGGAAACAGGATAAAAATCACTAACATTATCCCGATACCGATAGATACCACCAACACCACCTACATAGAGATACCCACCAATAGCTTTAACATAGGTAATCTTTGCCAGCCCAGGGAAATGAATATCTCTTTTTAGAAGCGTAATCTCCCGTAATTGCTCATCCATAAAAATGACATGGTTTGCTTCAGATGCAGCAACCAGATTATTATAAACGGTAAGCGAATAGATACTTCGCATGCCTGAACCATCTTCGAACTTATCTTTAATGATCGGAGAATCACCAGAAGGTGGCAGCAGCATAAGCCCAGACAATGTACTAACTACAACTGAGTTTTTATAAGATTGGGTTGCCCACGCTTTTACAGCCAGATGCTCAGGGAGAGTAAGTTTTGAAAACGTTCCTTCAGAGAAGGAGTAGGTAAATACGCCGTTACCAAATTCAGAAATAAACAGCTTATTTCCCGCAATGTGAAGATCGGCAATATATCCTTTACCTAACGGACTATTAGAATGTGTAAATTGTTGTGTTGAGTTGCCAACAATGCGAAATAAGCCGTTCTCAGCACCAATAAATACAGCTCCATTGTGCTCTTTAATGTCCCGTATTATACCTGTTGCTTCACCGTTTAGTTTTCGTTTTCCCGTCCATGACGGTTCAACTCCAAACGTATTATCAACGGCTAATAACCAAATAAAGACAGAAATTAATACGGTCCTAATTGTCAACATCCTTGTCTTTTTCATCTGCGTATCTCCGAAGCCCTTTTCTTAAATTGGTATCTCCTTATCAACTACTTTAATGCGAGTACTTCAAAATGAATATAGAGCAAAAATTAACCAATTGCGAGATTTCTGTGGAAGACTGTCTGATGGTACAGGGCGGTAACTATCCTCCTGCAATGCCGGATCTTCTCGGCATTGAGAGACCAGGCTGCCATGCTCTGCTGGTAGAAGAAGCAGAGAAACCAGATGATGGGCGTTAACACACAACCTTAGGCAAATGCCGCCAGTTAGTCGTGTATTGGGGTGACAGGTGTTCTCTTTTCATCCCCCATTCCGGGTGTATTCCTTTTGCGGCTGCGCCTATAGTCTGACTGCCGTAGCGGCTGTTTATTGCATCCATGCATTGCATGAGTTTGGGGTTGTGAGCGAGTTCGGCGAACATATCGCTCTGCTCATGGGCAGTTTCGATAATTTCTATCGCGCCAACGCCACACTTGTGTAGTTTAATATTGGCTTTGTAAAGCGCATGACTGGCATTAGACGCAGCATGAACCAATGCTCTGGTATCGTTAGTAGGCTGTGCAAAACGATGCTGAATCGCCTTGTGGTATTGTTCTGTATCCGCAAAGGGATTGGCGTGAGTAAATAAAGTGAGTAGCCAGGCTTTACTCTGCTGCCGGCGTAATTTCTCAGCTACTTTTTCAGCATGCCAGCAAAGGCTTTCACGCAACAACTGCTCGCTGGTAACCGGTTGCCCGAACGCCCGCGTTGAGTATATTTGTTGTTTCTTTGCTCTTTCCTCATCCCACTGTATACACACGGTACCGTTGAGCTCCCTTACCGTTCTTTCCAGTTCTACTGAAAACTGTTTACGCAGCGCTTTAGGATTGAATTTCGCCAGCTGCCAGGCGTTTAAAATACCTTGCTCACGCAACCGGGTAGCAATGCGCTTACCCACTCCCCAAACATCCTGTACATCCATTTGAAGTAACACATGCCTACAAGCTTCCGGCGTATCGAGCACGGCAATGCCAGACTTATCGCCAAGCTTCTTGCCTGCAAAGCTGGCAACCTTAGCAAGCGTGGGCGTTGCGCCTAAGCCAACACCTACCGGCAATCTGAGTTGCTGCCACACATCACTCTGTATGCGTTCAGCATAAACGCGCCAGCTTTCAGCAGGCCGCCAGGTATCAAAAAATAAGAAGCACTCGTCTATGGAATATATATGCTGGTCAGGAGCGTACTGACCTACTACCTGCATCATCTTATTCGACAAGTAATCGTAAAGTTCATAGTTTGAAGAACGGATCACGGCATTGTGCTGTGCCAGCAGTTTTTTAACCTTGTAGTAGGGGCCAAATTTTTTGACGCCCAATTGCTTTGCGTGCTCACAAAGAGCGCAAATACAGCCGTCATTGTTGGTAAGCACAACAACCGGTCGTTGGCGAATGGCCGGATCGAAGACTTTCTCGGCCGAAGCATAAAAGCTATTGGCATCGACTAACGCATACATTGGCTTAACCATCTAACATAACGGTGCATACGCACAGAACGCACCACTATCCCCTCCACCTCAAACAGATCACCGTCGCCCAGCGCATAGGGCTTGTGATCAAGGCCAGGAGATAACAATACCTGTGCTTTGCGATCGTAGAGTTTACAAACAAAGTTACCGTTTAAATTGGCCACTATCACATCCAGTGAAGTGGGATGCGCCGCACGATCGACAATCAGCAGATCGCCGTCGAATATGCCTACGCCTGTCATCGAGTCGCCCTGAGCCTGACCAATAAACGTAGCTGTAGGGTGTTCTATAAGTAGCTCGTCGAGATCCAGCGCCAGCTGTTTATATTCAGCTGCCGGCGACTCGAAACCACTGATGCCAGCTTGCGCTGCAACGGGTATAACCTGAAGCATTGTTAACTTTACCACCTGTTAAAAAATACTGTTTATTTATACAGTAAATTGCGATAGAGTGACAAGGAATTTCACAACAACGGAGTTACACAATGGCTATCACAACACAATATGTGGTCTCTCATAAAGGGGTAGAAAAGTTGGTTACTACCGATAAAAAAGCAGCAGATCAATACGATAAAATGCTCGATGTGGCCGACAACCTGGCCGTTTACATTGAGGCAAAAGGCATAAAGCTCGATGAAGCGGTTGCCGAAGAATTATCAATTATGCTGGCCAAAAACAAAGACAACCTGACTAAGCTGCTCAAAGGTACTGATGCCGATACGCTGTTATCCAGCGAGAGCGCTGAAGTGGTAAAGCTAAAAGCCAACGGCTAAGGCAATAAACGCCGTTGGAATGATATAGCAGGGCTGCCAGGCTCAGCGATAATTACTAAGCCTGGTGGCGCTATTTGTTGCCAATTTCTTTTTCGATGTTGAAGCGCTTTATAACGCTATTAACTTCGGCAATGGTGGTATGCAGATGATCGCTGGCTTCCAGTGAACGCTCTGAACTGCGCTGGGTATCGGCAGCGCCATCGGCAATTTCAACAATCTGCTGATTGATATGCTCCGCTACAGCGCTTTGCTCTTCGACTGCAGCCGACATTTCAATGGTCATTTCAGAAATCCCCTGCACCGCAACATTGATATCAGACAGCGCCTGACGAGTGTCCTGCACAATACCAGCACCGCGTTCTGCTGACTCCAGCCCGTTTTTAGACACTTTTACAGCCCGCTCACTACGCGTGGCAAGCACCTGAATAATGTTATGGATACGGTCGGTAGACTCCCGGGTTTTAGACGCCAGGGCCCGCACCTCGTCGGCAACCACAGCAAAGCCTCGCCCTTGCTCACCGGCGCGAGCTGCTTCGATGGCCGCATTAAGTGCCAGCAAATTCGTTTGCTCAGCAATCGACGAAATAATGCTTGCCGCTTCACCAATATCACTGGTGCTCTGGTCGAGCTCGGTTACCGTAGCGGAAATGGTTTCCACTACCCCTTTTAGCTCATCAATGGCTGCTGCCGCAGATTGCGCAGTCTGGTTTCCGGTTTCCACATTTCGCGCCGCAGAGCGGGCAGTATCGGCATTTTGTTCCACTCTCTCTGCCACTTCCTGAATAGACTGAGACATCTGAGTCACTGCCGAAGCAATTTGTTGAGTTGCCTGATTTTGTTGCACCACTGCGGTAGACGTAATGGCCGCCTGCTCGTGGGTGGTGTTGGCAATATGCTCCAGTAACGAAGCCGCGTCTTTGATACGGGTTAAGGCTGTGCGACTGCGGGTAAGTTCACAACCAAGCACCAACTTGGCTCTGGCCGATGCGCCAAAATCATCAAAATAAGTTTGCGAAACCACGGCGCTATCGTAAGAATCCGAGCTCAGGCCAATGAGCTCTTCCCAACGTTTTTCGCTTAAGAAATGTTGCCACACCGCCATTACAATAAGCACTGCGGCGGTAACCACTGTAGGCACTAAACCGGCAAATAAACCCAGAAAAATAAGCAGAGGAATACCCGCTCCCCAGAACACACTCAGCTTTTTGAGCATGTAAAGGTAAATCTCGCTGGCTTTGGCCGCTGACTGACCATTGCGGATCCGCTCATAGCGAGCGCTGGCACGGGCAACTTCGTGATCTAGAGCTGGTACCCTAACCGACTCATAACCAACAATTTCGTTGTTCTCGTAAACCGGCGTAACGAATGCAGACACCCAGTAATGGTCGCCATTTTTACGCCGGTTTTTTACCAGCCCCATCCAGATCCGGCCGGCTTGCAGGGTTTGCCACATTTCTTTGAATACACCCTCCGGCATATCGGGGTGACGTACAAGATTATGGTTTTTGTTGAGAAGTTCTTCCCTGTCAAAACCGCTCACTTCCACAAAGGCATCATTACAGTAGGTGATAATGCCGCGCTTGTCGGTAGATGAAATCAGCCGGTAGTGATCGGGAAATTTGTAGTCTTTTTGTGTGACTGGCTGGTTATTGCGCATCGCGTTTGAAGCTCCTTTCTAGCTTCTGACAACCAAAAGGCGGGCTGTCCCGATATGAATAATGCAGACGGATTCAGGGTACCCAACTACCTCTATCATTTAGAATAGACCATGAAATAAACAACTACCAAACCGGTAGCGAAAGTTTGAGTGGCAGAATGGAAATAAAACAATAGGATTGTAAAGTGGGCGGCCGCTTGCGAGCCGCCTCCGGCGAAGGTTAAGGTTTTGCGGTGTGCGAAATATTATCCAGTAAGGTGGTCACCTCCTGGCTGGCAGCTTCCATTTCCCGAAGCAACTGCTCACACTCAGCATGGTTACCCGCAGCGTGTGCGCTGATAGCATTAACCCCGGCTTTATGAACGGCTGCATGAGGCCTGTCTAAACGTTTGAACGCATCGAGCTTAGCCATGGCTGAAGTTGCGTTGCTGCTATACCATTTACCCAGTCGGCAGCTTGTATGATCGGCAAAGTCATGCTCTGACTTAGAGGAGCGTCCGGTCAGTACGGCATAAACCTCCGATTTCCATACTACGTGGTCAAGCTTTACGGTTTGAATGAAGGTTTGCAGGCTGGCAGAACGGATGGTGTTTTCCATCACATCACAGTGCTCAATCATGCCGGCATAATTACTGTTAAGTGAGCTGATACCGTCGGCTAACTTGCCGTTATTGGTTTGTAATTCACCTACAGAAGACACCGCCACCTGCGTAGACTGAATAATACTTTTAACCAGCTCAGACACTTCACTTGCCGATTGATTGGTTTCATTTGCCAAAGAGCGTACTTCATCGGCCACCACACTGAACCCGCGTCCGGCATCGCCGGCACGAGCAGCTTCGATGGCGGCGTTAAGGGCCAGTAGGTTGGTCTGATCCGAGATACTGGTAATGGTGGTCACAAACTTATTGATGTTATCGGCCGTTTCAGAAAGGCCTTCGATGCTCTCACTCATGGCCGACATCATGGTATTCAGGCCACTCATGTCATTTACGATTTGCTTTAATGATTCGCTGGACTCGGCAAACAGACGATGGTTCTCGGTTATCTTGTCGGATTGCGCACTGATATCTTCAAATGAAGAGAGTACCGTATGGCGAATTCCTTCTACCTGGTTTAACGAATCCAACATACTGTCAGTCAGGCCAGGCATATCAGACTCTTTGTTTTCAGCTTCTGTAAGTTGCGCCCTGAGCTCTCTGTTTTCCTGTTCTAATGCAGATAACTGCGCAGCCAACTGGCTATTCTCTTTTTGCAGAGCAGAAACTTTACTCTGCTCCTGGTCAAGGGTGGTGCGAAATACAAACAAATCCACTGCTCCTGAGGTAAACGTTGAAACCTATCACTACCGGTAATATCGGGCGATTCTAAGAGTTGGTTAAAAAAAATCAACAACTTACTATTCCGGACTGCTCGTTGAACCTCTGAGGATCAGTCGCGGGCTAAGAATATGCTGGTATTCATGGTGGCTATGACCGTACACGCGCTCAAGCACCCAATGAGCCGCCATACTACCGATTTTTTGTACCGGATAATCAATGGTAGTTAGCCCAGGTGAAAGATAGCTGGCGAAGTCCACATTATCAAACCCGATCACCGAAACATCTTCCGGCATTCTGCGGCCAAGCTCGCGTAGCGCGATCATCGCACCGGAGGCCATTTCATCATTTGCACAGGCTACCGCAGTAAATTTTGCGCCGCGGGCAACCAATGCACGAATCCCCTCCGTACCGGATTTGGCCTGAAAGTTTCCCTCATAGGTAAGGTTGTCGGTGTATTCAACCCCCATGTCTGCAAGGGCCTGTTGGTGGCCGGTTAAACGCTTTTTACCATCGGCTTTAAACAGCGAACCAGCAATATAGGCGATTTGTGTGTGACCAATGTCGAGGAGATGACGAGTGGCAAGGTACCCACCCTTAACGTTGTCGAGACTAATGCAATTATCGCCGATTTCTTCAATAAAGCGGTTTACCACAACAAGGTCAACGCCCTGATGAACCAGGCTCACCAGATACTCATCACTAACGGCTTCCACATGCAAAATCAGCGCATCACAACGGCGACTGAGCAGAGCATCGATTTGTTCTTTTTCAATTTGTGCGTCGGAGTGACCGGTTGCGATCAGCATGTGTTTTTTGGCCTGCCGTAAGGCCTGCTCAGTACCGCCCATCATCGCCCCAAAGAACGAACCATGCAGTTCTGGCACCACATACCCAATGGTATGGGTTTTATTGGATGCCAGTGAAGCGGCCACAACATTATGCCGGTAGCCAAGCTCCGCCATGGCCTGCATAACCAGTTCGCGGGTTTTCTGTTTTACCGTACCGGTATCGTTGATAACCCTTGAAACGGTGGCAGACGATACACCGGCTTTTTCGCTGACTTGTTTTATTGTGACCATAGTAACTTCGCTATACGTTTTCTCGCCGGGTTTGCCGTGCAGTTTTAAGAGCGTTGTGGATATCATCCACTCGCCGACTGTCCAGTTTATACCAACGCATCAACAACACTACCACTAAAGACATAGTTGCTGGTATTAGACAAAAAGATAAAGTAATACCATGACTTACCCGTTCATCTATATTGTTGGCTTCATAGCCATAATAGGCCAGTGCCCAACCCGCCAGTGCACTGCCCAGGGCGATGCCTAATTTAATAAAGAACACTATGGTGGAAAAGGTCATTGCGGTTAGCCGTGTGCCGGTTTGCAATTCGCCGTAGTCAGTCACATCGCCCATCTTCGACCACAGTAATGGCGAGGTCATTTGCAGCACGAACCCCCATAAAAAGTGAATCACCAAAGCCCCTACCCACATGGTCGCAGGCAGGAAATAATTTACAATACACAACCCGGCACAAGAAAGCTGTAATACTTTGTATAACAGTACTTTGTCGCAGCGCCGGGTAAATGGATGAGCCGCGGCTGCCCCAAGAATACCCCCCACCATCGCCAGCGACACAAACAGCGTGACAGCGTCTGGGCGTTGCAGCACATATTTCACGTAATAAATCGCCAGCGCATTGCGCAATACTATCCCGGTGAGTAGCACCATGCTGACAACACACAATATTCGGCACTGATCGTTATGCCAGACCGCTTTTAACTGCTCCCGCACCGGGGAGGGTTGTCCTTCGGCCGGTAACACTCTTTCCCTGGTGCCGGCGAAACACAACAGAAATAACACCATCCCAACCAGTCCCATGGTCAGCATAGTAAGCTGATAACCCCGAGCGTCGTTGCCCGCGCCATACCAATTCACCATTGGCAGCGTGCAAAGCGACACAATCAGTCCGCCCAACATGGCAAACACAAAGCGATAAGACTGCACCGACACCCGCTCTAGTGGGCTTGCAGTTATCACACCGCCAAGCGCGGAATAGGGAATATTAATTGCGGTATACATCAGCATTAACAGCACATAGCTGGCGATGGCGTAAATCAACTTACCGTTGTAATCCGTATCAGGGGTGGTGAAAGCGATCACGCTGATAAGTGCAAATGGCAAAGCCATCCACAGCAAATAGGGCCGGTAAGCGCCCCACCGGGTACGGGTTTTATCGGCCAGCGACCCCATCAACGGATCGGTTACCGCATCAATCAGCCGTACTAATAAAAAGATACTACCAACGGTCACGGGATTGAGCCCAACCACATCGGTGTAGTAGAAAGTAAGAAACAAAATGACCGTCTGAAAGACAAAGTTGCTTGCTGTATCGCCAAGCCCGTATGCAACTTTTTCTTTTACACTAATCATTAAATGTCCAGACAGCTGTGGATTTTAGCGGCGTTGTTTAAGCCATTCACTGAGTTTCAGAGCGCTTTGCTTCGGCAGTCGCTGTTGTGTGGTGAAGTCCACATGCACAATGCCAAACCGTTTGAGATACCCTTGCGCCCATTCAAAATTATCCAATAGGCTCCACACAAAGTACCCTCTGATATCCACGCCTTTTTCCATTGCTGCGGCAACAGCCTGCATGTGGTCCTGTAAATAACCCATCCGCACTTTATCATGCACCTGACCGTCTTGTATCACGTCATCTTCGGCCATACCGTTCTCGGTAATAAGAAGTGGCGGCAAATCATATTCATTATGAAGCTGGAGCAATAAATCACACAAGCCTTGTGGATAAATTTCCCAATTCATTGCAGTGACAGGTACGTTGTCATCAGGCGGCAGGATCTCAAAGTGGCCTCCCGGGCGGGCCTGCACCAAAGCCCGGGTATAATAATTAACCCCGAGATACGCCATGGGCGCAGCAATTATTTCCATGTCACCCGGCTCAATTAATGGCTTTTCAGCTTCGGGTAAAGTGTTCAGCAGCGGCGGGTATTTAGCCGTTAACGCAGGGCTCACATACCAGTCGTTAAAATGGGCTTTAGCCAGTAAGGTAGCCTGCTTATCAGCTTCACTGTCAGTAACCGGATAGTAAGTGGTAAAATTAAGCACCAGGCCGCTTGGAATATCCGGGCAGACCTCGTTAAGTTCTTGCATGGCGAGTCCATGAGCAAGCAGAAGATGATGAGCGGCCTTTTTACCGTATTGCTTGCCAATTTTACCCGGCGCATGAATGCCTGTTTCGTAACCAAGGAATGCGCTGCAATAAGGCTCATTAAGCGTAGTGTAAGCACTCACTCTATCACCAAATGCGGAGGCTACAATGCGGCTGTATTGGGCAAAAGCGTAGGCCGTAGCGCGGTTAAGCCAGCCGCCCTTATCTTCCAGAAATTGCGGTAACTCCCAGTGATAAAGCGTAACATACGCCTTCCGGCCTCGTCGTTGCAATTCATCAAGTATTTTAAGATAAAAGGCCAAACCTTCCTGATTAACACTGCCGTCCGCGCAAATGATCCTTGGCCAACAAACAGAAAACCGATAGGCATCAAAACCCAGTTCATCAATCAGCGCAATATCCTGTTGCCACAGATGATAATGATCACAGGCCGTGCGGCCATCGGAGTTATCCTTTACTGCGCCGGGCACCTGGCAGAATGTGTCCCATATACAGGGCTCGCGCAACTCGCTGGCACCTTCGATCTGAAACGACGAAGTAGCTACCCCAACGGTAAAGTTCGGTTCACCAAGCGCACTACTGATTGAAAAATCTTTACTCATCTTACATTTACGCACCTAACGCAGTGATTTACGTTAGCGTGCGGCCACCTCTTGCAGAATAACACTATGAGAAATCAGAGTTTAAGTGTAAGCGCTTTCATTTTTTATACAAGTTATTTACATTCTAAATCAGTTGCGGGTCGCTGGCGTTGTAATAGCAGAGTTACAACAACGCTCAACATAATGGTACTCAAACGTAAAAGGTTAGCGAACTGATCGCCCGCTGCCGTAGTGTCGACCTGCCAGATCACCCAACATGCATTCATCACAGTGTGTAGAGTAACCACTAGCCATAAATTATGCTGCCAAACCACAAACAACCACGCAAACCATAAACCGCCCACCGCGGTAAACAAACTGGCCATTACCGCCTCCGCGAGCGTTGCGCCCTGAAACCAGTGACCAATACCAAATAACGCAGCATTGATCAGCGCTGCAGGCAACCATCGCCAGCCAGCCACCCTAATCAACATGCCCACCAAAAAGCCACGAAACATCAGCTCTTCAAGAAAGCCAGGTAGAAGCGCTTTTGTGACTAATAAAGCAGGCGCAAACTGAGCGGGAGCATCGGAAAAAGTAAATCCGACCAGCATGGGCGAAACAAAAACCAGCCCCCAGAGTACACCCACTCTTACGGAAGACGACAACCCGGTAATCGATAACAAGCGTTTCCCCAATAAAGGCCAGCATGCAGCAATGGTAAGAATCCAGATCATGTACGAAAATCCGTAATCCGACCGATATTGCGCAGGTACCCATGAAGAGATATGCGTTGCAATGTAAAAAACGGCCAGTATCAGTAGTGAGTATGTCAGCTTCCGTGATGTCATAATGGTGCCTGCCTGTAAAGGTTACTGTTATGACAAAGCGTATAACTCTATTCAGCACATCACATGTGCCAAAAGTCACGTAAACAAAATTACGTTACCAGGCGGCCGTTTTTGCTCACGATTCACAGGACGTATGTCACCTGTAAATAAAGCAAACCAGCCAATGTAAAGGCTTTCAACATTTCATTAAGAGCGACTGTTAATCATTGTCAATTGCTCGCAATTAAGCCATGATTTTCACAATCACCAGTTAATTAAGCAGTTTTATTATTTATTTAAAATACTCCCTGAGCTATTTTCTTACTAAAAATGTAAGCGCTTGCATTTTGAAATTTATACCTATACTCTCTCAACAAATTATTAACATTCGTTCATTGGTTTCACAGTGTTCAGGCATCTGCAAGGGTTATAATCCGGAGAATAATAATGAAATCAATTACTTTGTCAGTGGCTGCAGCAGCCATTGGGGTTGCAGCGTTAACCGCTTGCAGCACATCAGAAACTGACAGCCAGTTTGCCAATACCGTCACAGTTCCGGATTACTGGCCACAAATTCAATCGCCTATCACTAAAAAGCAAGCCGTTGAAGCCAAGGTGGAAGCGCTGCTGGCCGACATGACGGTAGAGCAAATAGTCGCGTACTGGTCGCCGGTGATGGCGCGCACAACATTGGTAAGCAATCCGGTGGCTGGACCATTACCTGGCAGGGCACCGGCAATGAAAACAGTGACTTCCCGGGGGCCACCTCTATTTACACCGGCATTGAGCAAACCGTTGAAGCCGCCGGTGGTGAGGCTGAATTAAGCGTAGATGGCAGCTTCACAGAAAAGCCTGATGTAGCGATTGTAGTATTTGGTGAAACACCCTATGCCGAAGGTAACGGTGATATCGCCAATGTGGAGTATCAGCGCGGTGATAAGCAGGACCTGGCACTGCTGAAATTCCTAAAGGCGCAAGGTATTCCAGTGGTATCGGTATTCATTACCGGTCGCCCGCTGTGGGTTACGCCTGAGCTTAACGCCTCCGATGCCTTTGTGGTTGCGTGGTTGCCAGGCTCAGAGGGCGGCGGTGTAGCCGACGTATTATTCAGCAAACCAGACGGTTCAGTTAACTACCCGATGCACGGCAAGCTGTCGTTCTCATGGCCTGCCGACCCGTTCCAGAACCCGGTTAACAAGGGTGATGGCAAGCAACCGCTATTTGCCTACGACTACGGCCTGACCTACGGTGAAAGCGCAGATCTGCCGCAACTCGATGAGTCTGTGAATAGCGCTGCCAACGCCGCCGGCGATGCGGTAATCTTTCAGCAGAGCGTACAACAGCCGTGGTCACTTATCGCCACCAGTGCCGGCGAGCAAGGCGCAATGAACAGTAACGTACTGAGTGTTAATACCCTTAGCATCCGTACTGCCGACCGTCACGTGCAGGAAGATACCCTGCAGATTGAATTCGGTAGCAACGAAGACAGCATCCGCTTCTTCTCGCCTTTCCCGGAAGATCTGCTGGATTACGCTGTGCCAACAGGTGTACTGGCCTTTGATATTGAGCATTCAGCAACCACCGGGATGACCGTTTCCATGTCTTGTGGTGATGGCTGCGAAGCTGAACTGGCTCTGGACGACTTTACCACTGCTGACAACAACTGGCAGAGCGTAGCGATTCCACTGAGCTGCTTTGTTGATAAGGGCGTTAATCTGCGTGAGATATATGTGCCCATGGCACTCTCCGCCGAGGATGCTACCGAGTTTAAACTGTCAGATATCCGCTTTACCCGGGTAGAAACGCCTGTCGCCTGCCCTGGCTCCTGAGTGTGTGTGCCCTGTGGCCGGGACCATTTGATTGGCCCGGTCACCCTCCCGGGGCCTTACGCTACTTAGCATTATCCCTGCAATGCTCTCCGGGCATTTCAAATTCTATTGTTGTATGGTCCAGGTTAAAGGGTTCAAGGGCTTTGGCAACCCGGGCTTTTAATTCGATGAGGGCAGTCCCTTCGAGAGGTTTATCCAGCTCAAGATGTGCTGTAAGGCGCCATAGTTATGCTCTAATTGAACCGGACACTTTAATAATGGAATATAATCCAATTATTAAAGTGTTAAATGTCGCCAGTAGAATATGAACAAAACTCCCTAAGAAAAGTGTCCTGATTTAGTTGCGCAGAACATTGACTCTCCCCCCCAAAAAAAATAAACTTCAACTTCAACTTCAACTTCAACTTCAACTTCAATTAATTTAAAAGGATCTTATTTTTGATGAAACGGTTATTCATTTTTGCTTTATTCTTTTTTTCTTTCTCAACATCTTATGCTCAGAATTTTCCTGGCACACCACAAGCACCTACTTTTGAAGAAGTATTTGACCGTTGTGTCACAAATTATTCTGGGACTGATTTAAGCTTCTGCGTTTCTTTCGGGTTTAATTATCAAACTGTAGAAACGTCTTTTGATACACCTAACGGCTACAATATACAGTTCAAGTCAGACATTATAGAAAGTGGATTGGCAAGACTCAAAGTTGAACACTACAACATTAAAGCATTTTGTACTGGCTGCTCTACAATTAAGTCTAGTGGTGGCGCAGAGGTGCCCGATCTCGCTGCAGATTTCAGCGCCGGAGTTAGCAATGCACACTACGGGCATACTTTTTATTCTAAGGTAACAAAGAATAATGGCAGCACAACCAACAATCCAACAAGCTCTAACAACGGAGCTGACTGGTCAGAGCAACTGAACAATACCACAGACTCGATAGTGGATATTTGGAGTCTGGTAAATGAATTATTCTCTGACGAGAACAGAGACGGAGGATTTGTCGAGGTCTATGGCCCTGATGGCGCTCCTGAACTTATCATATGGGCTGACGAAGATGGAAAACTTTATGTTGTTGCAGAACTTAAGGATGATGATGGAGAAAATCTCATAGATGAAGACGGCAATCCCACAGATGGCAATGGTGTATCTTTCCGTGCCCAGTTTCCCTCCTCGGCGGGCTCCAATGATTTTATAGACTTTGTCCTTCCTCTTCTGGAGAGAGAAATGGAGTGCACTATAGTATTTACCGGCGATAGAGAGAGAATGACAGCACAAGTTAGTTGTTATTAGTTATAGCAACTTTTCTGGTTTATCGCTTTAAGTATCACACACCTCAAGTCTATATCGACTTGAGGTTGCTCTAAAATAACCAACAATTGTTACCGCTTGCGCCAAATAGCCGGGTACTGGTCGCCGGTGACAGTGATATCCCCAATGTGGAGTATCAGCGTGGTGACAAGCAGGACCTGGCGCTGCTGAAATCCCTTAAAGCACATAGTATTCCGGTGGTATCGGTATTCATTACCGGCCACCCTCCCGGGTCGATACACTAGTTAGTATTATCCCTACAATGCTCTCCGGGCATTTCAAATTCTATTGTTGTATGGTCCAGGTTAAAGGGTTCAAGGGCTTTGGCGACCCGGGCTTTTAATTCAATCAGAGCAGACACATCAATGCGCTTATCCAGCTCAAGATGTGCGGTAAGCACATGACTGGCGCCATCCAGTGACCAGAAATGAACGTGATGCAAAGCACTTACATGCTCAATGTCCTCTAACGAAGCTAAAATGGCGGCGCGTTTATCACCATCGGGACTAACCTGAAGAAATAGCTTCACCGTGTGAATAACGTGCTTCACCACGTTAAACAGAATAAACAAGGTAAACACTACCGACAACAATGGATCCAGTATCGGCCAGTCAACAAAATGCAGCACGATAGCGACTATCAACACCGCCACCCAGCCGAGTAAATCTTCCAGTAGATGCCAGTTCAGCACCTTCTCGTTTAAGGTGTCTCCACCGTGCAGCTTATAAGCTGCGAAGCCGTTTGCCGCAATGCCTAAAATGGCCAGCACAATCATCCCCTCAGTCACTGGCATTTCAGGTGACCATAGCCGTGGAATGGCTTCAGTTAGTACCCATACCGACCCCACGACCAGGATCAAACCATTAATTAAAGCGCCCAGTAAACTAAGGCGCTTAAACCCATAGGAATACTGTTCGGTAGCGTCGCGCTTACCCACTTTACTAAGATACCAGGCAAGGCCTATCGACAGGGAATCACCCAGATCATGTACCGCATCGGCCATGATCGCCACACTGTTAGTAAGCCAGCCGCCGATAAACTCGATAATGGTAAAAATGAAATTGAGCCAGAACGCCCAGCTGATTCTGTCTTCAGCGATATCATGATGGTGGTGATGACCATGATGATGCTCGTGACCATGGTCATGAGCGTGAGAATGATGATGGTGCCCCTGCCCCGGGCCATGTTTGCTCATATTGGAAACTCTGCAACGGGTTGAAATCTAGTGAGCTATCAGCATAGCCATTACCCGGCTATCTGATCAACGGGTTTATTGGCTCATAACGAAACGTCGTCGCTTTGATATCAGTTGACGGGCAGTCTGCTTTTAGCCCGTCGGCCCCTAAAAGTAACCAATCCTCTCTGTGTGCCCGCCCTACAGGGTGTCCTTTGGTCAGGTCTAAACAGGCAGATTCACGACTGGCAGGTAGCAGCAAATGCCCTGCCGGATGTATCTTTAGCCACTGCCACGCGGCAAACATCTCGGCTTCGGGCGGCGTATGATAACCAAAGTGCACAACTGGCCGGCGAGCAAATAGCATAAACTGCTCACCGGTATCTAACAGAGCTATTTCGTGATTGGCAGGAACGCTGCTATCGATTGCCTGCCATACTC
>DDJQ01000062.1 GCA_002339125.1 Alteromonadaceae bacterium UBA2620
GACGCCTCACCCTACTCGATATGCGCCCTGCTGTCGGGTGAGGTAAAAATACTCGGTGAAGCATTTGTACAGCTGGGTACCACTGAGTACCGAGGCTGAAGGAAAATGCAGCATAGGGATCAGATCGCAGGGCGCGAGAATGTCGTGGCTGCCTTTGTCATTGTCCAGCTCGTCGATGTTCAGTACGCGCGCCAGTAACTCGCCCTGTTTTACGTGCTGACCGGGCCGAGCACAATATTCCACCATGCCTCCCCAACGGGTGAACAGGGTTTTATAGTCTTTAAGCGCCACGCCGATACGGTCCATAACAGCCGGACTAACCTGACTTTCCGGCAATAAGCCCTTCACGGTCAGATAACTGATAATGCTGCGGGCATCGATTTCCCCTTCGGCAAAGTCAATTACTTCCTGACTGCCCATTTCCAGCGTAAACGCCTCGATGCCAAAATCAATGTCGCGGTTATCCCGCTGATTAAGACTATCGGTAAGCGTCCACCAGGGGCAAAAAGAGGCTTCATCCAGAGCGCCGGCAAAAACATTGGGGATAAAAATGCAGTGAGGAAAGTTAAACGCCCTGGCACTTTCGCGGGCATATTCCGGAATATAAATGTGGCGGGTTGATACTGGCCCGTTATGTAAATCCAGCACAAAATCGGCATCCAGCGCTAACTGTTGCAAACGCAGGTTTAATTGCTGAGCCAGGCCCAGTCCCCAGGGGCTGGCGAGCTTATTGGCGATGGCAGTGCGTAAATGGTCACGAAAGCGCTGCTTGATTGAGCTCACCGATTCTTCAGCGGTGACCGTATTTACAAAGGCTGCTATCTGTTCCGGGTCGTAATAATATCCGCGGTTCCAGTTGGTACCGTTCACCGGGTCAAACCGACCGAGGGTATATTCTCCGGCCTTGATGTTAGTGCCCACCGGATTACAGTTTGGCACCAGCACAATTTCGCCGCAAATAGGCATCGTCTGCAGCCACTGAATAAGGTGGTAGATCACTACGTTACCCTGAACTTCGGCGCCGTGAATAGAGCTTTGAATATACACTTTGGGCCCTGGTCGCTGGCCTTTAATATGATACACCGGCACATTCATGCTGCGGCCTGATGCATTCTGGGCGACCCGGATATGTTGTTTATTTACCTGATTAAGCATAACGATTCTTTATTTGTTTGTTTTTATGGATTGGCAAACCGTGCACTGCGGATCGGCCGGCACCGTAAATTGTTGCCAGCTAAGCGACAGACCATCGTAAGTGAGTAATCGGCCGGCGGGCAATACCTGTTTGCCCATTAGCCAGAGTAAGGCAATGTGCGCCTGTTGAGTACCAATGGTGGCGACCACCGGGGCAAAAATACCGGCTTCTACGCAGGATAGCTCTTGTTCACTAAACAGGCGGGTAATGCACTGATAACAGGGGCTGTGATTAAGCGGATCAACCATCAGCAACTGACCTTCAAAACGAATGGCCGCACCGCTAACCAGTGGCCGCTGTTGTGCGTAACAGATGGCATTAATTTGCTGGCGACTGGCTGGATTGTCGGTGCAGTCCAGGACCAGATCGTGCTCGCTAACAGCCTGTCTCAGTGCCTCATCGTCAAGCCTTGTGTTAACGGTACTGATACGGCAGTCGGGGTTGAGTTCGTGTAATCTGTCGCGGGCGGCGTGCACTTTAAACTGGCCGACCTGAGCGCGGCTAAATAGTATCTGCCGGGGCAGGTTAGAGGCTTCTACCTTATCATCGTCGACTAAGGTAAGCTGGCCTGTGCCACTGCTGCATAACAGCTGGGCAGCCGGACAACCAAGCCCGCCGATCCCGATGATCAGCACCCGGGCATTGAGTAATGCTTCCTGGCCTTCCAGGTCAATCTGGGGCAGCACAATATGGCGATTATATGTGACCGCCTGGGGATAGCTGAGCGTATCTGCCATGGTTAGACTTTTATCCTGTTATATTTCAACGCATAATGTACCAATTCGACAGTCCTGTCGCAGCAGATTTTTAAGGACCATCATGACTACCGCTTCCGAATCACTGGCTATTGCCATATTAACCGTATCAGATACCCGCACCCTGGATACCGACACCTCAGGTCAGTACCTGGTTGACGCCGTCACTGAAGCCGGTCACTCCGTGGCCGACCGCCAACTGGTGATTGATGATATTTACCAGCAGCGGGCCATCGTATCGGCGTGGATTGCTGACCCCGCAGTGGAAGCCATTCTGGTGACCGGCGGTACCGGTTTTACCGGCAGAGATTCAACGCCCGAGGCGCTTAGCGTTTTATTTGATAAAACCGTCGACGGCTTTGGCGAATTGTTCCGCTATCTGAGTTTTCAGGAAATTGGTACCTCTACCATTCAGTCGCGGGCGCTGGCCGGTTTTGCTAATCGTACCGTTATTTTCTGTCTGCCTGGCTCTACCGGCGCCTGTAAAACGGCCTGGCAAGGGATTATCCGTTCACAGCTGGATGCCAGTTTTAAGCCATGTAACTTTGTTGGTCATTTAAAAGGCAATCATTAGTTATGCAATTGTCTCATGTGAACCAACAGGGCGAAGCCAATATGGTGGATGTCAGCGGTAAAGCGGTAACTACCCGTGAAGCTATTGCCGAAGGGGAATTACACTTAAGTGCCGAGGCGTTGGCGCAGGTTAAAAATAACAGTGCCGCCAAGGGCGACGTGCTGGCAGTGGCCAGAATCGCGGGTATTCAGGGAGCAAAACAATGTGCCAGCCTGATCCCCTTATGTCATCCTTTGGCGCTGAGTAAAGTGGATATCGAGTTTACTCTCGATGAACAGAATAACCGCATAATTACCCGTTGCCGCTGTAAACTTAATGGCCAGACCGGCGTGGAAATGGAAGCATTGACGGGCGTTAATGTGGCGCTTTTGACCCTGTTTGATATGTGCAAGGCGGTGGATCCGGCTATGATAATGACCAATGTCCGGGTGCTGCATAAGCAGGGCGGTAAGAGTGGTCAGTGGAGTCGTGATGAAGGTTAAGTTATTTGCCCAGATCCGGGAAGTTACCGGCACCGAGTCGCTGGAAATGGCGGTACCGGATGATGCTACCATCGAAGGTGTGCGTCAGGCGTTAATGGCTAAAGGCCCGCAGTGGCAGCAAGCGTTGTCGGCTAACGTGCTCTGCGCCTGCAATCAGACACTTTGTGATGGCAACATGGTGGTGTCTGAGCAGGATGAAGTGGCGTTCTTTCCACCGGTTACCGGAGGGTAGAATGTTTGCACGGGTCAGTGAAGCCGATTTTAGCCAACAAGCGCTCTACGATGAGCTTTGCGAACATAACCAGGCCAGTCAGTCTGGTGCCGTGGTTACCTTTACCGGCCGGGTGAGGGATTACAATGCCGGGGGGGCCATCGACGGCATTGAACTGGAATACTATCCGGGCATGACCGAGTCAGCCCTGCAGCAATTACTCGAGCAGGCAACCGCGCGATTTAAGCTTACCAATGCCGGCATCGTACACCGGGTGGGCCGGTTACCGAATCAGGCGCAAATTGTCTGGGTCGGCACCTGTGCAGCGCATCGCCAGGATGCTTTTAGCGCGGCGTCGTACATTATGGACATGCTCAAACAATCGGTACCTATCTGGAAAAAAGAATGGGCGGGAGATACGTCAACCTGGGTGGCCGCCAAAGGCACAGACAGTGAGGCGGCAATGCGCTGGCTGACTGATGATAAGGATAAATAACCGGCCATGAACCGAATTATGCAGTGTTTGTGGGCAATCGTTGTGGCTGTGTGCGCAACTCAGGTGGCTCATGCTGCGCCATCCATCAATGTCGCCGTAGCGGCAAATTTTGCGGCACCACTGCAAAAGCTGCTGCCGGAATTTGAGGCGGCTAGCGGTATTAACGTGCGGGTAAGTGTTGGCTCGAGCGGCGCTTTATTTGCGCAGATCCAACATGGCGCGCCCTATGATTTATTTTTATCCGCCGACAGTAAACGGCCTCAGGCGCTGGTCGCCTCAGGCAGGGTAATGGCGTCTGCGGTGCAGACCTACGCGGTTGGCCATCTGGCATTGGTGGGCAACATTGATGGTCTCAGCGACCCACGGTTAACGGCGGCGGGTACCAGAGTTGCCATCGCCGAGCCAGACATAGCTCCCTACGGACGAGCAGCTAAACAGTTGCTGGAGCAGGCCGGATTATGGGAAAAGATTGCGCCGGGGCTTATTCGCGGGACTAACATTCAACAAACTCTGCAATTCTGGCAAACCGGCAATGTGGATGTGGCGTTTATTGCTGCTTCTCAATGTGTTACCTATCAACTGACCTGCCAGACTCTGCCGGATAGCTACGCGCCGATTATTCAGCAACTGGCGGTCACCGGTCAGGGTGAATCCGCGGTAGCTGCTGAAAAGCTTGCCGCATTCCTGCGCAGCCCCAAAGTTCAGTCGCAACTGGCCAAAGCAGGGTATGCGCCGCTCGCGTCAGGCCCAGCTGAAGGAAGTCGTTAAGCGTGGAATTTTCAGCAATCTGGCTTACCCTCAAACTGGCCGGGCTATCAACGTTACTGCTGATGCTGGTTGCGATACCGGTGAGCTGGTGGTTAAGCCGCTGGAACAGCCGCTTTAAGGCAGTAGTTCAGGCCTGTGTGGCATTACCGCTGGTGCTACCACCCACAGTACTGGGTTTTTATTTGCTACTGGCGTTTGCGCCCGACAGCCTGATCGGCGAACTGTGGTTATCCATTACAGGTGAGCGCCTGGCATTCACTTTTGAGGCGCTGGTATTCGGCTCGGTAATTTATTCATTTCCTTTTGCTGTGCAGCCACTGTATGCAGGCTTCGCGCAGTTACACCCGCACTATTTACACACTGCAAAGATGCTCAATTTACCCTGGCACGTGCGTTTGCAACGGGTTGTTTTACCTGCTGTGAGGCCAAGCTTACTGATTGCTGCCGGGTTGAGTTTTGCCCACACGGTAGGCGAATTTGGTGTGGTACTGATGATTGGTGGCAACATACCCGGAGAAACAAGGGTAGTGTCTATTGCGCTGTTCGACCAGGTGGAGTCACTCAATTATGGCAGTGCTCACCAGTTGGCTGCCGTGTTACTGGTATTCTCGCTATTTTTGCTGATTGGCCTTTACTGGCTGCAGGGGCGGCGGAGGCTTAAATGGAATGTCATGTAACGGCTCAGGCCGGTCAGTTTGCGCTGGATATAGCGCTATCGACTGCTGCTGAGCCAAATTGGCTTGGCATAATCGGTCAATCCGGCGCCGGTAAATCTACCTTTTTACAGGCGCTGGCCGGATTTAACGCTGCGGCCAATGTCAGCGGCCGCTGGCATAGTAGAGATCTTAGTAAGCTTGATAATGCGGTGCTGGTGAGTGCGCAAACGCCGCTGTTTCCGGCGCTCAGCGTGGCAGGCAATCTTGAGCTGGTTGCTCGCCATAATCAGCAACTGGACAATGTTAAGACCATAGTGGCGCTGTGTGAATGTACTGCACTAATGTCACGGCAAACTAATGAGCTGTCAGGCGGCGAACTACAACGGGTAAAACTGGCCCGGGCGTTACTGGCCAATCCAGCGCTGTTGCTGCTCGATGAGAGTTTCAGTGCCATGGATCGTGCCCTGCGCTTTGGTATTTTACACAAACTCAAAGCGTACCTGGGGCCGCACGTCAAAGTGATTATGGTTAGCCATGATATCAACGACATCATAGTGAGTTGCGATCACCTGAGCATCATAGAAAGCGGCCATTGTGTGGCCTGTGGACCACTCAGTGAAATGCTTAACCCTGCCAGGGGCCAACAAGCCAATGCTTCGTTGCCTTTAATCAGCGTGCTACACGGTGAAATAGAAGAACGAAATATGGGGATTAGCCGGATATCCGTAGGCGAGACATCGGTTAAAGTGGTGGATGAATCAGCTATTCCGGTGGGGCAGTCTGTACGGCTGTTGCTTCCAGCCAGTGAAGTAACGCTCGCCACTGAAAATAGTACTGCGCTACACACTAATTGCCTGCAGGCTACCGTGCAATCGGTGGTACCTTATTCGGCTACACAAAGCGCGGTAAAAATTGTGTGCGAGGGGCAAGAGTTAACGGCACTGCTGGATAACTATGACAGCCGGATTAATACGCTGCAGGACGGGCAGTTGGTATGGGCATATTTCAGTGGTCAGCAAACACTGGCCTGAGCTGGCGCTGCCTCAGCATGCCTGATTTTGTTTCTCAGTACTGCCTGCGAGCCTGGCTTTACCGGCCAGTGTAGCCTCGTAGAGGTATAAATCGGCCTCACTCAGTAGTTGTTCCAGGCCAGGCGTATGAGTCGACGGTGAAACCACATAGCCGGCGCTGATAGTGATTTTTCCCAGCGGACTGGCGTCGTTATCGATAGATAAACTAGCAACGGCGTCTACCATACGCTAGCCGATATTCCGGCATTCTTCCTGGGTGGTGTCGGGCAGGAATACGCTAAATTCCTCGCCACCAAAACGTACAATACTGTCCTGGGGCCCCCAC
This sequence comes from Alteromonadaceae bacterium UBA2620, assembly GCA_002339125.1. Classification (GTDB taxonomy): domain Bacteria; phylum Pseudomonadota; class Gammaproteobacteria; order Enterobacterales; family Alteromonadaceae; genus Alteromonas. The sequence goes on from DDJQ01000062.1 coordinate 6,494, forward strand.
AATTGTTCTTTAAGGGTTTTTGACAAGTCAAACAGACACTTATCTCCAGCTACGTGACCGAAACGGTCGTTGAAGCCCTTTTATTAGTTGATATCAATCATGATAACGCCCAGAGATTTACTCTCTCGGGACAGCCGTTTGAGCTGTGTTGGGATTTCGGTAAACAGATAGTAGCGGTTATACAGGGCGGTTAACTGATCTTTGAAAGTCAGTTCGGTTAACAAGTCGAGGCGTAACTTACTTTGCAATATGTTTTTTACCCGGTGAACAAGAGTCGAGGCAATAACCGGCTTTCTGACGTAATCTGATGCTCCGGCTTGCCAGCATTTATTCTGGGTTTCTGCATTGCCGTCACCGGTTATAAATACTACCGGGCAAGCGGATGTATTGCGACTTTGCTTTAACTGTTGGCAAAGTTCTATGCAATTAATGCCAGGCATATTGATGTCGAAAATAATGAGGTCCGGCGGTTGTTTTTCGCAAAAAGTTATCACCGTGGCCGGGTCCTTAAGAAATTCGCACTGCACCATATCACTTAAAATAGTGGTGATTAACAGACAACTGGATTGCTCGTCATCAACCACCAGCACAATGCAGTCTGCTAAACCTTTGCTGGCAAAAACAGATGCTTCTAGCGTGGTGTAAGCGGTTGTTTGTGTCATTGGATAGTACTTTGCTGCTTAGTGATTGCTTTGGTGGCAAGCCTGCTGCTAAGCGTTACCTCACCCTTAATGACATCCCGTGTCGGTTGACTATCCGGCTACACTCTGGTCTCTGATTCCTTGTAAGCTTAATTTAAGTTTACATTATTACATTTAATTTATAATTGACGAGGTTCAAAGTCAGCATTTACCAAAAATCATCGCTACTCTGACGATTATTTTCTTACAGCTGTCGTAAATACGTAAATTTACGCTAGTCTTAACAATATTCTTTGGTGAAAGTTCTCGTGAGCGGTTATCAAACAGCTTCATGAATGGTTGTGAGTTTGAAAATATCAGCCAGGGCGTATTCACTTGCTGCAGCGATAATCATTGTTGTCGTTGCCATGATCGCCGTTAATTACATAACCGCTTCTTATAACCAGTTGGTGGTTGGTGACCTGAAAAATAAATCAGCGTGAAGTGGCAACGGTGATTAAAAACAAATATTCGTCGTATTGGGACAATATTGTTTTCTTGAACTCCATTGCGCCTATAAGTGGCGTGAGCCGAACAGCCAGCGCTTTTTGAACAATTTATCAAAGATGATTAACTGTTCCGTCAATGTAATGTCACTCGTCAAAATAATGACTGTTAAAGTTGTATGGCGCTTTGTTAAAGGAACGTATATAACTTAACAAAAATGTGGTTTCGGAGTACCTAGGTGAAACACATCGATCAATGTTCAGTGTTGGTTGTCGATGATGATGAAATTACGCGACTAATGCTGATAGCGGTATTAAGCGACATCTGTCATTGTGAAGCAGCAGGAAATGCCCAGGAGGCGTTTAATTTTCTCGCCGTTCATCCGGTGGATTTGATTGTGCTGGATATTAAAATGCCGGATATGTCGGGCCTGGAATTCTGCGAAAAAGTCCGCGCCAACAACAACTTTGTTAAAATCCCCATTTTGTTTATTACCTCTTCGGTTGAGCGCAATATTCAGGAAGCCTGCTGGATTGCTGGTGGCAATGATTTTGTGAAAAAGCCGGTTATCAGTAATACCCTCAAACAGCGTGCTGAAAACTTACTGAAGAGCAAAATTGTTGCTGATTCGATGTTTCATACCGGTTATGACGACCCGCTTACCGGTATGAAGACAGAACATTATTTAATGAAAGAAGTCAGCGAGCATCTGCATTACTGCCAAATCAATAATCAGCCGTTTTCGATGTTGCTGATAAAAATTGCCGGTATTCACGACATCAACGAACATCAGGGCTTTCATCAGGGGAATCAGGCTATTCAGGCGGTTGCCCGGGTAATTGAGGGGCAACTTAATATGCCACTGGCCAGGTGCTGCCGGATCAGCGGTGCCACCTTTGCCATAAGTTTACCCAATGTTAGTGAACAGCAAGGGCTTGGCTTCGCGGGCAAAATAAATGAAGCTATGGGCAATTATCTTTTTAGCAGTGGTACAAAATTACCGCTAAATATTTGCTTTAAATCATCCATAGCCAGTTGCGATGGCAATAGCGGCTACAATATGGATGAATTGATGGGCCAGTGCCATGCGTCACTGGCTGCTAATCCCATTGGCAGTTATTTAAAGTCCGGCGGAGCAGGTTAAATTACCCGTGAATATCGACGCTGATGAACCTGTTTGGCCAGGTAGGCGTCGAAAGACATACTAATGATACGGATCAGTAAGCGTGCTTTTGGGGCTACCCGGATATGCTGCGCGGTAACCGATACCAGTCCATCGTCGATAAAGGGATCCAAAGCGGCGATGGCATCGGCAAAGTAAGCGGTAAAGTCAATTTCCCACTCTGATTCGATATCGCGGATGGCCAGGTTCAGGTTACACATTAGTTGCATAATGACCTGTCGGCGCAACATGTCATCGCGGTTTAACAAAACACCTTTGCTAGTAAGATTTGCCGGTGTATCCAGCGCTGCGTAATAATCGTTAAGGGTTTTAGGGTTCTGACCGTACATATTGTGAACGGCAGAGATAGACGAAACGCCTAAACCGAGCAGGTCGAGATCGCCCCGGGTGGTATAGCCCTGAAAGTTGCGGTGCAGCTTACCCTGACGTTGAGCGACGGCGAGCTCGTCGTCGGCCTTAGCAAAATGATCCATACCAATCAGTTCGTAACCCACTTCACTCAGGGTAGCCATGGCCTGTTTCATTAATGCCAGTTTAAGCTCGGCAGAAGGCAGCCATTCATTTTTAATTTTACGCTGCGCGGCAAAACGCTCCGGCAGGTGTGCATAACTAAATAGTGAAACCCGCTCCGGCTCCATGGCTTTTACTGCCGCCAGGGTGGTTTTAAAAGTTTCCTCGGTTTGATGGGGCAAACCATAAATGAGATCGAGGTTAACTGATTCAAAACCAACCTGTCTGGCATGCTCTACCAGACTGGCAATATGGGACGTACTCTGAACCCGGTTAATCGCTTGTTGAACGTTATAGTCGGTGTCCTGTACGCCAATGCTGATACGGCGGTAGCCCACGTTGGCAAGGGCGCTGATGTAGTCGGTGTCGACTGTGCGGGGATCTATTTCGATGCTGCACTGAGCGTCGTCAGCAAAGTTGAAGGCATCTTTTAACAGTGCCATTAAACGCTGATGTTGCTCAGGAGAAAGAAAGCTCGGTGAACCGCCGCCAAGATGTAATTGGCGAACTGTGTAATGGCCGAAGGCGGCAGCGCGCAGGGTAATTTCTTTACTCAGATAATCCAGATAACGGTCTGCCTTATCGGCGTGGCGGGTAACGACCTTATTGCAACCACAGTAATAGCATAGCGAATGACAGAACGGGATATGCACGTATAACGACAAATCCTGGGCAGGACTGGTTTGCGCGGCCGTTAGCAGGGTGGCATCACTCACATCGTTATTAAATTCCAGAGCGGTAGGGTACGAGGTGTATCTCGGGCCATTGATGTTGTATTTATTAAGTAGCGCCGGGTCAAAAAAATCGATAGTTTGCATAGCCTGAATTCATCTGTTTATCGTTATGGGAACCGGATAGTTCCTGATAAGCCGTAGCATACAGACTCTGAGCAAAGACAATTTGATCTCGTTCAATAAAAAGCGGCGAATTGGTATTGGTTACCCGGTGAAAAGGGAACACCGGGTAATTAAATGGGTAATTAAAAGTGGCTTCTCAGGGTAATGCCCCAGGTGCGTGGCATGCCCGGATAAGCCATAATCTTGCCCGACTGAACCGGTACATCAAAACCATTTTTAGCCACGTACTCGCTATCAAACAGGTTTTTACTCCAGACAATTAACTGGCTGTCCCATGCCGGCATTTCCCACATCCAGCTGGCGTTAACCAGATCGAAACTGTCGAGGTGTTTGTAGGGATCGTTGGTGTCATCCATGAAGAGATCACCGGTGTACAGATAATCCACACGCACCGTGGTGGGAAAATCAAAGACGTCAATATAATGCTCAAGACCCAGTGTATAACGGGTTTCTGGTTCAAATCCGACCCGATCGCCAGCCCGGGAGCAATAGGGATCTTCAGGGTTTTGCCGGCCAGGATCGTCAATCCCGGTGTGCCAGGTATAGGCAACCCAACAGGTACCATTGTCAAACTCGTCAAAGGTGGCCAGTGTACGGGCAAAATTTAACGATATCTGGGTAGAGGCAACGGGTAACCAGACCAAATCGAATTCAACGCCTTTGGTGCCGATACTGCCAGCATTTTGCAGATTAAAGCCAGT
>DDJQ01000025.1 GCA_002339125.1 Alteromonadaceae bacterium UBA2620
AGCCAGGCTATGTACCGTTTCAATTTCCACTTTAGACAACGTAGTCGACTCAGCGTCGTCAATATAGCGTTGAGACAACAACATGCCTTTATAAAGCCGATGCCACCGCCTGATGATATCTTTAACACTTAACGAATCGGCTTTTTGTTTATTAATGCGTAAGACCAAATGGGTGTGGTTGCTCATTACTGCATAGGCGCACACATCAACACAGAACACCTCTGCCAAAAACAGTAGTCGGTCTTCTACCCATTGCCGGCGATGCTCGAAGCTTTTGCCTGTCTGATTATCTTCACCACATAAATACGCCCGTCGAACACAGCGGGAAACACAGTGATAGTAAGGGGTATCAGAAAGGTTGATAAGGCTTTTACGTGGTCTGGGCACAAAGCTTCACTAAAATTAGAAAAATAGTGTAGTCATTGTGCCAGCACAAAGACAAAATCCAACTGGACTTGAGTCTAGCGAGTGACTGTCCTTGTTATTCTGCTCTATATTACATAGTTGTAATACAAAGTGATGCAGATAAGAAACATTACTAAAGCTGATGGTAAAGATAGCATAAAGGGCTGTGACTCTTTGACTTCTTCCATATGGTTCTCGACAACATAGCTGTACGCTGCGTGAATCAGCACCAGACCAATCAGAACAATCCCGAAAATAGTAAAGTTGAATACGACGAAAGGCGGGTTATCTATAAAACCTATTATTGTGAACAGCAGTAAGGGAAGAATAAAAAAATAAAAAGCAATTCTTTTCGATTTTACTATCAAGTATTTCATTTTCATTTCCTTATGAACACTAGTATTTATTAAATAGTCCATATTTTACTTTAACAAGATTAGCATTGCATTTTTAATACAAGAGTCACTGCGTGACTTCTGCATCAATCAATAGCGGCTATCAGTCATCTTAACAACAGCATAGAAAGTGACTTACTTTTAACTCGCTCATTGAAGATGAGAGCTAGCGGTAAATGTCCGAGCCTGATGTAGATTGAGTCAGCTTTTCACTGCTGGTTTTGCTGTGCTTGGCGGCGTTTTTCTTTTCTCAACTGCCAGGCTTTGCGAACCGAGAAGCGCCATAGCCAGTTCAGCGTATAGTAGCCGGTTAAACCAAATACCACCGAACAGATCCCACAGCCAAGTAAGAAAGACGGTCCGATGGTCGACAACGAGTTGACAACCCAGTCCCAGGTGGGCTCAAAGTGAAAGGCCTCAGACTTGGTCCCAAGGACAGTAGAGCCTACTAAATAGGCGCCGTAGAATATGGGAGGCATGGTAAAGGGATTAGTGATCCAGACGGTTGCTACAGACAATGGTAGATTCACCCGGCAGGGAATTGCGGTGGCCGCCGATAACCACATTTGAAAAGGCACCGGCCAAAACGCAAAGAACAATCCGATACCGAAAGCACCGGAAGCGGATTTTCGGTTCAGATGCCATAAATTGGGCTCATGAAGAATGCTGCCAAAGATTTTTAAGGCCCGATTTTCCTTTATCGAATGCGGATCAGGCAAATAGCGTTTTATAAACTTCTTCGGCATAAATCTAACAATCTTTTCTCAAACAGAGTCACTGGTGAATACAAGCATGCTAACAACTGCGGCGACAGCATTTAGCGGCGCAGTGATTTCAGGTCGCTGGTGGTCAGAACTGCCCCACAGCGGGTTGCCGTTTGTGCTGGCATTTATATCACTATCAGCCACGGCGTTACTCATAGCTGAGTATTGTAACGCAAAACGATGGCAAAAACCGTTATGCTTTGCCTGGGTTGCTATGGCTGCTGCAACTGCTGGCCTTTTTGTGGCAACGAGTGTAGGGCAATCATACCTCAAGTGGCAACAGCTTGGTGGTGAAATTCAACAAGATGTCATAATTGAGGGACGAGTTGTTGGATATCAGCGTTTTGCCGACTACGACAGACTAATCCTGACCGGTAATAGCGTGGATAAGTATGTCTGGGATAAGCAGTGGGCGGTCCAATTACATTACTACCGGCCGCAGGCCGCGTTTACTAACGGTCAGCGTATTCGCACCGCTGCCAGAATCAAACCGGCCCGGGCCATTGCTAATCCTGCGGGCTTTGATATGCAGCGCTGGTATGTGAGTCAACGAATAGTTAAAACCGGCTACGTGCGCGGCCATCGCATTGAACTTATTGAGCCTGATACATCTACCCGTAATCGCTTAAAATCCAGACTAACCTCATTACAACTGCCGGGCGAGAAATGGCTGCTGGCTTTATTGTTCGGTGAGCGCCAGGAATTTACAAAATCAGACTGGCAGTTGTTACAGCAAACGGGCACTGCCCATCTGTTTGCTATCTCTGGCTTGCACCTGATGATTGTGGCAGGCGCAATCCTTATTTTTTTCAGAGGCTGGATTGCTGCCTCTGCATGGTTAAGTTTTACCCTACCAAAAAGTCTGTATCTAACTGCTTTTATTTTTGTGCTGGCTACCTGTGGCTTTTATGCCTACCTGGCTGATTGGCAAACCGCCGTTTTGCGAGCTTATTGTGCGTTGCTCATTATCGCTGTGCTGCATTTGTTTAATCTTCGATTGTCGCGACTCACACTGGTGTTACTCACATTGTCTGTGAGCATTTTGCTGGACCCCATGGCCGTTTACGGGGCGGCTTTGTATCTGAGTGTGGGGGCGGTGGCCATAATCATCTGGTTACACTGGTGGTGGGAAACGTCATCCCGCGGTGGTAATTGGATTAGGGGAGTGGTGCTGTTACAGCTCACGCTGAGTGTGCTTATGGCACCGCTAGTGGGCGCGCTGCTGGGGCAGGTTAGTTTGATTTCGCCGTTGATTAATTTACTGATCGTACCGGCGATGTCATTGCTGGTGATCCCTTTGTGTCTGCTGGGATTGTTAATGCTCATCGTTTTACCGGTTGATCACCTCATCACTGCGTGGGTGTTGCAGGGTTGCGGCAAGGTGCTCGAATGGCTGATGCAGCTGCTTGACCAAGTGGCCAGTTTTGTTGGTGACTATGCGGCTTTTCCGGTATTCACTTCTACCTGGTTGATGGCCAGTGTGATAGCGCTGTTACTTATTTTACTCCCGCCTTTTAAAGGGCGATTGCTTTTGTTGATCGTTATGCTCCTGACTTGTTCTGGCGGATACCTGCCGGTAGCAAGGAAGACGGAAGACTGGCATGTACATGTATTTGATGTGGGGCAGGGCAATGCCACACTTATCAGCCGCAACAGCAAGGCTATTTTGTTTGATACCGGCGCGTCCTTTGCCTCAGGGTTCAATTTTGTAGAGACTGTTATCCACCCCTTTTTGCATATCCGCGGCTTGCAACTTGAAAGGGTATTTATTAGTCATTTCGATAATGACCATGCCGGTGGGTTAGACTTTATTCGCAAAACGTATCCTGAGCTTGCCATTGTCACCCCAAAAGACAATTGCCATGCAGGTGGTAAATGGCAGTGGCAGGGCTTAAACATGCAGGCTTTGTGGCCCCTACCAAATTCTAAAGAGGGGTGGTCGGATAACGATGGCTCCTGTGTGATTAAAATATCGGATGGTCGATTCAGCATGTTACTACCGGGCGATATTGAGCAGAAGGCGGAGCACGCGCTGTTGAGCTTACCTGAAGTCAGTCAGACACTGATGTCGAACATCATACTGGCACCACATCATGGCAGTAAAACCTCATCATCTATTGCTTTTATCGAACAGGTAAAGCCGCAATTTGTGGTGTTTTCTCAGGGCTGGCTTAATCGCTGGGGCTTTCCTCATCCGCAAGTTGTTGAACGTTACCGTATTGCCGGCAGTCAGCCTTTACTCGTTAGTGAGAGCGGCTATTTGCGCTTTGATATTACCCACAACGGAATCAGTACTTATGCTTACCGGGAAAGTCAGCACAGCCGCTGGTATCATAAAACGTTTGTAAAGCAGAAAACTGCCCATAAATAAAGACATTCCGTGCAAACGGTTTGGACAACGTGAATCGATAATTTTGGTGTGTCATGAGTATAGCAGGTACAATGGCGCCGAATTTTATAGTAAACAGTGAACTATGCAACAGAATGACACTCAAGCATTGCCGGTAAAACGGTTTTTTAGCTACCTGAAAGCCTACAAACTTGCCTTTATTGTGGCATTTATCGGCATGGTGGGTTACTCGGCACTCGATACCTTTGTGATTTCGCAGGTTCAGCCTGTTATCGACCGGTCGCTGAACAACCAGGATTACGGTTATTTGCGTATGGCTGCCTACCTGGTGGTACCGGTTTTTATTCTGCGCGGAATCTTTAACTTTATGGGCAGTTACGCACTGAGCTGGATTGGGGCTCAGGTGGTAATGACCATGCGTCAGCAACTGTTCAGTAAATATATTCATCTGCCGGTCAGCTTTCACGATCAGCAGGCCAAAGGTAATCTGATTTCTAAAGTTATTTACGATACCGACCAAGTGGCCCGTGCGGCGGGTAAATCACTGGCGATTCTGGTTCGTGAAGGCGCTCTGGTGATAGGGATCCTGGCCTGGATGTTTTATCTCTCCTGGCAATTATCACTGGTATTTTTGTTTGTCGGGCCCGTGGTAGCGGTAATCGTCACTTTTGTTACCAAACGCTTTCGCACGGTTAGCCGCAATATTCAGAAGTCCATGGGCAACCTTACCAGCGCGGTTGAGCAGGTGGTCAAAGGCCATAAAGTGGTTTTAATGTTTGGTGGTCAGCAAAAAGAGCAAGACCGCTTTGCTAAAAAGAATAACACCAATCGCCAGCAGACCATGAAGCTGGCCGTTACGCAAACCCTGAGTGTGTCGAGCATTCAGGTTATCGCTTCTGTAGCCCTGGCGGTGGTGCTGTATATTGCCAGTACGCCGGGTATGCTGGCCGAGCTCACCGCAGGTACCTTTGTGACCATCGTATTTTATATGGTGATGCTGCTTAAACCGCTAAAGCAGCTGACTACGGTTAACAGCGAGTTTCAAAAAGGCATGGCAGCTTGCCAGAGTATCTTTGCCGTGCTGGATGAGCAAATTGAAAAAGATATCGGTGTGCTTGATGCCAACGAAGTAAAAGGCAACATCCGCTTTAACAACGTAACATTTACTTATCCGGGTAAGCATACTCCTGCGATCGATAACATGAATCTCGATGCCCCCGCCGGCACCAGTATTGCGCTGGTGGGCCGTTCTGGTAGCGGCAAGTCAACCATGTCGAACTTACTCACCCGTTTCTATTTGCCTGAGCAAGGGCAGATCACTCTTGATAACACCGATATCAACGAGTTTAAGCTCACTGAGTTACGCAAAAATATTGCCCTGGTATCTCAGCAGGTCACCTTGTTTAACGATACCATCGCTAATAATATTGCGTATGGCGTGGCTGAAAACGTCTCCCGTGAGGCCGTTGAAAAGGCGGCTAAACTGGCTCATGTAATGGAATTTGCAGAGTTGCTCGAAGATGGTCTTGATACCATGATTGGTGAGGATGGCTCTGCATTGTCTGGCGGACAGCGCCAGCGCGTGGCCATCGCCAGAGCGCTGCTGTTGGATGCGCCGGTGTTAATTCTCGATGAGGCAACTTCGGCGCTGGATACCGAATCAGAACGGATGATCCAGGATGCCCTGGTAACTCTGCAACAGGATCGCACCAGCATTATTATTGCCCACCGGTTATCCACTATCGAAAATGCCGACCAGATCCTGGTGATCGACCAGGGTAAAATTATTGAGCAGGGCAAGCATCAGGACTTACTCAACAAGGGCGGTGCTTATGCGCAGTTACATGCGCTGCAGTTTGGGGAGTAGCAATGTCGGCGCTTAACCGCATGTGGTATGAAGGGCGTTGGTATCAATGGTTGTTGTTGCCCTTTACGCTACTGTTTTTTCTGTTATCAGCGTTACGTCGACTATTTTTTCGGCTGGGCATCAAAAAGGTCGTAACACTGCCAGTGCCGGTTATAGTGGTAGGCAATCTTTCAGTAGGCGGTAATGGCAAAACGCCATTGGTCGTGGCGCTCTGCGAAAAGCTTCAACGGGCCGGCTATAAAGTCGGAGTGGTAAGTCGGGGGTACGGTGCTAAAACCACCGAGTTTCCTCATCAGGTTAGTGCAAACGATTCAGCACCCATGGTTGGTGACGAACCTTTATTGATAGCACGGCGCACGGGTGTGCCGGTGGTTATCGATCCCAACCGCCCCCGCGCAGCACAGCAACTGGTAGAGCAAGGTTGTACAGTGATCATCAGTGACGATGGCTTGCAACATTACGCGCTGGGCCGGGATGTTGAGTGTGTGGTGGCTGACAGACGATTGTTTGGTAACCAGCAATTGCTGCCGATGGGGCCGTTACGTGAGGGTCTCTGGCGGCTTAAGACCATTGATTTTTTAATTTTAAATCAGTCTGGTGAGGCGCTTGAGTTACCAAATATCAGCAATATGCCGACACCGTTTCAAATGTCTTTGCAGCCCGGCAAACTGATTAATGTATTGCACCCCCAGTTACAGCGAGACCTTGTGGAGCTGGAACAGGAATCTCATATTACCGCCATGGCAGGTATTGGCGATCCGAGTCGTTTTTTTAACCAGTTAAAAGAGATGGGCGTAAGGCTTGATCATTGCGTTGCGCTGGCCGATCATCATGCTATCGGTAAACATGATATTCCAGACGGCTGTGTGATCATGACCGAAAAAGACGCAGTGAAGGCGGTGGCGCACGCCCATGATAACTGTTGGTATCAGCCGGTGGATGCGGTGCTGGCCGAAGATTTTTATACTCAGCTCATTCAGCGTATTGCACGCTGAACAAAAATAATAAAGGAAACACCATGGCATTTGATAAAAAGTTGCTGGAAATAATAGCCTGCCCAGTGTGCAAAGGAAAATTAATGTACACAGAGAGCAATAATGAGCCTGGCCTGGTATGTCGTTATGACCGTCTGGTTTACCCGATTAACAATGGTATTCCGGTATTGCTGGAAGAGAAGGCCACGGCGATTTCTCTTGAAGAACTCGAAGCACTGAAAAAAGGATAATCTTGCCCATGGATTTTACGGTTGTCATTCCCGCCCGCTATCAGTCCAGCCGCTTTCCTGGTAAACCACTGGCGAATATTCAGGGCAAGCCCATGGTTCAACATGTGGTGGACAGGGCCAATGAGGCAGGCGCCAGCAAGGTCATTGTCGCTACCGATGATGAGCGCATTGCCAGTGTGGCCGCGCAGTTTGCTACCGTGGTGATGACAGCAACTACGCATACATCCGGCACTGAGCGTATTGCCGAAGTGATCCAGACCCAGCAGATTGCCGATGAAACCATTATCGTTAACGTGCAGGGCGATGAACCCTTTGTACCAGCGGACAATATCCGTCAGGTAGCGGCCAATCTGGCAGCCAATCCTGCTATGCAAATGGCAACGCTGTGCACGCCCATTACTCACGAAGACGATGTATTTAATCCAAATATTGTAAAAGTGGTCTTTTCTGCTTCGGGTAAAGCGTTGTATTTTTCCCGGTCAGTGTTGCCTTTTGCCCGAGATACCATGATGCAGCCACCGGTGAGCGCGGATCCCGGCTTGTACTATCGCCATATTGGTTTGTATGCTTATAGCGCAAGCTATATTAATCAGTACGTGAGCTATGAGCCGTCTGCCTTGGAACAAATTGAGTCACTCGAACAGTTACGGGCCTTATGGTATGACGATGCTATCCATATTGAGAAAGCGCTGTCGGAGCCGCCAGTAGGTATAGACACGCCGGATGATCTGACTAATCTGTTGGCCAGCCTGGCCGCGGAAAACTAGGTACTAAGAGCTTATAGCTAGCGTAACGCGTATAAGGAGTCATCATGAATGTTGTTATTACCGGTGCCAATCGCGGCATCGGCCTTGCCTTGGTGAAGCAGTATCTGGCTGGTGGCCATTCGGTTTATGCTCTGTGCCGAAACAGCTCAGATGCGCTTAATGCTGCCGGCGCTAAAGTAATCAGTGGTGTGGATGTGGGTGTACCAGACAGTTTACCGCAAGCGTTGGCACCATTAGATGACGTAGATATTGATGTTCTGATCAACAATGCTGGTGTGCTGGCTAATGAAGCCATCACGGACTGGCAGCCCAATACCATCGATTATCAGTTCAGAGTGAATGCCATGGGCCCGTTACTGGTTACTCAGTGTTTGTTAAAACAGCTTTCATCAGGTAGTAAGGTGGCACTCATTACCAGTCGAATGGGCTCAATGGCCGACAATGGTTCCGGCGGATACTACGGCTATCGGATGAGCAAGGCAGCGCTGAACGCAGCAGGCGTTTCCATGGCTAATGATCTCAAAGCCGACGGTATTGCGGTAGGCCTTTTTCATCCTGGATTTGTGCAAACCGAGATGGTGGCGGGGAATGGTGATGTCGACGCCGATACCGCCGCGGCCAGTCTGGTTGCCCGAATTGGCGAACTGACCGTGGCTAATGCCGGGCGATTTATTCACGCTAAAGGTGATGAGCTACCCTGGTAACAGGGTTACCGAGGCGGATTACTCCGCCTCATCTTCTGTTTCGTCCTGCTCTTCAGACATCACGGCCCACATGTCATGCTCATCGGTATGGATGACTTCAGCCCAGACGTGCTGGCCGGGTTTAACATCATAAACCCCATTTAAGTGCACCACACCATCTACTTCCGGGGCATCAGCATAACAACGACCAACCGCGCCTTCAGCATCCACAGAGTCGATAACTACCTGATATTCCTGACCAATACGCTGTTTCAGGCGCTCAGCGCTAATTTCGCCCTGCACGGCCATAAAGCGCGCCAGACGCTCCTGTTTAACGTCTTCATCCACCGGGTCAGGCAGATCGTTAGCCACAGCGCCCTCAACCGGAGAGTAGGCAAAACAACCGACCCGGTCGAGCTGAGCTTCACGCATAAAGTCGAGTAATTCCTCAAACTCTTCTTCTGTTTCGCCTGGAAAACCAACGATAAAGGTGGACCGAATAATCAACTGAGGACAGGCTTCACGCCATTGCTTAATACGTTCCAGCGTGCGTTCTGAACTGCCCGGACGCTTCATTAATTTGAGGATGCGTTTGTTGGCATGTTGGAAGGGGATATCCAGATAGGGCAGGATCTTCCCTTCGTTCATCAGCGGGATAAGGTTGTCTACATGAGGGTAGGGGTAAACATAGTGCAGTCTTACCCACATACCCATTTCGCCGAGCTTTTCACATAATTGTTGCAGATGAGTTTTCACCGGCATACCGTTCCAGAACCCGGTGCGATGCTTCATATCCACGCCATAGGCACTGGTGTCCTGCGAAATCACCAGTAATTCGTTAACGCCGGCATTTTTTAAGCGCTGGGCTTCATCGAGAATTTCGCCAATAGGGCGGCTCACCAGATCGCCGCGCATTGATGGAATAATGCAGAAGGTACAGCGATGGTTACAGCCTTCGGAAATCTTAAGGTAGGCAAAATGACGAGGCGTGAGTTTAATACCGTGATCCGGAATAAGATGCTCAAACGGGTTATGCTGAGGCTTGGGCAGGTGGTCATGCACCTGTTTAACCACTTCCTCATAGGCATGAGGGCCGGTTATCGCCAGTACATTGGGGTGTACTTCACGAATTTCATCTTCTTTAATGCCTAAACAACCGGTCACAATCACTTTGCCGTTTTCAGCCAGGGCTTCACCAATGGTATCAAGTGATTCCTGCACCGCTGCATCAATAAATCCACAGGTGTTCACGATAACCAGCGCGGCATCATTATAGGTAGGTACTACCTCGTACCCTTCAGTGCGAAGCTGAGTAAGAATTCGTTCTGAATCTACCAGGTTTTTCGGGCAGCCGAGGCTCACAAAACCGATTTTTGCTTTCGCAGTATCAGAGCTATTTGTCATTTCTGATTGCTGCTTTAACACCGCTTTAGGTCCTTCCAGTGTGGTGGTTTGTTTCGGGTCAAATTTTTCAACGGTCATAATGAGCTCTGATGGTGTGCGACGGCAGTTTCAAAAGGGCGCAGATTATACCCAAAAAGATTGTTAAGTTCACCCGGCGCCGGAGACGAATAACAAAAATTACCGGTGATTTGGATAACAATTTGCGTTACAACAGGGGTAGATTAAGGACATTCCGTCAATTAGTTAAATCCAAGGCTTAAATGCGAAAACTCTTAAGGGGAGTAAAGGGGGTTTGTTGAACCCGGCAATATTCATTCTTGCCTGCCATGCGGCTGTGGTAAACTGGCGCAAATGCCAGCCCGGGGGATCAGCAAATGCAATCTGCCCGCGGTATAGTCAGGTTTGCTGTTACCCGCTGAAAGGCCAGGTATTAACGGACAGTCATTTTTCTGAATTTTTAAGTAGTTTATGCTCCCTTTACCACTCAAACATTACGACGAAGCCGGTACGGTACTGCCGCCGCGATGGTTATACTGGATGTTGGCAATAGCCTGTCGCGATCTGCTGCTGGTGGCGGCGTTTACCGCTATTCCGGCTGAGTCTGAACGGCTCTATCGTATTTTCTTTCCGCACAGTGACGTACTTTGGCTGCAAATTGCGGTGACGTTACCTTTTCTGCTGGTGATCGTACTGATGAGCTTCAGGGAACATTTTTGGAAGCGAGGGTATACAGGCTGGCGTTTACTGATAAAGCCGCTTTGCACCCTTGGAAGTTTGTGTCAGTTATTGCTGATTGGTAGCTTTCTGGAGCGCGCCGGCTGGCAGTTTAATGGTTATCTCGGTGCGGTGGCGCTGCTGATGATTGCGTTGATGTATATGGTTAACCGCAGCCACCATCTGGCCATCATGTTACAAGACTGGCGTCAGCCGCCAGCCAGGGAGCAGGCAGAAGAATAAATTACTGAGTGTTATTGGCCAGTGCCTGATCAAAGTAGGCCTTAACACTTACCTGGCTGTCATTAACCAGTCGCTCATAACAGATTCCGGCAAAGGCGTAAGAATACTCACCTACATCCAGTACCACATAAGGCGCGGTTTTATCTGACTCGTCATAACGCCAACTGCCGCCAATCAGGCTGCGCATTACTTCACCAATGTAAGCACCGTATATATTGCACAGCGTAAATACCGCGTTATCTTCCAGGGCCTGATCCTTAAATCGGTCGATAAACGCCAGCAGCAGACTATCTATTAATTCGATGCTTTCAGCGCTGTAGTCTAACTCAATGTTAAACATATCCCGACTGGTACCTACAGCGTCTTTCGCGCTGTCTGCCATCAGTTGTTCTAGTTCGTGTTGTTGCATAATGGCTCTCCTTTTGCGGTATTGTGCGCGAGCCCGCGTGAAATGTCGAGCCGCGTTACAGTTAAATGCCGGTGAGCTTATTGATAAGCCTGGCGGCGGCAAACATACCAAAGGAAGCCGTTACCATAACCGATGCTCCAAATCCGGAGGTACAATCAAGGCGGGTGCTGCCATCGGTGAGGGACTTGTTATGACAAACCGACCCATCGGGCTGTGGGTAGCGAAGTTGTTCAGTAGAATAGATACATTCAATGCCGAAGCGTCGCTTAGGATTTTTGGAAAATCCGTAGTTACGGCGCAATTCGTTGCGAAGTTTTGCTGCTAACGGATCCTGAATGGTTTTAGCCAGATCAGCGCAGGTTATCTGGGTTGGGTCAACCTGACCGCCGGCTCCGCCTACGGTAACCACGGGTAATTTATTGCGTTTGCAGTAATATAAAATGCTGGCCTTAGCCTTGATAGAATCCGTTGCCTCTATAACGCCATCGTATCCACCGGCCAGGTGTTCCATAACTGTGTCAGGCGTAACAAAATCTTCAATAACATTCACTTTGCATGCCGGGTTGATTTGACTGATACGCTGTGCCATTACCGTAACTTTGGCCTGGCCAACGGTGTCATTTAAAGCATGGATCTGGCGGTTGGTATTGGTAACACAGATGTCATCCAGATCAATCAGGGTTATCTGACCTACGCCCGTTCTGGCCAGCGCCTCAGCGCTCCACGAGCCAACACCGCCAATGCCAATTACGGCAATATGCAGCCCGGCAATGTGCGTGGTTTGTTGCTCGCCATATAACCGGGCAACACCGCCAAAGCGTTGTGAATCAAACATTTCAGACCCTTTTTGGTTGATGTTAATGATGGGACGGGTACTATCGGGGTGAGTTTAGCATTTTTCAATAGAATACCCATGACAGAATGTGATTTTGCCATCGTCGGTGCTGGTATTATTGGCGCTGCCGTGGCTTATAAGCTGAGTCAGCGTCAACCCGGTGCCCGTATCATGCTGTTCGACAAAGAAACGGATTGCGCTGCCCATCAAACCGGGCGTAACTCCGGGGTGATACACGCCGGGGTTTATTATGCGCCGGGCAGTTATAAAGCCCGTTTTTGCCGCGCCGGGCTGGAGCACACTTTTGAGTTATGCAGGGAATTTCGTTTGCCCCATGAACAGTGCGGCAAACTGATTGTGGCAACGAGCGAAGATGAGTTACCCGCTCTTCAAGACTTGTACCATCGTTGCGAACAGAACGAACTCCAACCACAGCGGCTAACGGCTGCTGAAATTCAACGCCGTGAACCTGCCATCAATGCTGTGGGCGGTTTTTTTGTCGCGCAAACTGGCATCACCGATTACAAGGCTATCACGGGCTGCCTGTTACAGCAGGCAATCGCTCAGGGTCAGTGCCAGATCCATTATCAGCATAAGCTTGAGAGCATAGAGGACAGTAATAACGGCATGTTGTTACGATTTTCTCATCCACGGGGCGAAACCACAGTCAGGGCGGCTAAATTAATCAATTGCGCAGGTATTTATAGTGACGAACTGATCCGGATGCAGGGACTTGAGTGCGACTTCAGAATGTTGCCTTTTAAAGGTGAGTATTACCGTTTAAACCGTAAGTACGATGACATCACCCGTCACCTGATTTATCCGGTACCGGATCCGGCGATGCCATTTTTAGGAGTACACTTAACCCGAATGATAGGCGGGTACACTACTGTGGGGCCAAATGCTGTTCTGACCACAGGCCGCGAGGCATATAATAGTTTATTCAGCACTGATGCTGAATGGTTGCACCTGTTTGCCCACGGTGATGTGTGGAAATTGCTTTGGCGGTACAGGCGCGCTGCCGTTAAAGAGTTACATTCGTCCTTGTCTAAAACGCACTATGCCAGATTGGTGAGCCGCTATTGCCCTGGCATTACCGCAGCAGACTTTTTACCTTATCGTGCTGGGATTCGAGCACAGGCGGTAGACAGGAAAGGTATACTGGTGCACGACTTTAAGTTTGTGGAATCTACCCATGCGTTACACGTTGGCAATGCGCCATCACCGGCGGCCACCAGTGCCTTACCTATTGCTGATGAGATAATTAACAGACTGTTCTAAAACATAGAACAATCAATCCAAATGTTCCGTTAAGCCGTTTAGACAGATGTGTGTTCCACTTAGCACGCATTCATTTATCTTACACGGGAGAGCATCATGGGCTTGTTAATTGACGGCAAATGGCACGACAAATGGTACGACACCGATAAAAGCGGCGGTCGGTTTGAGCGTCAGGATTCATTGTTCAGAAATACCATTGGTGAGGACAGTGAATTTAAGGCAGAAAGTGGCCGCTACCATTTGTATGTCTCTCTGGCCTGCCCCTGGGCACACCGCACTCTGATAATGCGAGAGCTTAAATCCCTCAATGCTCATATCGGAGTTTCGGTTGTAAACCCTGAAATGCTTGATAAAGGCTGGAGCTTTTTGCCGCATAAGGGCAGTACCGGGGATACGCTTTATGGCCATCAGTTTATGTATGAGATTTATCTACGTCAGCAGGCAGATATCACTACTCGTGTTACGGTACCGGTGTTGTGGGATAAAAAGACCGAAAAAATCGTCAATAACGAATCGGCTGAGATTATCCGCATCCTGAATACGAGCTTCAATGACATCACCGGAAACCACACTGATTATTATCCCGACGCATTACAAGCTGAGATAGATGAAGTGAATCAATGGGTGTATAACGATATTAATAATGGCGTATATAAAGCAGGATTTGCCACCGAGCAACAGGTCTATGAAGAGGCGGTTAATGCGTTATTTGCCGCTTTAGATAAGGTGGAAGCTCGCTTGGAAAAACAACCTTTCCTGGTGGGCGGAACGCTTACTGAGGCCGATATACGTTTGTTTACTACGTTAGTGCGCTTCGACGCTGTGTATCATGGCCATTTTAAATGTAACCGTAAACAAATCAGTGACTATCCGGCCATGTTTAATTATATGAAGCGTATTTACCGGATGCCGGGCGTAGCTGATACAACGAATATGGAACATATTAAGCGTCACTACTATTACAGTCACACAATGATTAATCCTACACAGGTCGTTCCCGTAGGGCCCGATCTGTCTTTATGGAAGTAAAAAACAATGACCAATCGAACTATTAAGCAACTTGTTAGTGGGATGCCAACCCAGGATGGTGCGGGGGTAAGCTTAACCCGGATTATCGGCCAGCGTTTATTACCCAATCTCGACCCGTTCCTGATGCTCGATTTCTTCGGCTCGGATAAACCCGATGAATATATTGCCGGCTTCCCGCCGCATCCGCACCGCGGCTTCCAGACGGTAACTTATATGCTGAAAGGGAAAATGCGCCATCGGGATTCGGTGGGCAACGAGGGAATCATTGAAGATGGCGGTATCCAGTGGATGAATGCTGGCAAGGGCATTATTCATGAAGAGATGCCCCAGCAAACCGACGGCCTGCTCAAGGGCTTTCAGCTGTGGGTGAATCTGCCGGCAAAAGATAAAATGTCGGCACCCGGTTATCAGGATATTCAGCCTGACGAGGTAAAAACGGTGTCCGTGGGGCAGGGTATAGAGGCAAAAGTGCTGGCCGGCACACTTAACGGTGTTAGCGGCCCGGTTAATACCGCCAGAGTAAAGCCACTATTTACCGATCTTCACTGGCAGGCAGACGCGTCGGCAACCATACCGGTAGCGGCAGGCCACAGCGCTTTTATTTATTGTTATGAAGGCAGCCTTGACGTTAGCGGCCAGACCATTGCCTGCGGCAAACTGGCAGTATTGAATGACGGTGATGAGGTAGACGTGACCAGCAGCGAAGCCGGCAAGGCGATTTTAGTGGCTGCAGCACCGATTGGCGAGCCTGTGGTTCAGTATGGTCCCTTTGTGATGAATACCCAGGCCGAAATTCAACAGGCCATCACCGATTATCAGCAGGGGAGATTAACGGCTTAAAAAGTGATGAAAAGGTTAACTGGTTGACGGGAAATTAAACAAATTCCCGTCGACTAGTCGGTCCTGACAATTTATTTCGATAAATTACCTTGTGAATGTTGATTGCCCTGCAGTCCTTGATTAACATGGATTAAGGAATAAATAAGGGAATAAGCAGACAACCACTGCTTGTAATTCGCTCCCGCAATCAACAGGAACCAACATGAAACCAGTCGTATTAGCCGGTGGCTCTGGTAGCCGTTTATGGCCTAAATCCCGAGCAGCCCTGCCTAAGCAGTTTCTTGCTTTAACTTCAGAACAAACCATGTTGCAGGAAACACTGCAGCGCCTGGACGGCAGCAGTGCCGCTAACCCCATTGTGATTTGTAATGATGCACACCGATTTTTAGTTGCTGAGCAGTTACGTCAGATGGGTGGCGACCATGGTGGTATCATCCTGGAGCCTGTTGGACGCAATACCGCACCCGCCATAGCACTGGCCGCGCTGCACGCAATGCAAACGGATGATGACCCGGTATTACTGGTTCTGGCTGCCGATCACCTGATCAAAGATTCTGCTGGTTTCCAGGCGGCTGTTAGTAAGGCTAATGAGCTGGCGATGGATGGCAATCTGGTCACTTTTGGTATTGTGCCGGATCAGGCCCACACCGGTTATGGTTACATTAAGGGTGGTGAGGCCATTGGTGTTGGCATGAAGGTGGATGAATTTGTCGAGAAGCCAGACCTGGCTACGGCGCAACAATATGTCGATTCCGGAAATTACTTCTGGAACAGCGGTATGTTTATGTTTAAGGCCAGCGTCTATCTGGCTGAGCTGAAAAAGCATGCACCTGAAATGTACAGCATCTGTGAGCAGGCAATTGCTTCAGAGAGCAAAGATTTAGACTTTATCCGCATTGATCCTGAGATCTTTGCCACCTGTCCTGACGACTCTATCGATTATGCCGTAATGGAAAAAACTGCGCTGGCGGCCATGGTTCCGCTGGATGCTGGCTGGTCTGATGTAGGCAGCTGGTCGTCACTGTGGGAAACGGCAGATAATAAAGACGAAAACGGTAACGTGATTGTTGGTGATGCGATTCTTGAAGGCGTTAATAACAGCTATATCAATGCCGAGGAGCGTTTGATAGCTGTGGTGGGCCTTGATGATGTGGTCGTGGTAGAAACCAAAGATGCCGTAATGGTCGCCAACAAAAACAAAGTGCAGGACATTAAAAATGTCGTGAACAAGTTAAAGGCTGAACAACGCCCTGAATTCCAGTTCCACCGCGAAGTATTCCGTCCGTGGGGTAGCTACGATTCCATCGATAATGGCAAGCGTTTCCAGGTTAAGCGCATTACCGTTAAGCCGGGTGAAAAGCTGTCTGTTCAAATGCATCACCACAGAGCAGAACACTGGATTGTGGTATCAGGGACTGCCAATGTGACCATTGGCGAGAAAACCCAGTTGGTGACCGAAAATGAGTCGGTTTACATTCCGATTGGTGATGTACACGCGTTGGAAAACCCGGGCAAAATCCCGCTGGAACTTATTGAAGTGCAATCGGGTGCTTATCTGGGGGAAGACGACATTGTCCGTTTCTCTGATCGCTACGGCAGAACCGAGTCAAAATAAGCTGAGTAAAAACAACTATGACAACACCTATTACCTGTTTTAAAGCCTATGACATCCGTGGTGAGTTAAACACTCAGCTTAACGAAGAGGTCGCTTACCGGATTGGTTTTGCTTTTGCAGAAGAACTGTCAGCTAAATCTGTGGTAGTGGGCGGTGATGTTCGTCTCACTTCCACACCGCTGAAACTGGCACTCAGTGCAGGCCTTGTTGATGGTGGCGCAGAAGTCACTGATATTGGTATGGCTGGTACCGAAGAAATCTATTTCGCGACCAAACACCTTGGCGTTGATGGCGGGATCGAAGTAACCGCAAGCCATAACCCGATTAATTACAATGGTATGAAACTGGTGAAGGCTGGTTCGGTGCCTATTAGTGGCGATACTGGTCTGAATGCTATTAAAGACCGCGCCGAAGCGCTCGACAGTGACTATGTGGCTGAGCGTCTGGATTTTTATGCTAAAGGCGCCAAAATTGACGCTGATGCGTTTTTTAATGGCAAAGCGCACATCGCTACAGACATTTTGGCAGAAAGCGGAAAATACCACCGTCACCTGAACATGGACGCGTACGTTTCGCACATTTTATCTTACGTTGATATCAATAACTTTACGCCGCTGAAAATTGTGACCAACGCTGGTAATGGCGCAGCAGGTCTGGCACTGGATGCTATTGAGAAAAAACTGCACGAAAAAGACGTGCCGATTGAATTTGTTAAAGTGCATCACAATGCCGATGGTACGTTCCCGAACGGTATTCCTAATCCTTTATTACCGGAAAATCGCGCCGATACCGCTAATGCGGTAATCGAAAGTGGCGCCGACTTTGGTATTGCCTGGGATGGTGACTTCGATCGTTGTTTTCTGTTTGACGCTGACGGTAACTTTATTGAGGGCTATTACATTGTGGGTCTGCTTGCTCAGGCGTTTCTTGATAAAGGACCAAGCAAAATTATTTATGACCCACGTGTGTACTGGAACAGTGAAGACATTATTAAGTCTGCAGGTGGTACGCCGATTAAATGTAAAACGGGTCATGCGTTTATTAAAGAGCGGATGCGCCTGGAAGATGCTGTGTACGGTGGTGAAATGAGTGCTCACCATTACTTCAGGGATTTTGCCTATTGTGACTCGGGAATGATCCCCTGGTTGCTGGTGGCAGAGCTTATCTGTACCCGTCAGAAGTCGCTGGCGTCTATGGTGAAAGAGCGTATCGAAGCTTTCCCGTCGTCGGGCGAAATCAACAGCAAGCTAAAGGATGCTGATGCAGCGCTGGCTCGGGTACTTGAAAAATATCAGCCACTGGCAGAGGTAATTGATGAAACCGATGGTATTGGCCTGGAATTTGGGAACTGGCGGTTTAATTTACGTAAATCCAATACTGAGCCGGTGATCCGTCTGAATGTTGAATCTAAAGGTGATATTGCTTTGGTTGAAGAAAAAACCAAAGAATTGCTGGATTTGATCAGAGCGGAATAAGCCAGACCGACTTAATTATTCAATAAAAAACACCAGCTTCGGCTGGTGTTTTTATTTCAGAGACTTAATTGTTGGCGCTTAGCGGCTGAAAATCATCAGAGCGTGAGATAACACCACTACTGTGGTTAACTGCATACGCAGTTTGGTATAAGCCACAACCATTTCTTTTGGCAGGGTAAGTACCTGTTTGTCGTAAAACATCATGAGCAGGTAACTAATACTCAACACGCCTAATACCCAGGGCGCGCCGGTTTGAGTTAAGCATATCCAGCCTACAATAGTCGGCAACATTGCCACGTACATCTGATGGGCTGGCTTATTACTGCTAATGGCATCGTACCAGTGCACGCCACCAAAAAACGACAACAGCACGGCTGAATACTGGGTAAAGTAAAGGTAGACCAGTGATTGTGGCAGGATATCGATAAAAGTCAGCGCATTTAAACCAATAAAAGGCAGCAAACCGGCGTAACCTAATTGCTTTATGAGAGGTTGCATTGTTATTGAAGTACCTTACTTATAATAAATATTTAAAATTTATTACGAAAATTTCTAATTAGTGGATTATTAAATCCGTCACATATTACCATTACTAATTAATTTAAAATCGCGCACGCAAACAATGTTAATTAAAAGTAAAGTTAAAGGTTAATATATTGTTAAGTTATTAATTGGTAATAAAAAAGGCCCGCAATGCGAGCCTTTATTCTTTAACAATTAAATTAACGTTATTTAATTGGCGTATATTTACGCTGAGTGTGACCGGTGTATAACTGGCGAGGACGACCGATCTTTTGTGCAGGATCAGACATCATTTCGTGCCAATGTGAAATCCAGCCAACAGTACGTGACAGGGCAAAGATACAGGTAAACATGTTAGTTGGAATACCGATTGCCTTCAGTACGATACCAGAGTAGAAATCAACGTTCGGGAACAGTTTCTTCTCGGCGAAGTACGGATCTTCAAGGGCAATACGTTCCAGCTCCATTGCTACGTCCAGCAGCGGATCCTGAACATTAAGCTCTTTCAGTACTTCGTGACAGCTTTCGCGCATTACTGTAGCGCGTGGATCGTGGTTTTTGTACACACGGTGACCAAAGCCCATCAGACGGAACGGGTCGTTCTTATCTTTTGCACGATTAATGAACTCTGGAATACGGTCTACAGAACCGATTTCTTCCAGCATATTCAGACAAGCTTCGTTAGCGCCACCGTGAGCAGGACCCCAAAGTGAAGCAACACCTGCAGCGATACAGGCATAGGGGTTTGCACCGGAAGAACCCGCTAAACGTACGGTAGAGGTTGATGCATTTTGCTCGTGGTCGGCGTGCAAGGTAAAGATACGGTCCATAGCACGTTCTACCGCCGGGCTGATTTTGTAATCTTCAGCCGGAACAGAGAACATCATGTTCAGGAAGTTAGCCGCGTAGCTCAGGTCGTTACGAGGATAAACAAATGGCTGACCGATGTTGTACTTGTAACACATCGCTACCAGGGTAGGCATCTTTGCGATCAGTCGGTGTGCACAACGTACACGCATGTCAAAATTAGAAACGTCCAGGTCGCTGTGATAGAACGAAGACATCGCACCAACAGTACCGTTTAGCATGGCCATAGGGTGGGCATCGTTACGGAATCCATGGAAGAACATGTGAATTTGCTCATGTACCATGGTGTGGCGCTTGATGGTGTTTTCGAATTCTTCGTATTCTTCTTTATTCGGTGCATCACCGTGCAGCAGCATGTGACAAACTTCCAGATAGTTGGCATCACGAGCCAGTTCGTCGATTGGGAAGCCGCGGTGTAATAATACACCTTCTGCGCCGTCGATAAATGTGATGGAAGACTCGCAAGATCCAGTCGCCAGGAAACCAGGGTCGTAAGTGAAATAGCCGTGTTTGCCAAGGGCACGAATATCAATCACATCTTGGCCTGCTGTACCAGACAAGATAGGAAGTTCAATTTCCTTGTCGCCCGCTTTCAGAATGGCTTTTTGATCTGCCATAAGTTGCTCTCCTCAGAATTTTCTTTATCGGGATGTTACTCAATTTTGAGCAATCCGGTGGGAAAAGTGGCGTATTTGTACTTTATTATGCAGTAACAAGTCAATTTTATTGCTTATATTACACATAAATATTCTAGATTGTTTCAGATTATACTGGTTATGTAGTACCCGGGATCAAGCATTTTTATCCTTTCTACGACCTAAGACTAATGTCCTAATACCACACAAAAAATTGTAATTATAATAGGTCGTGGATATACTCTGGCCTACTTAAATTGACTGAATATTTATTCTGTTAATTAAGTAATAAAATATTCACAAAATGTTAACATCTCATTGGATGAGAAAATTAACTTAGTAACAATCAGAATCACTCTGTCAGGACTCAACACGAGAGTGATTTGTCCCTACGGATAAAACAGGCAAAAATTGTGAAAAAGCAAAGACCAGTAAATTTAGACCTTAACACCATTAAATTTCCTCCCTCTGCTATTTCGTCAATTCTCCACCGCGTAACCGGCGTCGCAATGTTTTTTGCGCTGCTGTTTGTGATCTGGGCATGGGCCGTTTCGGTATCATCTCCAGAAGGCTTCGCCAACGTGCAGGCTTTAATGGATGGATTGATTGGAAATATCATTGCAATCGGTACAGCTTCTGCGCTGACCTATCACATCCTTGGCGGTATCCGTCACGGCATAATGGATATGGGTCACTGGGAAGAGCTTGAGTCAGGTAACTTAAGTGCGCAAGTTGTTATTGGTTTGTGGGTGGTACTGACAGTAGTTATAGGGGTTGCGTTATGGTAACTAATCAGGCAAGCATCAAGCGTAATGGTGTACAGGATTACGTTTCTTTACGCGCAACTGCGGTAATTATCGCAGTCTACACATTCTTCATGGCTGGATTCTTTATCACGACTGAAGAAGTCACTTTCGACGTATGGCAGGGTTTGTTCTCTGGTATTGCGATGAAAGTATTCACCCTCGCTGCATTGGTTTCCATCATGATCCATGTTCGCATTGGTCTGTGGCAGGTGTTAACCGATTATGTTAAGCCAACCGGTCTGCGCGCTACCATTCAGTATGTTCTGAATATTATCGCGTTTGTATACGTGGCCGCTGGTTTGTTTGTTTTGTGGGGAGTGTAAAATGAGTTTACCCGTTCATGAGTTTGACGCCGTCGTAATTGGCGCCGGCGGTGCAGGTATGCGCGCAGCACTGCAAATCTCGCAGTCTGGCAAATCCTGTGCATTACTGTCAAAAGTGTTTCCAACCCGTTCGCACACAGTATCCGCTCAGGGTGGTATTACTGTAGCGCTGGGTAATTCCCATGAGGATAACTGGGAATGGCACATGTACGATACCGTTAAAGGTTCCGATTATATCGGTGACCAGGACGCTATCGAGTATATGTGTAAAACCGGTCCTGAAGCCATTATCGAAATGGAAAATATGGGTCTGCCTTTCTCTCGTTTCGAGAACGGAAAAATCTATCAGCGTCCATTTGGCGGCCAGTCCAAGAACTTTGGTGGCGAGCAGGGCGCACGTACCGCGGCAGCGGCTGACCGTACTGGTCACGCGTTACTGCATTTGCTGTATCAACAAAACGTTAAAAACAAAACTAAAGTATTCAGCGAATGGTACGCACTGGATCTGGTTAAGAACCAGGACGGCGATGTAGTCGGTTGTACGGCTATCGACATCGAAACCGGTGAAGTGGTTTATTTCAAATCCAAAGCTGTTGTTCTGGCAACGGGTGGTGCAGGGCGTATTTACGCATCGACCACTAACGCACACATCAACACTGGTGACGGTGTGGGCATGGCCCTGCGTGCCGGCGTTTGCGTGCAGGACATGGAAATGTGGCAGTTCCACCCAACCGGTATCGCCGGCGCGGGAACCCTGGTAACAGAAGGGTGTCGTGGTGAAGGTGGTTACCTGCTGAATAAAGACGGCGAGCGATTCATGGAGCGTTATGCGCCGAATGCTAAAGACTTAGCCGGCCGTGACGTAGTTGCCCGTTCAATGATGACCGAGATTCGTGAAGGTCGTGGTTGTGAAGGCCCATGGGGTACGCACATCAAACTTAAACTGGACCACCTGGGTAAAGACGTTCTTGAATCACGTCTGCCGGGTATCCTTGAACTGTCTCGTACCTTTGCGCACGTTGATCCGGTTAAAGAACCGATTCCGGTTATTCCAACCTGTCACTATATGATGGGCGGTATTCCGACTAACGTTGATGGTCAGTGTCTGACTCTGGACGAAAACGGTAACGACAAAGTCGTTAACGGTCTGTTTGCCTGCGGTGAGATTGCCTGTGTATCTGTACACGGTGCGAACCGTCTAGGCGGTAACTCATTGCTTGACCTGGTGGTGTTTGGTCGTGCTACAGGCTTACACCTGGGTGACAAACTGGACGAAATGACCCCGAGCCGCGAGGCTTCCGAATCTGATCTTGAAGGTGCTATGGCGCGTTTCAATCGTTGGGAAGGTTCAGAAAAAGGCAAAGGCGAAGACCCGGTTCAAATCAAGAAAGATTTGCAGGAATGTATGCAGCTTAACTTCTCGGTATTCCGTGAAGGGGATGCAATGGCCGAAGGTCTCAAGCAACTTAAAGAGATCCGTGAACGCCTTAAAACTGCACGTCTTGATGATAAGAGTGCCGACTTCAACACCCAGCGTATTGAGTGTTTAGAGCTCGATAACCTGATGGAAACTGCATACAGCACCGCTGTGGCAGCAAACTTCCGTACTGAAAGTCGTGGTGCACACAGCCGCTTTGACTACCCGGATCGTGATGACGAGAACTGGTTATGTCACAGTGTCTACAACCCGGCGACTGAAGCTATGGTTAAACGTGATGTCAAC
The DNA here is from genome assembly GCA_002339125.1 of Alteromonadaceae bacterium UBA2620. GTDB lineage: Bacteria > Pseudomonadota > Gammaproteobacteria > Enterobacterales > Alteromonadaceae > Alteromonas. The sequence continues at coordinate 23,178 of DDJQ01000025.1, forward strand.
ATGGCGCCTAAGCTTCGCGAAGCCTTCCCGCCAAAAGTACGTTCATACTAAGAGGGGTTAGATCATGCAATTAACTTTTTCGGTATACCGTTATAATCCGGAGGTGGATAATGCACCTCGCATGCAGGATTACACCCTGGAAGTGGAAGAAGGCCAGGATATGATGGTGCTGGATGCACTGATCCTTTTAAAGGAACAGGATCCAACATTATCGTTCCGTCGCTCTTGTCGTGAAGGGGTTTGTGGTTCTGACGGCATGAACATGAACGGCAAAAATGGCCTGGCGTGTATCACTCCGTTGTCAGCACTGGGCTCAGGTAAAGTGGTTATTCGCCCGCTGCCTGGTTTGCCGGTTGTGCGTGACCTGGTGGTCGATATGACCCAGTTCTACACTCAGTACGAGAAGATTAAACCGTTCTTAATTAACGACAGCAAACAGCCGCCGGCAAGAGAGCATCTGCAGTCTCCTGAAGAGCGTGCTAAACTGGATGGACTCTATGAGTGTATACTGTGTGCATGTTGTTCAACATCTTGTCCATCATTCTGGTGGAATCCGGATAAGTTCATCGGACCAGCCGGCTTATTGCACGCCTATCGATTCCTGATTGATAGCCGCGATACTGCAACAGACGAGCGACTGAACGATCTGGATGATGCTTTCAGCGTGTTCAGATGTCACGGTATCATGAACTGTGTAAGTGTATGTCCTAAGGGACTCAACCCTACAAAAGCAATTGGGCAGATTAAGTCCATGCTTTTACAACGGGCTGTTTAGCAATTAACTTGATTACTGCTTCAGTAACAAGTGAGTAATGCATAAATGGCCATCCTTATGGGGTGGCTATTTTTTTGTAAATGTGGTCGGGTAAGACGTCCGACCTGATAGTTTTATTGACAACCTAGCAAGGCACAATAATGCAAGAAAGCGTGATGAAAGCGTGGTGGGACTCATCGCACATGGCTGGAGCCAATGCTGCCTATGTGGAAGCATTGTACGAAGCCTACCTTGACGACCCGCAGAGTGTCTCTGATTCCTGGCGTGAAACCTTTGACGCTTTACCCAAAGTGGATGGGGTGGAATTAGAAAGTAACCATAGCCTTATCAAAGACCAGTTCCGCAAACTGGCGTCTCTGGGACCACTGGCCCGTTGTAGCAGTGGGTCTGCTACCACAGCGAGCAGTAATCAGTCTGACCAGAAACAGGTTAAGGTGTTGCAGTTAATTAACGCCTATCGATTCCGTGGGCACCAACATGCCAACCTCGATCCGCTGGGATTGTGGAAACAGGAACGGGTCAGAGACCTGGAGTTGTCGCATCACAATCTATCCGAGACGGATTTTGATACGGTTTTCAACGTTGGCTCTTACGCCATCGGTAAAGAAACCATGCCATTAGGTGAACTGTTTAAATCATTAAACAGAACCTATTGCAGCTCCATTGGTGCAGAATACATGCATATCACCGATACCGAGCAAAAGCGCTGGTTACAACAACGTATTGAATCAGTCGAAGCGCGTCCTGAATTAGATCGCGATTCGAAAATCGATATCCTCAAAGGCCTGGTTGCCGCTGACGGTATGGAAAAGTACCTGGGCTCGAAATTCCCGGGCGCTAAGCGTTTCTCACTGGAAGGTGGCGATGCGCTGATCCCGATGCTCAAAGGGCTTATCAAAGAAGCCGGTTCACAAGGCACCAAAGAAGTTGTTGTGGGCATGGCTCACCGTGGCCGTCTTAACGTGCTGGTTAACGTACTGGGTAAAAACCCGTCAGTACTGTTTGACGAATTTGGTGGCAAGCACGACGAGTCGTTAGGCGCTGGTGACGTAAAATACCATGCCGGTTACTCTTCCGACTTCGCTACGCCGGGCGGTAATGTTCACCTCGCGCTGGCCTTTAACCCGTCACACCTGGAAATTGTTAACCCGGTGGTTATGGGCTCAGTTCGTGCTCGTCTTGACCGTCGCGAAAACAGCGCACTTAAGGTTCTGCCGGTAACTATCCACGGTGACTCGGCAATTGCCGGTCAGGGTGTGGTTCAGGAAACCTTTAACATGTCGCAAACCCGCGGGTTTGCAGTAGGTGGTACGGTTCGAATCGTTATCAACAACCAGGTTGGTTTCACCACCTCGAAAATTGAAGATACCCGTTCCACCCAGTACTGTACTGACATCGCTAAAATGGTTCAGGCGCCGATTTTGCACGTTAATGCAGACGACCCTGAAGCTGTGTTATTTGTTACCAAGCTGGCGCTTGATTTCCGTAACAAATTTAAGCGCGATGTAGTAATTGATCTGGTTTGTTATCGCCGTCACGGCCACAACGAGTCGGATGAGCCAAATGCTACGCAGCCGGTGATGTATCAGAAGATTAAAAAGCATCCGGTACCACGTGAGATTTATGCCGAACAGCTGATTGCCGAAGGTGTACTGGGCAAACAGGATGCCGATAAACTTATCGAAGACTATCGGGCTGCTATGGATCATGGCGCCTGCGTGGTTGAAGAATGGCGGCCAATGACCGAGCACAGTGTTGACTGGCATCCGTATCTCGGCCATGACTGGGATACGCCGTACGATGGCAGCATTAGTCTGGATGAACTTAAGTCACTGGGCGATCGCCTGGTGTCTTACCCGGAAGACGTAAAATTACAGTCACGGGTGAATAAGGTTTATAACGACCGTAAAGCCATGATTGCCGGTGAGCGTAACCTCGACTGGGGTATGGCCGAACTGCTGGCTTACGCATCCATTGTCAAGGGTGGCACCAGTATCCGTCTGACCGGTCAGGATTCAGGCCGTGGTACATTCTTCCATCGCCATGCCGTATTACACAATCAGGCTGATGCCTCAACTTACATGCCGCTTCAGCATATCAGCGAAGATCAGGAAGCTATCGAGATTTATGACTCGGTTCTGTCTGAAGAAGCGGTTATGGCATTTGAATACGGTTACGCCACAGCTGAGCCAACTTGTCTGACTATCTGGGAAGCGCAGTTTGGTGACTTTGCCAACGGTGCCCAGGTGGTATTCGACCAGTTCTTAAGTTCAGGTGAAGCCAAATGGGGTCGTTTATGCGGTCTGACAGTGCTGTTACCACATGGTTATGAAGGCCAGGGCCCTGAGCACAGCTCAGCACGTCTTGAGCGCTTCCTGCAACTGTGTGCCGATCACAACTGGCAGGTTTGTGTACCTTCAACGCCTGCTCAGGTGTTCAACATGATCCGCCGTCAGGTGATTCGCCCAATGCGTAAGCCATTGATTGTGATGTCACCTAAGTCATTGCTACGTCATCCTATGGCGGTTTCTTCACTGGAAGAACTGTCTGAAGGTGTATTCCACAACGTGATTGGCGAAGTGGATGAACTGCCGGCCAAAGACGTAAAACGTGTGGTGATGTGTTCTGGTAAGGTTTATTACGACCTGCTTGATCAACGCCGTAAGAATGAACAAACCGATATCGCCATTATTCGTCTGGAACAGTTATATCCGTTCCCGCAGGAAGAATGCGCGAAGATCGTGGCTGAATACAGCCATGTTAAAGATTGGGTTTGGTGTCAGGAAGAGCCACAAAACCAGGGTGCCTGGTATTGTAGCCAACATCATTTCTGGCAGGTAATCCCAGATGGTGCCAAGTTAACATATGCGGGACGTGCGGCTTCAGCGTCGCCTGCCGTAGGTTATTTATCCGTTCACAACCAGCAACAGAAAGCCCTGGTTGAAGACGCTCTCACGATAAAATAAGGAACAGAGATGACAATTGAGATAAAAGTTCCGGTTCTACCCGAGTCAGTTGCCGACGCCACGATTGCAACCTGGCACGTAAAAGCCGGGGACAGTGTAAAACGCGACCAGAACCTGGTAGACATTGAGACAGACAAGGTGGTACTGGAAGTTGTTGCCCCTGCAGATGGTGTTATCGGTGAGATTATCGATGAAGAAGGTGCAACCGTACTTGGTGAACAAGTGATTGCTAAACTGGAAGAGGGCGGTGCTGCACCGGCCAAATCTGAAAGCAAAGCTGACGCTGAGCCTGCTAAAGCAGAAGCACCAGCGGCAGAGGAAGCAAGCGGCGAAACCGTAGACATCAAAGTACCGGTACTGCCTGAGTCAGTGGCTGATGCAACCATTGCTACCTGGCACGTTGCGCCAGGCGAAAAAGTAAGCCGCGACCAGAACCTGGTTGATATCGAAACCGATAAAGTGGTACTTGAAGTGGTTGCGCCGGCGGACGGCTCAATCGCCGAAGTACTGGCTGAAGAAGGCACCACGGTAACTGCCGAAGAAGTGATTGCCAAATTCACTGAAGGTGCAGGCTCTTCTGCGCCAGCTGCCGCAGCGAGTGAAGAAAGCAGCAGCGATGACGGTGACAGCGATGCGCTGAGCCCGTCGGTACGTCGCCTGTTAGCAGAAAAAGGCGTTGACCCGGCAAAAGTAAAAGGTTCAGGCAAAAACGGCCGTATCACCAAAGAAGATGTTGAGCAGTACCTGAAGTCTGACAGCAAGCCGGCTGCAGCCAGCCCTGCGTCAGAAGAAGCACCTGCAGCGCCTGCCGGTGAGCGTAGTGAAAAACGTGTACCTATGACACGCCTGCGTAAAACCATTGCTAACCGCCTGCTGGAAGCGAAAAACTCTACCGCTATGTTAACCACGTTCAACGAAGTTAACATGAAGCCTATCATGGACCTGCGTAAGCAGTATCAGGAAGGCTTTGAGAAGCGTCACGGTATCCGTTTAGGCTTTATGTCTTTCTATGTGAAAGCGGTTACTGAAGCGCTGAAGCGTTTCCCTGAAGTTAATGCTTCACTGGACGGTGATGACATCGTTTATCACAACTATTTTGATATCTCGATTGCGGTTTCAACGCCACGTGGTCTGGTTACCCCGGTACTGAAAGATTCAGATACCCTGGGTATGGCCGGTATCGAGAAAGGTATCAAGGAACTGGCTATCAAAGGCCGTGACGGCAAACTGTCTATGGCAGAGCTGCAAGGTGGTAACTTCACCATCACCAACGGTGGTGTGTTTGGTTCACTGATGTCTACGCCAATCATTAACCCGCCACAAAGCGCTATCCTGGGTATGCATAAGATCCAGGACCGCCCAATGGCAGTTAACGGCAAAGTTGAAATTTTACCAATGATGTATCTTGCGTTGTCTTACGACCACCGGATCATCGATGGCAAAGAATCGGTCGGCTTCCTGGTCACCGTTAAAGAAATGCTGGAAGATCCAACACGTCTGCTTCTGGATGTGTAAGACTTTCGTAGCATAACTATATGTGAAGATGATACTCATGTATCATCTTCACATGCTGGTATTTGGGGACGGATACCAGTTGGGAATTAGTCGAGCCAGATATTGGCTTTCGTTTAAATAATAATCGGAAAGAAACACCATGAATTTGCATGAATACCAAGGTAAGCAGCTATTCAAAGAATACGGCTTACCTGTTTCTGAAGGATACGCATCAGATACCCCTCAAGGTGCAGTAGAAGCTGCTGACCGTATTGGCGGTAACGAATGGGTTGTTAAGTGTCAGGTCCACGCTGGTGGCCGTGGTAAAGCTGGCGGTGTTAAGCTGGTAAAAACCAAAGACGAAATTCGCGCTTTTGCTGAAAAGTGGTTAGGCAAAAACCTGGTGACATTTCAGACTGACGAGAACGGTCAGCCTGTAAGCAAGATCTTAGTAGAGTCTTGCACTGATATCGCAAACGAATTGTACTTAGGTGCTGTGGTAGACCGTGGCACACGCCGCGTTGTTTTCATGGCGTCTACTGAAGGCGGTGTTGAAATTGAAACCGTTGCAGAAGAAACCCCGGAAAAAATCCTGAAAGCTGAAATCGACCCAATCGTTGGTCCTCAGCCTTATCAGGCGCGTGAAATGGCGTTTAAACTGGGTCTGCAAGGCGTACAGGTTAAGCAATTCGTACAGATCTTCTTAGGTCTGGCGAAAATGTTTGAAGACCTGGACCTGGCGTTAATCGAAATTAACCCGCTGGTAATCAAAGCAGACGGCAACCTGCACTGTCTGGACGCTAAACTGGGCGTAGACAGCAACGCAATGTACCGTCAGCCTAAGCTGAAGGACATGAAAGATCCTTCACAGGAAGATGCTCGTGAAGCACACGCTGCTCAGTGGGAACTGAACTACGTAGCACTGGACGGTAACGTTGGCTGTATGGTTAACGGTGCGGGTCTGGCCATGGGTACCATGGACATCGTAAACCTGCACGGCGGTAGCCCGGCTAACTTCCTCGATGTTGGTGGCGGCGCGACGAAAGAGCGTGTTGCTGAAGCATTCAAAATCATTCTGTCTGACGACAACGTGAAAGCCGTTCTGGTTAACATCTTCGGCGGTATCGTACGTTGTGACATGATCGCAGAAGGTATCATCGGCGCAGTTAAAGAAGTAGGCGTTGAAGTACCGGTTGTTGTACGTCTTGAAGGTACCAATGCAGAGCTTGGCCGTGAAGTGCTGGGTAACTCTGGCTTGGATATCATCGCTGCAGAATCATTAACTGATGCAGCAGAGAAAGTTGTTGCAGCTGCGGAGGGCAAATAATGTCAGTTTTGATCGGTAAAGATACTAAAGTTATCTGTCAGGGTTTCACTGGCGGTCAGGGGACGTTTCACTCTGAACAAGCGCTTGCCTACGGTACGCAAATGGTTGGTGGTGTAACGCCTGGTAAAGGTGGCACTGAGCACTTAGGTCTGCCAGTATTTAACACAGTGCGTGAAGCCGTTGAAGCAACTGGCGCCACAGCCTCTGTTATCTACGTTCCAGCTCCTTTCTGTAAAGACTCAATTGTTGAAGCAGTAGATGCCGGTATCGAATTAGTGGTTTGTATCACTGAAGGTATTCCTACGTTGGATATGCTTTACGTTAAAGAATACGTAAATGCTAAAGGCGCACGCATGATTGGTCCAAACTGTCCGGGTGTAATCACTCCGGGTGAGTGTAAGATTGGTATTATGCCTGGTCACATCCACAAGCCTGGTAAAGTTGGTATTGTTTCACGCTCTGGTACGCTTACCTACGAAGCAGTTAAACAAACTACTGACGAAGGTTTTGGTCAGTCTACCTGTGTTGGTATTGGTGGTGACCCAATCCCGGGTTCTAACTTCATCGACATCCTGAAGTTATTCCAGGACGATCCACAAACCGAAGCGATTGTTATGATCGGTGAGATCGGTGGTACTGCAGAAGAAGAAGCGGCAGCGTTTATCAAAGAAAACGTGACTAAGCCGGTTGTTTCTTACATCGCTGGTGTTACTGCTCCTCCGGGCAAACGTATGGGCCACGCTGGTGCGATCATCGCTGGCGGTAAAGGTACTGCAGACGAGAAATTTGCAGCCCTTGAAGCAGCAGGCGTAAAAACTGTTCGCTCTCTGGCTGACATCGGTAAAGCACTGCGCGAACAAACTGGTTGGTAATTATCTCTGGTTTAGCGCCGATGTGTTAACAATTTATTGTTTGGTAAAAGCCCGCTTTATGCGGGCTTTTTTATTATTTATCAAAAAGATAGGCAATTTAAGATGCCCTTAGGGATCTCCTCTTTTATTACTATAAATCGATTGTGAAAAATTTGTAAAAAAAAGTTAACTGAATACGTATGCATGACATTTTCAGTTTTTCACCTAGCAACTAGTATTAAATTCGGTAATCAAACCGGCGAAATGTTGCACAGCATTTCTCAACATAACTAATAATGGGGAAAACATGAAAACGTTCAAACCCAGTGCTATCACTCTGGCACTATTAACCAGTGGGTTGGTTTTCACTAGTTATCCGCTTTTGGCGCAAGACTCAGCGCAAAACAGTGACCAGGGAAAACAGGAAGAAGCTATAGAGCGCATTGAGGTGCGCGGTTTTAGCAGCAGTCTAATTCAGTCACTCAACCAAAAGCGTTTTGGTGATACCGTTTCAGAACAACTCTCAGCCGACGACCTGGGCGGCTTGCCCGACGTCAGTATGGCCGATGCACTCACCCGGTTACCGGGGATATCCGCGGTACGAACCGGTGGTCAGGCTGCGGAAATTAATATTCGGGGCTTATCCGGAGACTTTGTCTTCTCGACACTGAACGGCCGGGAACAGGTATCTACCAGTGGCAGTCGTTCAATCGAATTCGATCAGTACCCGTCTGAATTGATCAATTCAGCAGCCGTGTATAAATCACCCAAAGCGTCGCTGATTGAGGGCGGGGTTGCCGGTACGGTTGAGTTACAAACCGCCAGTGCGTTAGCTAAGGATGACAAACATACCTTTAATGCCAACGTGCGCGGTATGTTTAATGACCGGGCCAATGAAGTGGCTGATGCAGAAGAGTTTGGCCATCGCCTGAGCTTTTCCTATCAGGGCAAGTTCTTAGATGACACCCTGGGAGTTTCCCTTGGTTACGCCAGGTTATATCAACCCAGTGTGTCTACTCAGTTCATCGGCTTTGCCTACAATGCCGAAGTTGATGTCGATGGCCTGGCCGGTGATGAGGAGAATTATAACCCGAATTCAGATGTGCCCCGCGAAGATCAGTGCCTGGAATGTGAACTCATTTCCGAAGGCTTTGAAATGCAACACAAGGGTGGTGAGGAAACCCGCAACGGCTATGTTGCGGCCATTGAGTGGGCTCCGCTGGATAACTTCACCTTAAAAGCTGATGCCTTCGTATCCAAATTTGATTCAGAAGCCTTTGCCCGCGGTTTCCGGGTAAAGCTCGGTGGCGTCAATACTGAAATCTACAATCCTGTGGTGGTAAATAACAGTGTTGTTGGCGGTACGTTTGTGCGTTCTGATAGCAGTGAAACCCGTATCGAACTGGTTAATGACGATAATCAGGATTTCGATAAAGTAGAAAGCTACGGTATCAACGCTGACTGGCAGATCACCGATAATTTCGCCGCACAGTTTGATATTGCATTATCAAAAGCTAACAGTAATTTCCGCAATGGCTTGTTGTGGTCACTGGTTGGTGAGGATGCCACCGCCGCCAGTCCCCGCTTTGATGAAAATATACAGATCTCGTATCTGCTCAATGGTATGGACTTACCAGACTTACAGTTCAATCAGGCCGATGCCTTTACCGATCTGGACCGGGTTATGGTCAGTAAGTATGGCATTTATCCCTATGTTAACAGTGATGAACTGGATGCCTACCGGGCTGATTTCCAGTATTTTATTGATACCGACTTCATATCGTCCATCGAGTTTGGTGGCCGCTACTCAGATCGCACCTACAGTAACGATCGCTCGGTGTTTGAATATGGTAACGACCAGGCATTTTCCTCGAGTCAGCCGCCGCTGCGTCTTACCGATGATTTAGCCGAAGTGGTGAACTGGCAGGGCGACTTTGCTTACTTTCCCAATTACCTTTCCATTGATTTGGGCAAAGCGCTTCAAGCCTGGTTCCCTTCCGGGATACCGCAACCGGCGCAAACCTGGGGAGCAGGAGACCCGGGTGTAATTAATGGCCCTGACGATGCCACTGTGTCTACCGCATGGTCGGTCCTGGAAAGTGGAGACGTGTTTGAAACCGTCTCAGCTGCTTACCTGATGGCCAATATCGATACGGAAATCGGCGGATTACCGATTACCGGTAATATCGGCGTTCGCTATGTAAAATCCAAACAGAGCTCTACCACACTGCAAAGAGCAACCATGTTTGTGGAGGACCCGGAGACCGGTCAGGATGTAGAGGTCAGCGATCCCACAGCAGGCGCACAAAATATTGTCGATGAGCTTGGCTATATCAATAATTTCTATCGCCCGGCCATACTCACTTACGAGTACACCGATGTCCTGCCGTCGATTAATTTAAATTTCCAGCTTACGGATAACTCGCAACTTCGTGTTGCTGCTGCGCGGGTAATGGGTCGGGCTCCGATCAATCGCTTTGCAGCCAATGCATCCACCAATGTTGAGCTAATCAGTGCTACCCAGAACCGCGACTCCGGTGAGATTACCTTATCCAATCAGCAGGCGCGCATTTCGGGGTCATCGAATAACAGCCCTTATCTGGATCCGTTTTACGCTACTCAGTATGACATTTCCTATGAGCACTACTTTGATGACAGTGACGGCGCGATTGTCGTTGCAGGGTTTTATAAGAACATTGAGTCGTTTATCGAAAACATCGCCATCGAACCCTATGACTTTGAGGGCAACGGCTTTGTCGTACCAGATTCAGTGACGGTACCGGTGTTTTACGAAGCCGATTATCCGGGTCAGGCACCAGAGCAGGTTGTAGATAATACCGGAGCGCCGGTGACCGTGACAGTGCCTACCACTGATGGTCGCTATGAAACGGCTATTAACAATGCCCGTGGCGGTTACATTCGCGGTATAGAGCTGGCTTATACCCAGATATACAGTGACTTACCGGGTATGTGGTCGGGACTGGGCATTAATGCCAGCTATTCGTATACCGAAAGTGAGATACAGCGCACCGTAGGCAATGGCGTGTATGCCAGCCAGCTACCGGGCTTGTCAGAAAACGTTGCCACGATGACCTTGTTCTGGGAATACGAAGGGTTTGAAACCCGGGTGTCAGGCCGCTACCGCGACGCGTTTGTTTCCAGGCAGGTCGCGGTCAACGATCAGACCGTCAATTTTGATTCAGAGTTAGTGGTGGACTATCAGGCATCATATGAAATCAACGACAACATAAGTGTGTTGTTCCAGATAAATAACCTGACCGATGAACCCACCAAAAGCTATTTCACCTCGCCTGAACAAACAGGAACCATTCAGTTCTTCGGAACCCAATACTTCCTGGGGATGACTTACTCGCTATGAATACTTTTACTCAACCCACAGCATCCACCGGCATGCTGTATAAAATACTGGCTGGCCTAATGGTGTTAGTGGTGCTTACCCTTACCGGGTGCGGCAGTTCTGGCACAGACTCTGGTTCCAATGACTTGTTGGTGTGTGATGCGCCTCTGGTGCCCGATGAAGCTGGCATGATGTGTGTGGAAAAACCGCCCATTGCTTGCGATCCACCCACGGTACCTAATGAAGACAACAGCGCCTGTGTGGTTGGTGCTGATCCAACGCTGGACGATCCGGTGTATTTCCCAACTGCTAATCAGGCCGTGTTGTACTACAACCGTGCTGGAGTAGGGGCCACAAATGATCCTGGCGACAGTGCCTATGACGGCTGGAAACTGCATACCTGGAATAATGATGCCTGTGACGCTTACGCAGATGGCGATACCGACTGGGCCAATGGCCGGGCGATTTCTGGTATCGATCCTAACTTCGGGGCTTACTGGATCCTGGAGCTTAAACCCGGCGTAGCCGGAACTCCGGGCGCCTGTCATAACTTTATTATTCACAAAGGGACTGACGATGCAGGCAAAGAAATGGGCGGCACCGATTTCCAGGCTCCACTGGATCAGGACGATGAAACCTTCACACGGATGAACTTTACGCTCTCCGGCGTGCCCACCGTCTTTGAATTTCCTTTGTTATCACTTGGTCCGCAACCGGTAAAAATTGAAGGTGCAGCGGCGCACTGGCTGGATACCCAGGTCGTGTTATGGGACGTACCGGACGGTGTTGAAACGGTTAAACTGCATTATTCTGCCGCGGCCGATTTGGCCACCACGGTGGAAAATGGTCTTAACGGTGCCGCCGTCGAACTCAGCGCAACCAGCCTTACCGAAGAGCAGGTTGCTATTGCCCCACATCTGGCTTCATTGCCGGCATTCGAAGGCCAGTGGAGTAGCGACGAGGCCAAAGCAGTGCTGAAAACCCAGGTGGTTGTGGGCGGTTATGCAAGCGATGGTACTTTGCTGGCAGCCACACGCTTACAACATGCCAACGTACTCGACCAGTTATATACCCGCGGTGAAAATGACGCCGATGAAGCCATGCTCGGTGGGGTCTATAGCGATGAAGGCATTACGGCAGCAGTCTGGGCTCCTACGGCAACGGAAGTAAACTTGCTGGTATTCAATGATGATAAGACTCTGGCTAACCGTTACCCAATGGCCTTCGATGACACGTCTGGCGTCTGGTCCTATGCCGGTGATACCAGTCTCGACAGAAAGCTCTATCGTTATGAAGTCACCGTTTATTATCCATCGCTGGAGGAAATTACCACGCTCGAAGTAACCGATCCGTACTCGGTGTCATTATCGACCAACGGGCGCTTCTCACGCTTTGTCAATTTAAGTGATGAATCGCTGAAACCAGACGGTTGGGATACCCAGTGGATCCCGGAGATTGCGAATCCGGAAGATGCGGTGATTTACCAAGGACATGTGCGCGACTTCAGTATTCGCGATATGTCTACCAGTGAAGCCAATCGTGGTAAATACCTGGCCTTTACCGAATCCGGCAGTGATCCTGTCAATCATTTACAGACCCTGGCCGATGCGGGATTAACCCATTTTCACATTCTGCCCAGCAATGACATTGCCACTATAGACGAAGACCCGGCCAATACCGTGGACATCTACGATACCGTAGGTCAGCTTTGTGTGAAAAAACCGGATGCCCAGGTGTGTAACGAAGAAGATGCAGCCAGCATTTTACTGGATGTGTACAACAGCTACGACCCGCTATCCCAGGCAGGCAGTGCCCAGGCGCTGACCCAGGATTTACGCAGTGTCGACAGCTTTAACTGGGGGTATGACCCGCATCATTTCAATGCGCCGGAAGGGAGTTATGCGTCCAGTGCTGAAGGAGTTGAGCGGATCATTGAAATGCGCGCAATGGTACAGGCGCTGCACGAGATTGGCCTGCGGGTTGCCCTTGATGTGGTGTACAACCACACCAATGCATCAGGTATCTTTACTAAATCGGTACTCGATAAAGTGGTGCCCGGCTACTACCATCGTTATGAGACGGATACTGGTGCTATTGTGCGGGAAACCTGTTGCGAGGACACCGAGCCGCGTAATGTGATGATGGAAAAGCTGATGCTGGACTCATTGTCGATGTGGGCCAGTGAATACAAGTTTGACGCTTTCCGCTTTGACATAATGAGTCAGTCGACCAAAAACAGTATGGTGCGCTTACGTGAAGCTATCCAGGCTATCGATCCTGACAACTACTTTTACGGTGAAGGCTGGAACAAGATAGACCGTGGTTACGAGCAGGCTAACCAGCTGAATATGGCCGGTACCGAAATTGGTACCTATAACGACAGACTGCGTGATGCGATCCGCTATGGTCATATTTTTAACCCCGACAGTGATTCAGCACTGTATGAACAGGACCGGGTCAAAATGGGCATGGCCGGAACGCTGGCTGACTTTGTATTAAACACCTCGGGTGGACGCGCTACCACGGCCTCAGCACTTGGTGGTTATGCTAAGGATCCTGCCGACATTATCAATTATGTGTCCAAGCACGATAATGAAACTCTGTGGGATCAACTCAACTACGTGTTACCAGAGTCGCTAACCCTCCACGAACGAGTGCGGGCGCAAAATGCCGGTATGGGAATTACTTTGTTATCCCAGGGCATTCCATTTTTACAGATGGGCGGTGATATGTTGCGCTCTAAATCCATGGATCGCGACAGCTACGACTCCGGTGACTGGTTTAACTACGTAGATTTCACCATGCAAACCAACAACTGGAATGTGGGTTTACCGCTGGCTGAGAAAAACGAGGCCCGCTGGTCAGAAATGGGCCAGTTTGTGTCATCGCCTGAACGGGCTGCCAGCATGACGGAAATTGAACTGGCGGCAGAAGTGTTTAAGGAATTTCTAACCATTCGCCAGACCAGTCCGTTATTCCGACTCACTACCGCTGAGGAAATCATGCAGCGGGTAGGTTTCCATAATCTGGGTACCCGCCAGCAGGTTGGCCTGATCGCCATGAGCATTGACGACGGCTATAACAGTGAGGCAGAAACCCTGCTTACTGATATCGATGTTAATTACGATGCCGTGATGGTAATGGTAAATACCGGTTATGAGGAAAAGACCCTGAGCGTCAATACCGCT
>DDJQ01000022.1 GCA_002339125.1 Alteromonadaceae bacterium UBA2620
TCAACGACTCTGACCCCTTGATTTTTTGGTAGGTGGCGACCAGCTCTGCTTGCTGCGCTGCTTCCAACTCTAGTTCCTGCTGCTTAAGCGCCTCGTAGTCACTGCTGCCCTTCGCCGCACGCCGCCTGCTACGGTGTTGCCGTATGGCCGGATCGCTTGTAGCTACCGCCTCATCCAGGGCTTTACGCAATGCCCGGGTTACCGGTTGGTTTACCGTATAACACCAATGATAAAACAGCAGTAGGTTAATGTTTACCTGATAGTTATCCTGTAATGCCAGGCAGGCATCCGCCACACCAAGCTGCGCGTAATGCTGCAAGCTGTGTTGCCAGAACAGTTCAGGCGTTAGCTCAGGCGCTGATGTCATAGGCGTCTTTGGCCGCTTCCAGTTGTTCCTGCGCATCCAGCCATTGCATCTCCTCATCCTCTATTTGAGATTTTAGAGTTGCCTGCTGATCTAAGAACTTCATTAACTCGGGCTTATTATCGGCTTCGTAGAGTTCACTGCGACCCAGCTCCTCCTCCACTTTGGCCAGCGAGGCGTTGAGCTTTTCCATTGCTTTTTCAGACTGTTGAATTTGCTTACGCAGGTGCGCGGTAGACTGACGAAACTCAGCTTCGCGGCGTTTTTCGGCTTTGCGATCCACCTTCGGTTTGTCTTCCACCGGTTCAACATTGGCCGCTTTATCGACATTTTGCTGGGCGAGGATCCAGTCACGATAATCATCCAGGTCGCCACTAAAGGGGGCGACTTCGCCGCTGTCGACCAGGTAAAACTCCTCGCACACTGCAGTTAATAAAAAGCGGTCGTGCGATACCAGCACCATGGCTCCTTCAAAGGCCTGTAAGGCCATATTCAGCGCATGACGCATTTCTAAGTCGAGGTGGTTAGTCGGTTCATCGAGCAGCAACAAGTTAGGCTTTTGATACACAATCAGCGCTAACACTAAGCGGGCTTTCTCGCCGCCGGACATGGGCGCTACCGGGCCGGTGGCCTCATCGCCATGAAAACCAAAGCCGCCAAGAAAATCTCTGTGCTGTTGTTCTGTGGCTTTGCTGTCCAGACGCTGCAAATGCAGTAAAGCGGAAGCCTGGGGATCCAGATACTCCAGCTGATGCTGGGCGAAATACCCCACGTTCAACCCTTTTGCCGTGGTGAATACGCCGGTTTTCGGCTCGTGTACCCCGGCCAGTAATTTAATCAGCGTAGATTTTCCCTGGCCGTTACGGCCCAGTAAGCCAATGCGACTGCCCGGCACCAGATTGAGCTTTACCTGCTCCAGCACGATATGTTCGCCGTAACCCAGCATGACCTTTTCCATCTGAATGAGCGGGTTAGGCAATGCCGTGGGTGCTTTAAATTCAAAACTAAACTGGCTGGCGTGATGGGCTGGCAGCAGCGTTTCCATCCGCTCTAACTGCTTGATGCGGCTTTGTGCCTGCTTAGCCTTACTGGCTTTGGCTTTAAAGCGGGTAATGAACGATTCTAAATGCGCGATCTTGTCCTGCTGCTTACGGTATTCAAGATCCTGTAAGCGCAGTCGTTCGGCACGCTGGGTTTCATAGCTTGAGTAGTTACCAGTGTAGGCAATAAGCTGTTGCTGCTCTACGCTGATAATTTGCGCCACAGTATTATCGATAAACGCTTTATCGTGGGAAATCAGTAACAGGGTACCCTGATAGCGCTGTAGCCAGCGCTCCAGCCAGATCACTGCATCTAAGTCTAAGTGGTTGGTGGGCTCATCGAGCAGCAGCAAATCCGACGGGCATAACAATGCCTGCGCCAGGTTTAGACGCATTCGCCAGCCCCCTGAGAAATCGGTAACCGGCGCGGTGAGCTGGCTTTGGGCAAAGCCTAAACCGGCGAGGATGGTGGCGGCTCTGGCTTCCACGTCGTAGGCACCGGCCTGAGCGAGTAAATCGTGATACTTGCCTATCTCTTCGCCATGATGCGCCGCTTCTGCTTCACTGAGTTTTTGCTGCAGGCCGCGTAAATAGTTATCGCCGTCAATCACATAATCAATGGCACTACGCTCCACCGCAGGCGTTTCCTGCGCCACGCTCACAATGCGCCAGTCAGCAGGTACCGCACAATCACCAGCATCCACGCTGAGTTCGCCACGTAACAAAGCAAACAGGCTCGACTTACCGCAGCCATTACTGCCTATAAGGGCAACTTTATGGCCGGGAAAAACCTGTGCCGATGCGCCATCGAGCAGTACTTTACTGCCGCGCAACAAGGTGACGTCGGATAACTGGATCATAAAACTGCGAATACCTGTGATAACATAGTCTGGCTGTGTAGTTTACCAGAACCGCTGCAAGCGATCTGCATTTGCGCGCAGTGCGTAAATAACCTTAATTAGTCACAACGGTTTACCCCATGAGTCAACGCCAACGAAAACGCTTTATTGCCGGTGCCACTTGCCCGAAATGCAAGGCCACCGACACCATTATGTTATTTTTCGAAAACAACATCGAAAAACTCACCTGTGTGGAGTGCGGCTATGCCGAATCGCAACCCCAGGAAAAGGTAAAAACCGCCAGCAAAAACGCCAACGTTATTGGCGTGTTTAAACCTGAATAGTCACCAACCATAAGCAACTCATTTATTTTGCTACCCGAATTTAATATCGCCCAGGCGTTTGGCATGCTGAGCTTTGTGCTCGGCATTTTGTGTTTCTATCAGAAAGACGACCAGCGCCTGCGTATAATGATGGTGGTGATGAACTTAAATCACGCTCTGCATTTTGCGTTGCTTGGTGCCACTACTGCCTGTTTGAGCGCGTTGTTGTCGGTGGTCAGAACGGGTTTATCCATAAAAACCCGCTCGCGCGTTATTGCTTATTTCTTTATTGCCATTACATTAGCGCTGGGTATTTATCTGGCCGATGTGTGGTACGACTTGTTTCCTATTCTGGGCACGTGCATAGGGACTTATGCGCTGTATTGTCTGTCAGGCATTAAAATGCGCCTGGCGTTTTTATGCGGCGCTCTTTGCTGGCTCACCAACAATATTATTGTTGGCTCCATCGGCGGTACGTTGCTGGAAACGACGCTGCTAATGGTAAATAGTTATACAATCTGGCGGTTGTATGTGTTGAGAAAGCTTAAACCATATGGCAATGACGTATCCTGAACGTTAGGCCTGAACTACCTATTAAGTGCTTTACCCTCTGGCTATTTTAGGATTACACTAATTCTCTTACTTTTGGATTCACCATCAGGGACGGTGGCATGTTGTCATTCTTATTAGATGACGCCAATTTCTGGTTTAGCTGTGCGCTTGGCATTGTTATCGCGCTTTTTATTCTGGAAATGGTAGGGATGTTTTTTGGGATTAGTCTGCTGGGACTAGTCGACGATCAGGCGGCACTGGATGCCGACGCTGATACTTCCTCCGGTTTTACCGAGTTTGGTAGCTGGCTCGCTCTCGACAGACTGCCGCTGCTGGTTTGGCTGGTTTTACTGCTTACCACTTTCGGCATTGCCGGCCTGGCATTGAACTTTCTTTCTTTAACGCTGCTTAACACCTATTTTGCCCGTTGGCTGATAACGCTTCTGGCGGTTGTAGCCGGCCTGTTTTTTACGGCCCGGTTCGGCACCGTTATTGCCCGCCTGCTTCCCAAACAGGAATCATCGGCCACCACAGCCGATGAACTGGTCGGCACAGTAGGCCATATTACCGTTGGTGTTGCCCGCCAGAACAGCCCGGCAGAAGGCAAGTTCGTTGATGCCCATGGCCAGCCTCACTATCTGTTGGTAGAGCCTATTGAGCCTGATGAACAATTCAGTCAGGGCGAAAAAATATTATTAATACAAAAGCGGGATTACCGCTGGTTAGCAAGTCGCTATTCCGACCTTTAACCCTTTACGATGGAAGTAGTCACTATGGAAAATTCAGGATTAGGTAACTTACCTTTTATGCTGATAATGATCGGCGCAGTAGTCATTGGTCTGCTCGTTATTGGTTTTATCTTTGCCCGCTTATATACCCGGGCTACCAAAGAAACCGCCTTTGTACGTACCGGCTTAGGCGGTGAAAAAGTCATCAAGGATGGTGGCGCGCTGGTGTTGCCAGTGGTGCACGAGGTGATCCCGGTAAATATGAACACCCTTCGCATTGAGGTAGAAAAAACCTCCAAGGATGCGCTGATCACCAAAGACCGTATGCGAGTGGATGTGAAAGCCGACTTTTACCTGCGAGTAGCACCTAATGCAGCCGGCATCTCCATGGCAGCGCAAACCTTGGGCACGCGAACCACCCGTGCCGAAGAAGTGAAAAAGCTCATGGAATCCAAGTTCGTCGACGTACTTCGTGCGGTGGCGGCCGAGATGACCATGACCGAAATGCATGAACAACGCGCCGACTTTGTGCAAAAAGTGCAGCAAAGTGTGGCTAACGATCTTGAAAAGAACGGCCTTGAGCTGGAGTCCGTCAGCTTAACCGGCTTCGATCAGACCGATCTTCAATTCTTTAATGAAAACAACGCGTTCGATGCCGAAGGTCGTGCCCGCTTAGCCAAAATCATCGAAGAAAAACGCAAAGAAACCAACGATATTCAACAGGAAAACCGCATCCAGATTGAACAGCGTAACCTGGAAGCAGAAAAACTGTCGTTAAACATCAAGCGTGACGAAGAAGAAGCCCGCATTCAGCAGGAACAGTCACTGGCCTTTAAACGGCAGGAACAAAAAGCCGAGATTGCCAAGCAACGCGAACAAAAAGAGCAGGAAGAGCGCCAGGCTGAAATTGCTAAAGAAAAAGCCATTTCCGCATCGGAAATCGAAAAAGCGCAAACCATTGAAGCCCGCGAGATAGAAAAGCGTAAAGCTATCGACGAAGCACGCATTCTGCAATTGCAGCAAATTGAAGTGGCCGAGCAGAATAAACAAATCGCCATTGCCAATAAGTCGGAAGAAGAATCCGCTGCCCGCGCCAAAGCGGCTGAAGCCGAAAAGCTCAAGGTTGAAAAAGAAGAAGCGGTTATTACTACCCGCCAGGTGGCCGAAGCTAATCGACGCATGGAAATTGAAGTTATCGACGCCCGTAAAGAAGCAGAGCGTGAAGCGGTGAACATTACCGTAGAAGCCGAAGCGAAGCGTGAAGCGGCGATCAATACGTCAGAAGCGATCCTTACCGAAGCCCGGGCCAGCGCTGATGCCAAGAAACTGCAGGCAGAAGCTGACGAGAAAGTGTTTGCCGTGGAAGCAGCCGGTAAGAAAGCCATGTACGAAGCCGAAAACACCCTTAAAGACGAGCAAATTGATCTGCAACGCTCACTGGCCATCCTTAAGATCCTGCCAGACATTATTGCCAATGCGGTTAAACCACTGGAAAACATCGACGGCATTAAAATCTTACAAGGCTATGGCAACAGTCTTGGTGGTGCTGGCGGCAGTGGTGAGAGCGGTGGCGCAGGCCTGGCGGATCAGGTTACCAGCGCGGCACTTAACTACCGCGCCAATGCGCCGTTAGTTGACTCATTACTGCGTGAAGTGGGATTAGTGGATGCTGAAGATGGCACACTGGAAGATCTGATCCAGGGCAGTGCTGTGATTGACGGCGACCTGGTGACTACCAAAGCGAAAAAGCCGCAATCCGGGTCTGCTAAATCCGCTCAAGGTGAAGCGCCGGCAGAAGATGACAAGCCCAACAGTTAATCCTTTTTACCTGCCTTGCTACCGCGCCCCAGGCGCCGGTAGCAGCTTGCCAGGCCTGAACCCATGAAGCTACAGGGCAAGCTGCTCAACTGGGACGATAACCGGGGCTTCGGCTTTGTTGAGCCCAAAGGTGGCGGCCAGCGTGCCTTTGTTCACATTAAGGCGTTTAGTTTTTATTCCCGCCGCCCTCAGAGCGGCGATATGATCCAGTACCAAACCAGTCAGGACCGCAAAGGTAAACTTCGGGCCATTGAGGTTAACCTGGTTAACGACCATCCAACGGGCAATAAGCCTCCGCCGAAGAAAGCACCGAAACCACCATCCCGACCATCTAAAAGGCGGGTTCCGCTGCTGCTACCCTTTTTCGCCTTGCTTGGTGGCCTTATCTGGTTTCAACGCATTCCCATTGAAGTGCTTTACGTTTATGGCGTTGCCAGCCTGATTGCATTTGTCATGTATGCCATAGACAAATCCGCAGCGCGCGCTAACCGCTGGCGTACTCCGGAAAGCCATTTAGGACCAGCGGGGGCATTTGAACGAAAACCTACGGTTTTGACTCCCAGGCCCTCCGCGTAACCGTAGGTTTCCGAATAATCACCCCTTCCCCTCATCTTCAATAAAGTACGTACCATTGGGCAACACATGCTTATAGGGCAATAACGAGATATGGGATAAGGTCTTGTCGTCGATATCCTCCCCCTGCTGCCGGAGCTGCTCAACCACGTCATTTATCTTGATCGTGTTCCAGTACAGAATGGCATTGGATACAAAGCTGAGGCTGCTGGCCTTGTTCATGATTTCCTCATAGTCCCCAGTGGTGAATTCACCCTGGTCCGCAAAGAATATCCAGCGCGGCAGTTTGTGCCGGTATTCCCCTTTATTCAGTTGCCGCTGGACGGTTTGGCGCAGGTCTTTGTCAGTTAGGTACCGCAGAATGTATTCGGTCTTGATGATCCGGCCCAGGTTGGTAAAGGCCTTGGTGAGGCGATCGGAGGGTGAACTGTTGGTCAACCGTTGAACGATGACGTGTGCTGGCGCAGTTTTTTGTTTCAGAGAAATGACCACCCGCATCATGTATTCCCATTGCTCCTCAATAATCGCCAAATCAGCTGTTTTCGTGAGTAAATGGTTGAGGTCACCGTAATCGACGGATTTGTCGATACGGTATAGCTGCTGATCCTTCAGATCCCGAATGCGTGGCATAAAGTAGAAGCCGAGCAAATGACAGAGGGCGAAGACGATTTCAGTGTACCCATGCGTATCGGTGGTGTGCTCTCGGATTTTCAGAATTGTGTTGTTTTCCAGCAGACCGTCCAGAACATACAGGGCTTCACGAGGGCTACAGGAAATGATCTTGGTGCTGAACACGGAATATTGATCGGATACGTGGGTGTAGATCCCGATGGCTTTTTCATAGTAGCCGTAATAGCGGGGATAGTATGAAGCCAACAGGCTGTCGGCGCGGATTTTAAAGCGTTGCGCATCTGAAGAGGACAATGTACCGGAGCCATACACCGCACTCAACGGCAGCTCATGGTGTTGATTCACAATTTCAGCACTGGCGTTGATCAGGGTTTCTTCGCGAATATAGTATTGCAGGATATGCCTTAGCATATCGACAGTAACGCCATTGACGCTGTTACTCATGGACACGACGCCCAGGTTTGTGGCTTGTGAAATAATGGCAGCCATCAGGCTTTTGTAAAAGTTTTTGGGCCGTGACTGGTGATGTTGGATAGGGACAAAGTGACGACTGTAATGCGTCATTTGATCCACCTCCATCAGCAATTGCTCGATGCGTATGCTGGGCATATGCGCATCGATCACCTTTTGCAGTTGGTTGACTTTATCCGGTACGTCCAGCTTGTCGTCACGCTTGAGTTTCAGCCGGCCATTGTGTATCTCGGCGAAATTATCCAGTCCAAAACGCTTTTGCGCTGCTGACACCGCTTCGTGGAACTGGGTTGAAATGGCGGAACGCACTTCGTGTTGCAAAGGCTGCTGTAGCTCGGTATAGACGGTGTGTTTGGTTTCATCCCAGTTGGGCTCGTTCAAGGTCAGATCCCAGAACGACACATGCTGTTTGCTCTGTGGTAAATACAAATCGCCGGAACGCAACGCATCTTTCATCGCGAGAGCAAGGCCCATTTCCCAAACATTGCGATTGATGTTGCCGGCTTGATCTTTAAGGCTGCGACGCAGCTCGCGGGGAATGAACGCAGTCGGTGTATTCTCCGGCAGTTTTTTCAGATCGCCGTCATCCAACTGCCGGACGAACTGGATGGCTTTTATCAGTGGCCCAGAACCTTTCGCCACTTCAAACGGTAACCGTATAAAGTCGGAAAAATACTTTCGTAAACTGGGGTAACGGGTCAGCAACAAATCGCAGTAGCCGCATTCTTCCAGGCGTTTAAAAATGTGCAGGTCGTCAATGGAGGCTAGCAAGTGTTTCTCGTCAATACGCTGCCATAAGTCATTCTTGTACAACGGCTGTTCATCCGGCCATTCCAGCAAAACATGCGTGGTATCGAGCACGGCTTCGATAGCTTTCTTCTGGCGTTTGCGGAATTCCTTGTGCTTTTTGTCGTGACTGTTTCTGGTTTGTCGGCACAGTTCCGTCATGTACTGATCGTGCATTTTGACCAGGTTATCCAGCAGAATCTTGCGGGATTCTAACAGGAAGCACACCATCAGGGCATAGCGCTTGTGGTCTTTGAAGCGTTTCATGTCCTTGGCGCTGTAGCGCTTGGTCAGTCGATACAGGTAGTGAAGAAAAGCGGTATCAATGACCTTTTCCTCGAATTCATTAACGCCGGTGGCCACCAGATTGTCATAGCGCTCCAAATAGCGTTTCAGTGATGAGATTTTGGCGGCCGGTGGATACTCTTTGAGTTGGTTGAAGTAGGTTCGCTGATTACCGTCTGTGGTTTGCAACAGAACGTCGATGGCACCGCGCAGTTCAGGGGACATCTGATCAAACACCTGCTCAAAAAGCTGAGTGTGAACCTGGTTACAAATACGGATGATCTGCCGTTCGATGGTCGAGGGCCCGGGTAATACAATACGGTTCAGCAGCAGGTAGCGCTCTGCCCGGTGAAAAAGTTCATCCGGCAGCAGCCCCTGGCGAGCATATTCTTCAATCCAGCGGTCCAGATCCGCTTCCGCTTTGTCATCAAACCGCTGAAAGCCCAGATACTTGAGGATGTTGTTCCGATGCTCCAATAGTGTCGCTTCCCGCTCGGGCACGTCCACGGTTAGCGTGGGCGGGAGGTCGAGTTGACTGCTCAGGTAGCTGATTACCCGGGGGGATAGATCATGGAGTTGGTTAAGAAACCGGCCATAGAGACGCATGGCGCACAGTTGGATAGCAAATCCCAGACGGTATTGCTTACGGTACTTGTTGACCACCTGGCAATCGCGTCGGCTCAGCGTCCAATCGCGAACCATTTCTTCGTCGGAAAATCGTTGTGGCAGCATTAAGGGGTTCTAGGGATTTTCCCCT
>DDJQ01000088.1 GCA_002339125.1 Alteromonadaceae bacterium UBA2620
CATGCCCGGCGCACCAAACAAAAACAGGCCTTTCGGCCTGCCTGATTATCTGAAAAACAGATGACTAAACGGATTGAGTAGTCGGGCAATCCCCGACGTAAAGTGCAGCGGTTGATCCACAATACTGAACACCAGGCAACCTTCCGCGGCTTCTGATGCAGGAGCATGAGTGTGCTCGCCATTCAGATAAATAAAATCACCTGAATCATATTCGTTCATTCCGTCAGAGAACTCGCCATTGATGACCAGCGTCATCTCTGAGCCGCGATGAGTATGCTCAGGAACGGAGCCGCCTTTCTCCATATAGATAAAATTGGCCACACCGTCGTAACCCATATCCACCGGCGCTTGCCAGAGTTTACCGACCAACGATGACCAATTGCCTTTTTTCTGGATCAAACGATGCAGGGTATTCGGCAATTCGAACGTCTTGCCATCCAACTCAATTGATGTACTCTGCGCATCCATCCCCGGTGATTTCCTGAGCGAAACATCAGGCGCCTCAGCCGCAGGCTGCTGGGTAATATTGGCCAGCATTAGGTCAAACTGAGGATCGTAGCTTTCCACTACATTCTCAAGTTCCAGATGGTCCATGGCAAACTCAGCCGTTTTTTCATCGACCAGTTCCTGGCAGTATTTACACATATCGCAGTGGGCAGACACCATCAAAGACTCTGCTGGTGCCAGCGTTCCCGTCACAAACTGCTCAATGAGATCAGGGGTTGGGTGGAACTTAATCATAATCGCTTATCATACCTTTGAGACGCTGTAACGCCAGCCGGGTTCTTGACTTAACCGTACCAAGAGGGATATCCAATTCGTCAGCAATTTCCTGCTGTGACTTCCCGTCTATATAGATCGCCTCTAATACAACTTTTTGTTTCTCAGGCAAATCTTCAAATAAGTGCCCGATTTGTTCTAGTGTTACTTGATCATCAAGCGCTTTCTCGTTTGCATCAGGTGTTTGCTCGCAAAGAACCGGCCACAAATCATCAGCGCATATATCTTCTTTGCGGTTTTGTACTTTACGAAGCATATCGAAGCGGATATTTCTGGCAATGGTAAATATCCAGGTGGAAGGAGAACCTTTCTCAGCATTGAAAAGGTGCGCTTTTTGCCAGACGTTAGACATGGTGTCCTGCACCAGCTCCATGGCCAATGCTTCATTACCAAGCTGTTTAAGAGCGTATGAGCGAAGTCTGGGAGCAAAAAAACCGAAGACTCTGGCGAAAGACGCCTTGCATCTGTCCTGGGCTACCTTCACAAGGTAGTCAGACATTTCTACTGCACATTCTTTCGGTTCTACAGCGCTGTTTTCGTGTTCCAATGGTATTCCAACAAGCATAGTTTTCGGTCCGATTTATTCCGTATGTGCTAATGCATACGCAACAAAAGATGATCTGGATCAAAAATTTTTACCGCACCAAATCATTTATATAGTTTAGCACCTTATCGCAGTTTTGTTCGCTTAAAAACGCCTGCTTGTTGGCTGCGTCTACCGGCAGTAGTTCCAGCCAGCGGTAGATTACCCATAAAGGTTCCGAGAACTTAAGCTCCGGATACAACCGGGCAATTTCGGGATATTTATCATAAATGATTTGCAGCTTATCCCGCAGGGGCTCTATTACGCCATCGTCAATTTCCGCCGTCCAGTCAGTAATTCGCTCTACAGCTCCGGTGCGCAAGCCATCCTCTTCGGTAGCAATGGAGTTGACCCGTACGCAATACTCGCCTTCAACCTTGATGCCCAACAGGCCGTCTTCGAGCAAATCGAAATCGATGATTTTACACAGCGTACCGATAGGAAAAATATGTTCATTTTTACTCAGATCGCCACGGGAATTGAGCATACACAACACAAAACATCCATCACCGGCACAGGCTTCCTTAACCATCCGAACATAGCGGGGCTCAAAAATCCGCAGCGCCATGTGGCCACCCGGCAACAAGTGAGCAGATAACGGAAACAAGGGCAAAACGACATCTTGCATAATTAGTATCTTTGTCAAAGTGGTTAACGGATTCACTGTCACATACGCCGGGGTTTCTGTTTTGGATCTTAAAAGCGCAAAGAGATTGTTGCAGCGGTGAAAATAAATAGGTAAATGATGATCTAAGGCTTCGCTATGTCGGTATTATCAAGCACAAACCCCAGTTATTACGGATTTTTTTGCAGTGACTTTTGAGAAACGCTTCAGACAGCTCTATGCTGATCTCGCGAAGATCAATATCGACGACCTTAGCCAGGTTTACCACCAGGACATAGAGTTTGTCGATCCGGTAACAACTCACCGAGGTATTGAGGCGGTAAAGGGCTATTTCGCAAATCTGCTGGAATCGGTCGATTCATGTCAGTTCAACATTCATTCGCTTCTTAACACGGGAGACTCCGGGCAAAGCGGGTATAGCCATGTCGTTGAATGGACCATGTTACTGCAGCTAAAAAACAAACCAGGCACTATTTCTGTGGATGGTGTTTCGATGCTTAAAGTCCGTGATGACAAAATTCACTACCACCGCGACTATTATGATCTGGGTGAAATGGTTTACGAACATGTGCCAGTTCTCAGGTCTGTCATCGGTTTTATCAAAAAGAAGCTCGACTCATGAAAACGATTCTAATTACCGGCGCAACCTCCGGCATTGGCGAGGCTTTAGCAAACCATGCAGCTTCGCGTGGTTATCAGGTGATTGCTTGTGGCCGCAATCAGGAAAAGCTCGACAAGCTTGCAAAGCACCAGAATATTCAGCCACTGCAATTCGATGTTACCGACGAGCAAGCCACCCAGTCGGCGCTGGCCGATGTGCGCTTTGACATAGCCGTGCTCAACGCCGGCACCTGTGAATATGTGGATTTACCTGTCTTTGAGCCGGATATGTTCAGGCGGGTATTGGAAGTGAATTTCTTTGGCATTATTAATTGCGTCAGTGCACTGTTGCCAAATTGTCAGGCGGGCAATCAACTGGTCATTATCGATTCCATGGCAAGATTGTTTCCTTTTACCCGTAGTCAGGCATATGGCGCCAGCAAGGCGGCAGTTCATTATTTTACTCAAAGCATGAAAATCGACCTAAAATCGAAGGGGGTAATCGTTCAGTCGGTATCCCCTGGTTTTGTCGAAACCCCGTTAACCGATAAAAATGATTTTGAAATGCCAATGAAGATTACTGCGCAGGAAGCGGCTGAATCCTTATTAAAGGGTATTATCAAACAACAGAGCAATATTTACTTTCCAACTGTGTTCGGACTAATACTCAGAACGTTGTGCCGCTTACCTGGCAGGCTCCAGGTGTGGCTTTCATCAAAATTACAATAAGAGACCTGGCGGATTTTCACATGAAAAAGAATATTGCCATCATTGGCTCAGGCATTTCAGGGTTAACCTGTGCTCACCTGTTGCACCAACAACACAACATTACTTTATATGAAGCCAATGATTATATTGGAGGCCATACCGCCACCAAAGACGTTACGGTAAACGGGCAGTCCCGGGCTATCGATACCGGTTTTATTGTATTTAACGACTGGACCTACCCCAATTTTATTAAATTACTCACCAGACTTGGCGTGGAATACCAGCCTACCGAAATGAGCTTTTCGGTTCGTCATGAAGGCACTAACATTGAATACAACGGACATAACCTGAACACCCTGTTTGCCCAACGGCGCAATCTTTTCCGGCCCCGGTTCTGGAAAATCGTAAAAGATATCGTACGCTTTAATAATCTGTGCAAAGAGACCATTGAGCAGGAGCAGGATACCAGTTCACAAACGCTGTCGTCATTTATCAGGGAACACGTGTTTAGCGAAGAATTTAGCGAACATTATATCTATCCGATGTGCGCAGCCATCTGGTCTGCCAGTCTGGAGCAGACCAAAGCCTTTCCACTGACCTTCTTTTTACAGTTTTTCAATAATCACGGGTTGCTCAATATTAATGATCGACCACAGTGGTACACCATCAAAGGCGGTTCAAGAGAATACGTAGCGCCACTGATAAAACCATTTGCTGACCGTATTCGACTGAGCACCCCGGTAAAACGGGTGGAACATAGCAATGGTGGCGTTACTGTTACTTCGATGGACGGCCAGACAGACCAGTATGATGAAGTGATTTTTGCCTGCCATAGCGATCAGGCACTGGCGATGCTTGCTGCACCCACCGACGACCAGCAACGCATACTCGGTGCCATAGGCTATGCCGAAAACGATGTCGTGCTGCACTACGACACCAGACAACTGCCGCAACGAAAGGCGGCGTGGGCGAGCTGGAACTATCGTTTAACCGGCGACCCGCAGGAGCAACAACGCCCTGCAGCGGTCACCTATGATATGAATATACTGCAACGGTTAGATGCCGAGGAAACCTTTTGTGTGAGCCTCAATACCCAGGGGATACAAGCCAACAAAGTACTGGGCACCTACCGCTATGCGCATCCGCAGTTCAGCCCGACAATGGTAAGCGCCCAACAGCAACGGGAGACCATTTGCGGGGTGGATGGGGTGCACTTCTGTGGCGCTTACTGGTATAACGGTTTTCACGAAGACGGCGTGCGCTCTGCACTGGACGTTTGCGAACGGTTTGGAGCCAGTCTGTAATGGAAAGCGCGATCTGCACCGGTGTAGTGAATCACGAGCGGTTTAAGCCCACTCAGCACGCCTTTGAATATGGCATAGCAATGATGTGGCTCAACCTTGATGAAGTCAATCACCTGGCGCACACCGTAAAGGGCTTTTCCAATACCGCAAGAGCCGCTTTCGAATTTCGCCGCAGCGACTACCTTGGTGACCCGACACTGCCTCTCAAACAGGCGGTGATAGCCAGAATGAATGAGCTCAATAAAGCAAAAGTTTCACTGACTGGCGATATTTTCCTGCTCGGTCAGGCAAGGCACTACGGGCTGTACTTCAGTCCGGTTAATTTTTACTTTTTGCGCCACAAAGCCTCCGGCCAATTTACTCATATGCTGGCCGAAGTCAGCAATACGCCCTGGAATGAAAGACATCATTACCTGGTTGATTTAAACAAACAGGAAAATACCCCCAAAGCATTTCATGTATCGCCGTTTAACCCGGTGGATATGGTGTACAAGTGGCATATCCAGCAACCGTCCGATGCCTTCTCCGTGGGCCTGAGTTGTTATAAGGAAAACAAGCACTTCACCGCAATAATGCATTTAAAGCAAAAACCATTAAACTCAAATACAGTTAGAAACGTAATTAAATCAATACCGAATATGACACTAAGAACTGTCATCGGAATTTACTGGCAGGCGGTTAAATTATGGATAAAACGCACGCCGGTATATTCACATCCGATAAATAGTCAGGAATAACTCATGGCAAATAGTGAAACTGCGCTCGCTGCGCCCCTTACGTTTTCTTATGTTGAGCGATACAGTCGCCAAATTTTTATTAGTCTGATGCAATCTCTGCCTGAGGGGCATCTGGTGATTAAAGAAAATGGCAAACTGGTTGCTCAGTGTGGTAATCCGGCAAGTGATCTGCACGCCGAAGTCGATATGCATTGTCCAACCGTTTACAAAAAGCTGTTGCTTGGCGGTAGTGTGGCCTCTGGTGAAACGTACACCGAAGGATTATGGACCAGCCCGGAGCTGACCAATGTTATCCGTATTTTTGCCCGTAATCTGCCGACACTTGATCGCTGGGAGTCGCGGTTTAAGTGGCTCAGTTTCCCGTTTGATAAACTGGAACACCTCATGCGCCGTAATACTCACGAGCAGGCCAAGAAAAACATTGCGGCCCACTACGATTTAGGCAATACCCTTTACACACACTTTCTTGATGAAAGCATGATGTATTCGTCGGCCATTTATCCGGACGTTAATTCGTCTCTTGCTGACGCCCAGTTTCACAAACTACACACCATCTGCAAAAAGTTACGTCTTACCGCCGATGACCACCTGATTGAAATTGGTACTGGCTGGGGAGGCCTCGCGGTCCATGCTGCTAAGCATTTCGGCTGTAAGGTAACCACGACTACCATTTCCGAGGAGCAATTTGCCTACGCCAATGAGTGGGTAAAACGAGAAGGCCTCGAAGACCAGATTACGCTGCTCAAAAAAGACTACCGGTTGCTGGAAGGCACATACACTAAACTGGTTTCTATCGAAATGATCGAAGCGGTAGGCAAGCCTTATCTCAACCAGTTTTTCAACAAGTGCGCAAGCCTGCTAATCCCAGATGGTCTAATGCTGTTGCAGTCGATTACTATCGATGATCGTCGCTACGACAGTTACCATAAAGGCGTGGATTTTATCCAGAAACACATCTTCCCCGGTGGTTTCCTGCCCTCTCAACTGGTATTAAATCAGCACATTAAGCAAGCAAGCGATCTTTCCATACGCGACATGCAGGATATTGGTCTCGACTATGCGCGTACTCTCAGAGATTGGTTTAACGCCTTTGTGGCAGCAAAAGAAAAGCTGGCTGTGCACGGCTATGACGAGCGCTTTGCCAGAATGTGGGAATACTACCTTAAATATTGCGAGGGTGGCTTCCTGGAGCGTTCCATCAGCACCGTGCAATTAGTGCTTAGCAAGCCGCGTTACGTTGATGAGCTTACCCGCTAATCGGGTAAGCTTACATTGATGACCTGTTTACTGGCCTTGCTCTAGTACTGAAATAGGTTTCGAGCGAATCGGCTCACCCTGATTAATGTTAATCTCTACCCTGCGGTTGCTGGCCAGTTCTTCCGGCGTTTGCGGATCCTCAATCAGGGGCTCGTTAGACGCCTTACCTACCACTGACATTCGCGCTTCATCAAACCCCGGAGCCGAGCGCAGCGCTTCGGCAACGGCAACCGCACGTTGCGCAGATAAGTCCCAGTTAGAGCTGTACAGTTCATTGGAAATCTGTTGCTTATCGCTATGCCCAGACACTTCTATCTGACCCGGCATATCCGCCAGGATCTCACCAATCTGGCGGATTACCGGGCGAAATTGCGGTTGTAAAAATGCCGAACCGGCAGAGAAAGAACCATTCTCACGGATGCGTATGGTGATCTGCTGGCCAAGGGATTCCATTTCAATCGAACCATCAAGAATTTGTTTTTGTAGTTGCTGGGCAACTTTTTTCATCATCTCAGCCACCTGCTCCTGATTAGCTGCATGCTGGGTAGAGGCTGACTGATCGGTTGAGGTTTGTTGAGATTGCCCGCCGCGCTGAGTTCCACGCTGCTTCTGACGGCCCCCGGCTGAGTCTTCATCGCCGGCCTGAAACTCCAGCATCTGCTGGGTCATATCAATGGTTTGCTGCTGAATGGTGTCAATTGGTGTCGGGTCCGGACGGCCCGGACGAAACTCCATGGCAATGACACTGGTGCCTTTTGGGATGTCTTTCACTTCAATTTTGTTTTGCACACCAAAAGCAAACTTCATGGAGCCGGCTATCTGCTTAAATTTAAGCACGTCCATTTCGGAGAATGCCAGCAGCAAAACAAAGAAGCACATCAGCAGCGACATCAGGTCCGCAAAGGTCCCCATCCACGCGGGGAGACCTTCGGGGGGGCATTTAGGGCACTCTTCTTCCTGCGCCATAATCTTTACTCTTCTTCCGCCGCACCACGTTTACTGGCGGCGAGATAGTTTTTCAGGATCCCTTCAATGACCCGCGGGTTCTGACCATCGGCGATGCCGACAATCCCGTCGAGAATCAATGACTGGTTGAGTTTCTCTTCATTCAGGCGGTTGCTGAGCTTAGCGGCGATTGGCAGACAGATAACGTTAGCCAGAAAGGCTCCGTACAATGTGGTTAACAAGGCCACCGCCATAGCAGGGCCGATGGCTTTGGGGTCATCCATGTTTGACAGCATGGCTACCAGACCAATGAGCGTACCAATCATACCCATGGCCGGCGCGACATCACCAAGGCCTTTAAAGATAGAAACGCCAAACTCGTGGCGTTCGGTGGTCATGGAAATGTCTTTTGCCAGGGTTTCGCGCACCACGTCGATATCGTGACCATCCACCAGCATATCCACCCCTTTTTGCATAAAAGGGTTAGCAATTTCAGCTTCTTCGAGGGCCAGGAAACCGCCTTTGCGGGCGGCATCTGCCATCTCAACCACTTTCTCGATGAGGTCTTCCGGCGTGTCGATTTTAAACATAAACGCCTTGCCGGCGATTTTACCTGCACCAAAAAACTGGCCAAGCGTGAACTGCGACATAACAACGAAAAGACTACCGCAAAATACGATCAGTACCGAGGGAACGTCGACAAACATGCTGAGATCCCCACCGAGGATCATGGCCATTACAATAAAGCCAATGCCGCCTAACATTCCAACCAGGGTTGCTAAATCCACTTGTTTCCCTCACTTCATCACTTATTCAGGGCGAAACTGAACACTTGGTGTTAAATATAGCTGCGAATTTTTCACAATGCAGTGCTGAGTCTGACAAAGTCATTCACACCAGCGAAGTTGTTATAGCATTGAGCCGACTAAGAATACTTACCGTCACCAGACATCCTAGCACTCAATACACTGTAGTCATTCTATCGGCAGTTATTTTTTTTTCTACACTGATATCGTTATAGATTTTATAACCGGTTATCACAAAAGCACTGCCCGGCACTGCCAGACAGCGCAAAACCTCGCAGACAGCGGCTAAACTATTTGACCCTCGCGCGGGCCTCGGTTAATGTGCCATCACTACGCAAAATGAGACCAGAAGAGGGATCCGTGAGCGATAAAGCCACTGCAGCCAGTCCGTCATTTGAACAAACCATCAGCGAACTGGAAACTATCGTCAATGAAATGGAACAGGGCGATTTGCCACTCCATGAAGCACTGAAAAAATTTGAACGCGGTATCGAGTTATCCCGCCTGAGCCAGAAGGCCCTGGTAGAAGCTGAGCAAAAAGTCAGAATACTCACCGAACAAAACGGCGAAGCCGCATTACAGGACTTCGCGGCAGACAACGAGGACTAACATGCAACTTGCTTCATTGCATCAGCACATCAAGCAACGCCTTGATGCCAGCCTGCAAGACCTCATCAACGATCTGCCCGATGCAGCACCGCGCCTGAAAGAATCCATGCTGTACGCCTTAACTAACGGTGGTAAACGGATGCGTCCGTTACTGGTTCATCTGGTGGGTAATATGCTCGACATTCCGGATAACGACCAGCGGGCTATCAGTATGGCCATCGAGTGTATTCATGCCTACTCCCTGGTTCACGACGATTTGCCGGCAATGGATGATGACGACCTGCGCCGGGGCAATCCAACCTGCCATATTGCGTTTGACGAAGCGACAGCTATTCTCGCCGGTGATGCTCTGCAAACCCAGGCGTTCAGTATTGTTGCCGAACATCCTATGAGCGCCTTTGCCAACCATCGCCGCGCGCAACTGGTTGCAGTGCTGGCTCGCGCTGCCGGTTATTCTGGTATGTGTGGCGGCCAGGCGATTGATTTAGCCGCCACGGGTAAACAAATCACACTGGCCGAACTACAACATTTGCATCAGCTAAAAACGGGCGCACTACTTACGGCCTGTGTAGAAATGGTATGCCTGGTAACCGAACAGCTCGATAGTAACCATCAACAATTGCTGTGCCGTTTTGCTAACCGTATCGGCCTGGCATTTCAGGTTCAGGATGACATTCTGGACGTCACGGCAAGTACCGAAACACTCGGAAAACCGAAAGGCTCAGATGAAGCCCGGGGCAAAAATACCTTTCCTTCACTGCTGGGATTAGACGGTGCGCGCCAGGAGTTGGCAAAATTACATCAAGAGGCGCTTCAAGCCTTGGACGGTTTGCCCTACAATACCGATTACTTAGTTGCATTTACCGATTTAATGGTGAGTCGCAGTCATTAACGGCCGCGACATCCCGCATAACGTATCAGAATAATAAATAATGACTCTAGATTTAGCGCACTATCCTACTCTTGCTCTGGCCCGTTCTCCCGAAGCTTTACGCAAGCTTCCCCAGGACAAACTGCGGACTCTGGCCGACGAACTTCGCCAGTACCTGCTTACCTGTGTCAGTCAGAGCAGTGGTCATTTTGCCTCCGGTCTTGGCACCGTTGAACTTACCGTGGCGCTGCATTACATCTATGACACCCCCTTCGATAGGTTGATCTGGGATGTGGGTCACCAGGCCTACCCGCATAAAATTCTTACCGGCCGGGCCGAACAAATGTCGACCATCCGTAAAAAAGACGGATTACACCCTTTCCCATGGCCACCGGAAAGCGAGTTCGACACCTTCGCGGTGGGTCATTCGTCTACTTCAATCAGTGCCGCACTGGGCATGGCCATCGCCGCCGACAAAGAACAACAGGGCCGCAAGGTGGTCGCCGTTATCGGTGACGGCGCAATGACTGCCGGGATGGCCTTTGAGGCTATGAACCACGCCGGCGATATCAGCAAAGATTTAGTGGTGGTACTGAACGATAATGAAATGTCGATTTCAGAGAACGTCGGCGCATTAAACAGCCACCTGGCCCGCCTGTTAACCGGCAACCTGTTTAACAGTATTCGCGACGGGGGCAAGAAACTACTGAGTAATGTGCCCCCCATCAAAGAATTTGCCAGCCGCGCTGAAGAGCATATTAAAGGCATGGTAGTACCGGGCACCATTTTTGAAGAGTTGGGCTTTAATTACATTGGACCCATTGATGGCCATGACATCAACGGCGTGGTCGACACCTTGCGAAATATGCGTAAATTTAAGGGCCCGCAACTGCTGCATGTGGTTACCCGCAAAGGTAAAGGTTACCCCGAAGCTGAAAAGGACCCGATTAAATTCCATGCCGTGCCGAAGTTCAATCCGGCTGACCAGACCCTGCCAAAAGCCAAGGCTTCCAAGCCTACGTTTTCGGCTATCTTTGGTAACTGGTTGTGCGATATGGCTAAACAGGATCCCAAGCTGATGGCCATAACGCCGGCGATGCGTGAAGGCTCAGGCATGGTTGCCTTTTCCCAACAATTCCCCGAACAGTATTTCGATGTGGCTATTGCCGAACAGCATGCAGTCACCCTGGGTGCTGGCATGGCCAAAGACGGAATGAACGCGGTAGTGGCCATCTACTCAACGTTTTTACAGCGAGCTTATGACCAACTGATCCACGACGTCGCCTTACAGAATCTGCCGGTATTATTTGCCATCGACCGTGCGGGGATTGTTGGCGCGGACGGCCCAACTCACCAGGGAGCTTTCGATATTGCTTTCCTGCGCTGTATTCCAAATATGATTGTGATGACCCCGTCGGATGAAAACGAGTGTCGGCAGATGCTTTATACCGGTCATATGGCCAATGCCCCGGCAGCGGTGAGATACCCCCGCGGAGCCGGCAAAGGCATCACCCCGGAAGAAGTCATGACAGCCCTGCCACTGGGTAAAAGCCGAACACTGCGAACCGGTAAAAAGATCGCGCTGTTAAACTTTGGTACGTTACTGCCGTTTGCCGAAGCGGCAGCCGAAGAATTGGATGCCACGCTGGTAGACATGCGTTTTGTGAAACCTTTGGATACCGACGTGCTCAACACTCTGAAAGCCGATCACGATTGCTTCGTGACACTGGAAGACGGCTGCATCATGGGCGGTGCAGGTAGCGCGGTAAGCGAGTACGTAATGCAAAACCGGTTAAAAACCGATGTGCTGACCCTTGGTCTCCCAGACAGCTTTATTCTGCAGGGTACCCAGGAGGAAATGTACGTCGAACTTGGCCTTGATGGCGCCGGTATCATAGCCCGGGTAAACGACTATCTGGCCTGATTATCCTGGCCAATTTAACCTAACCGGCACCGTGCCTGCGGTGCCGAGACACCATATAGCTCCCCCCTTGCCCACTTTATAAGACAAAACCATCGTAATTACCTGCCTACGATAAGCCTGGACGCATTGAACTTAAAAAACAAACACGGCATGCAGGGAAATAAAAAGTGGCCGCGAAAATAGAAGCGTTACAAGCCGGTGAGCAGCAACACCGCATGGAGGCTGACACAGGCCATAACACCGGCCACTACGTCATCCAGCATAATGCCGAGACCACCGGCCAGGTACTTATCGATGGGTTTGATTGGCCACGGCTTCAAGATATCGAAGAAGCGGAACAACACAAAGCCCAACAGCACCGTAAGTGGCGATAGAGGTATCCATAGGAAGGTGAGTAAGATACCGGCCACCTCGTCCCAGACAATGGAACCGTGGTCGTGAACCTGCATATCATCAGCGGTTTTACCGCACAGATAAATTCCTACAACACTGGCTATCACCGCGGCAATCAGCAGTGCGTAGGGTGAAAGCCAGATAAACGGAATGAGCAATGGCAAAGCCGCCAGCGAGCCAAACGTACCAGGCATCAGGGGGATTAAACCACTGCCAAAACCCAGAGCCAGAAAGTGCACCGGATTTTTCATTGAGACCCGCTTGCGGAGCGTTTTATCCATTAAAACTCGTGCTCGTAGCCAGTGCTTTCATCGAGCACGTATTTTTCATCGTACAATCTGAGGTCAAGCTGACCAGCATAACCATTAACCTGACCAATACAGGTTGCTTTCACATTAGCGTTAGTCAGTGAAGTTTCAAGGTTACCACGCTGCTCTTCGTTCACGGTAAAGACCAACTCGTAATCATCGCCGGCTGCCAGCGCGTACCGATAGGCCTGCTGGGCTCCCACGGTTTCAAACAACGCCGATGACACGGGCAGTCTGTCAACGTGAACCGTAGCACCGCAGCCAGACATCTTAAGAATATGGCCTAAATCAGACACCAGACCGTCAGACACGTCGATACAGGCATTTGCTGTACGACGCAGGGATGTGCCTGCCATCACTCTGGGAGTAGGATAATAATGACGATTAATCAGGTAATCACGGTGCTCACCAACCGCTTCGATTTCCCCTTTTAGGATATCCAGACCAGCCCCCGCATCGCCGAGGTTGCCGGTCACGTAAATCCAGTCGCCGGGCTTGGCATTGCTGCGGCGTAGTTCAGTGTCTGGTGGCACAAATCCCTGGGCAGTAATGGTTAATGCCAGTGGTCCGGTGACCGTATCGCCACCAATCAGTTGCACTGAATAATACTCGGTTAGCTCGTACAAACCGCTAACGAATTCATCTATCCAGTTTTCATCATATGAGGGCAGCGACAGCGACAAACTAATCCACGCTGGCTCTGCTCCGGAGGATGCCAGGTCACTCAGGTTAACCGCTACCGCCTTATAAGCAACGGAGCGCGCGGGCGCATCAGAGAGAAAATGGACACCGCTGATCAGCGTGTCAGTGGTGACTGCAAGGTGTTGGTTATCGGGTACTTTGGTCACAGCACAGTCATCGCCAATCCCGAGGATCACGTCTTTTCTAACGTGACCACGTTGGGCAAAGTACTGTTTTATCAGATCAAACTCTTTCACAGTAATCCGGAAAGTTAAGAAATTTAAAAGAAGGGCATCCTGCCCTGGTTTCAACGGTAGCTGGCCTAGCCGCGTTCATGAGGACGCAGGGTTTTCACCGCTTTGTCCAGCGCACCATTCACAAACTTGTGGCTGTCTTCGGCGCCAAAAGATTTGGCCAGTTCGATGGCCTCGTTGATAATTACTTTGTATGGGACATCGATTTGTTCGGTTAGTTCATAAGTGGCTAACCGTAAAATCGCTTTTTCGATAGGATCCAGTTCTTCGGGCAAACGACCAAGATAGGGCTTAATGGTGCTGTCTAACTGAGACGCACTGCGCACTACCCCACGCAGCAAAGACTGAAAATAGTTCATATCCACTTTTTTCATGTCATTGCTTGTCGCCAGAGCGAGTTCAATCTGGTCGATCTGGTTCTGGGTCATTTGCCAGGAGTAAACGCCTTGCAGCGCTATTTCACGGGCCCGACGGCGAGGAGAAACTTTCACGTTAGTTTCCTTATGCCAGGTCGTCTAGGGCAGACATAACATTAACCATTTCAAGCGCGCCCAAGGCAGCTTCAGAGCCTTTGTTACCGGCTTTAGTACCAGAACGCTCAATGGCTTGTTCGATAGAGTCTGTGGTGATCACACCAAAAGACACGGGTAAACCGTATTCCAGTGACACCTGGGCCAGGCCCTTGTTGCACTCACCGGCAACAAAATCAAAGTGCGGTGTACCGCCACGGATCACTGCGCCTAAGGCAATGATAGCGTCGAACTTTTTCGATTCAGCTAATTTTTTCGCCGCGACCGGCAGCTCATAAGCGCCAGGTACACGAACCAGTGTGACATCTTCATCACTGACTTCACCATGACGCTCCAGCGTGTCCAGTGCGCCTTCTAACAAACTTTCTACTACAAAGCTGTTAAAACGTGAAACAACAATGGCAAATTTCTTACCTGTTGCGCGAATATTACCTTCGATAACCTGCATAGCCCAAATCCCGTATGAATCCCGTGTCAAAAACGGCGCGAAGTATACCACAACAGCGCCAAAACCCAATCGTTAGTCGTGAATATACTCAACAACTTCCAGGCCAAACCCGGAAAGCGCGTGATATTTAATGGGTTTACTTAATAAACGCATTTTTTGCACGCCCATGGCGGCCAGAATCTGACTTCCCACGCCTACTGTGCGCGATGAACCCTGCCAGTTTTTACCGACCGGCTGCTCACCACGATCTTCCGCGGCGAAGCGTTGTAACT
Organism: Alteromonadaceae bacterium UBA2620; assembly: GCA_002339125.1. Classification (GTDB taxonomy): domain Bacteria; phylum Pseudomonadota; class Gammaproteobacteria; order Enterobacterales; family Alteromonadaceae; genus Alteromonas. Next base: position 14,636 of record DDJQ01000088.1, read on the forward strand.
GCGACTCAAGGTCTTCTTCTTTACCCAGCAAAACCAGCACACCACCTTCTTCAGCAATTTGCTCCATGGCATCAGGTAACGTCATCGAGCGGGAAATCCCGCGGGTGGAGCCCAGCAGATCGCTCAGGGTATTATGTAGATGAACCCGCACCAGGGTTGGCTCCTCAGCCTGAATATCACCTTTCTTCAGGGCAAAGTGCAGTTGGTTATCGATAACATCCTTAAATGTATGCAGTTCAAACTCACCGTATTGAGTGGGTAACTGACAACTGGATACCTTCTTAATTGTGGTTTCGTTAAGGTTGCGGTACTCAATTAAATCAGCAATAGTACCGATTTTAATATCATGCTCGGCGGCGAACGCCTCAAGCTGCGGGCGGCGAGCCATGCTGCCATCGTCGTTTAGTACCTCTACAATCACCGCTGCCGGTTCACAACCCGCCAGTCTGGCCAGATCCACACCGGCTTCGGTGTGTCCTGCGCGATTTAAGACGCCGCCTTCTTTCGCTATCAACGGAAAGATATGCCCCGGTTGCACTATGTCTTTGGCCTGAGCATCTTTGGCTACTGCAGCCAGAATCGTTGTAGCCCGATCAGCTGCAGAAATGCCGGTAGTAACGCCTTCCGCAGCCTCAATAGAAACCGTAAAGTTTGTTGAAAACTGGGCTTTGTTAAGGTCGACCATCAACGGCAGGTTTAAACGCTGACAGCGTTCTGCAGTCATAGGTAAACACACCAGTCCACGGGCATGTTTTACCATAAAGTTAATGGCTTCGGGGGTGACATGCTCGGCAGCCATGATGATATCGCCTTCGTTTTCGCGATCTTCGTCATCCATCAGGATGACCATCTTGCCTTGCTTGATGTCTTCGATTATTTCAGCGGTGCTATTAAGTGCCATAAATATTAAGTCTTGTAGGGTTATTTTTTTAGATAGCCGTGTTCGGCGAGAAATTCCAGACTGATGTCATTTTTTTTGCTGGCGGCTTTGTCGCCCAGCATCAGTCGCTCCAGATAGCGGGCGATAACGTCCACTTCCAAATTCACTCTGGTACCGGTTTTATAAGTGCCCAGCACCGTCTCCTGCAGCGTATGGGGAATGATCCATAGCATAAACTCGCTGCCGTTCACTTTGTTTACGGTAAGGCTTACGCCATCAACCGTGATACTGCCCTTATGGGCAATATATTTGGCCAGATCGTCCGGCGCGTCGATCCAGATTTCCACGTAATCGCTGTGTTGAATTATGCGGGACACCTCACCCACACCGTCAACGTGGCCGGAGACAATATGCCCGCCGAAGCGCGAGCTTACCTGCATGGCTTTTTCCAGATTCACCTGGGTGCCCGGTTTATACTGGGCAAAGCCGGTCAGACGGATAGTCTCGGCAGAAACGTCCGCACTGTAATGATGCGGGCTGTAATCAACAACGGTAAGACAAACGCCATTGGTAGCAATGCTGTCTCCCAATGCCACATCGGACATATCCAGCTTGCCTACGCCAACTTTAAGACGAATGGATTCTCCCTGGTCGACCATGGATTCGATGGTTCCGAGCGCTTCAATAATTCCAGTGAACATAATGTCTTCTCGTGTGCTTTATTATGACTTGTCGACGGCTAATTGATAGGTCAACCGGATGTCTTCTGCTATATGTCTGATGTCGGTTAATTTCAAGTCCGGCGCCTCACTTACCCGGGCATAATCCGGTAGAGTGAGCATCGATACGCCTTTGTCGCCAAGCAGCTTCGGCGCCTGATAAACAATCAGCTCATCCACCAGACCATTGGCCATAAAGGCCCCGGCCAGGCCAGAGCCAGATTCCACCAGCACTTCGTTAATGCCGCGCTCAGCCAGTTCAGCGAGCAGAAGATGTAAATCAATTTTTCCTGCTGCGGATAACGGTAACTGACATTGCTCAACGTCCTGACTAAAGCCCGCCCGAAAATGCTGGTTCACCAGCAGCACCGGGTGTCCATCGTTAAACATCAGCCAGTTTGGCGTAAGCCTTTCCTGCGAATCAATCACCACCCGCAGCGGTTGACGTACCGCGGAAACCGGATAATTGTTGAGTTCGGCCTGCTCCGGCCGCACCAGCATACTCGGATTATCGGCAATCACCGTACCACTGCCGGTAATAATCGCGCAGCTTTGCGCCCGCAGTCGCTGTACATCTCGTCGCGACGCCGGCCCGGTGATCCACTTGCTCGCGCCGTTAGCCAGCGCTATTTTACCATCCAGGCTGACACCTAATTTAACTCTTACCCAGGGCAAGCCCTGTTGCATCCGCTTAATAAAACCCGGATTGAGTGCCCTGGCCTGCTCAGTACAAACATCCTGGGTCACTTCAATACCGGCAGCTTTAATTCGCTCAATGCCACTGCCGCTTACCTGCGGGTTAGGATCGGTCATCCCCACTACCACCCTTGCCACCCCGGCTTTTATCAGCGCATCAGCACACGGCGGTGTTCGACCAGTATGACTACAGGGTTCAAGGGTGACATAGGCAGTAGCGTCACGGGCATTGTCACCTGCGGCAACCAGCGCATGCACTTCGGCATGAGGCGTACCGGCCTGAATGTGATAACCCTGGCCAATACAGATTTCATCTTTAACGATAACGCAGCCAACACGAGGATTGGGAGAGGTGGTATAGCGCCCTTTCGCTGCCAGTTGAATGGCTTTTGCCATCCAGTATTCATCGATGGCAGGGCTGGGATTGAGGCGTTGCATGGGATTTAATCCCCCAGTCTGGCTATCTCTTCACCAAACTCTTTAATATCTTCAAAAGAACGATACACCGAGGCAAAACGAACGTAAGCCACTTTGTCCAGCTCCTTTAAGGCATCCATAATGAGATTGCCCAATAATTCGCTTTCGACTTCCCGCTCGCCGGTTGCCCGCAATGTTGATTTGAGTTGCAGCACACACTGCTCGATTTTTTCAGTGCTTACCGGGCGCTTTTCCAGTGCCCGTTGTAAACCTGCGCGCAGTTTGTCTTCGTTGAAAGGCTCCCGGGTACCGTCGCGTTTAATTACTCGCGGCATAACCAGCTCGGCGCTTTCAAAGGTGGTAAAGCGTTCATGGCATTCAGCGCATTCCCGGCGCCGGCGCACCTGATGTCCTTCAGCGACTAACCTGGAATCAATAACCTTGGTTTCTTCGGCAGAACAAAAGGGACAATGCATAAACGCTCCTGCTTAGTAACCGGCTCAGCCAGTAACTACTGAGCCGTTATTTCCTGGATTAGGCGTATACCGGGAAGCGTGAGCACAGCTCAACCACTTCTTGCTGAACGCGTTCAACCACGCTCTCGTCGCCCATATTATCCAGAACGTCACAAATCCAGCTGGCTACCTGTTTGGCTTCGTTTTCGCCAAAACCACGACGGGTAATCGCTGGTGTACCGATACGCAGACCACTGGTCACAAACGGTGAACGTGGATCATTCGGTACAGAGTTCTTATTAACGGTAATGTTAGCACGGCCAAGGGCTGCATCGGCATCTTTACCGGTAATATCTTTATCAATCAGGTCTAACAGGAACAGGTGGTTGTCGGTACCGTTAGAAACGATCTTATAACCGCGCTCCTGCATCACGCTTACCATCGCTTTAGCATTGGTAACAACCTGCTGTTGATAAGCTTTAAAGTCTGGTTGCAGCGCTTCTTTAAACGCAACAGCTTTTGCAGCAATAACGTGGCACAGCGGGCCGCCCTGGTTACCCGGGAATACTGAGCTGTTAAGCTTTTTATAAATGGTTTCATCACCACAGGCAGACAGGATCAGACCACCGCGCGGACCCGCCAAGGTTTTATGCGTTGTGGTAGTAACTACGTGTGCATGTGGCAGTGGGTTAGGATATACCCCTGCAGCAACCAGACCAGCCACGTGAGCCATGTCCACCAGCAGGAAGGCACCTACTTTATCGGCAATGGCGCGGAAACGTTGCCAGTCAACAATGCCAGAGTAAGCAGAAAAACCGCCAATGATCATTTTTGGCTTATGCTCTTCAGCCAGCGCTTCAACCTGGTCGTAGTCAATTTCGCCGGTTTCTTCGTTTAAACCGTACTGCACTGCATTGTAGGTTTTACCAGAGAAGTTAACGCTGGCGCCGTGGGTCAGGTGACCGCCTTCAGACAGGCTCATTCCCAGTACGGTATCACCGGCGTTAAGCAACGCCATAAATACGGCAGAGTTTGCCTGCGAGCCAGAGTGTGGCTGAACGTTAGCGTATTCAGCACCAAACAGTTGCTTGGCACGCTCAATGGCTAGGTCTTCAACGATATCTACGTGCTCACAGCCACCGTAGTAACGCTTACCAGGATAACCTTCAGCGTATTTATTGGTTAACTGCGACCCCTGGGCCTCCATAACTCGAGGGCTGCAATAGTTTTCAGAGGCAATTAGCTCAATGTGGTGTTCCTGGCGTTGATTCTCTTTATCAATCGCTGCGGCTAATTCCGGATCAAAATCGGCAATGTTCATTTGGCGCGGTAACATGAAGGCTCCTTACTGCGTTTTGGGGTCGCGTAAAATCAGAGTGGCATATTCTAGTCATTTTACGTGCTATGTATACTGCTTTGTGGCTGATTTATGACAAATCCGAACAGTAAAAGCACAAAGTGGCTGTCAACGGCGGGTTACACTATGCGGGCGCGGCTTGCTCAGACGCCCTGGCCCGCCATGCAAAGAAAGTATGACAGGCCATTTTATCGCAAGCGTCAGCCGTTCTTTTCCAGCTGTTTTACACGGTCAAAAAGTTGTTCTAACTGGCGGTTACGCACTGCATTTTTGCGCCATTCGCGATTGGTCATTGCCGGTTGACCAGATGAATAGACACCCGGCTCTTTAATGTCGCTGATAACCATGGTGTAACCAGTGATTTGCACCTTGTCGCAGATAGTCAGGTGACCACCTATGCCGCAACCACCCGCAATAATGACATATTTACCAATGGTCGCACTGCCGGCAATGCCGGTCGCACCACAAATACAGCTGTGATCGCCAATAATACAGTTATGGCCGATTTGTACCTGATTATCGATGATTACATTCTTACCGATAATAGTATCGTCCAGAGCTCCCCGGTCGATAGTACTTGAAGCGCCAATCTGGCTGTCATCGCCAATGACGACCGAGCCCGTTTGCGGAATAGGTAACCAGGTCCCGGCATCGTTGGCATAGCCAAAGCCGTCGGCGCCAATCACTGTCTGGCTATGAATACGGACCCGCTGACCGATACGAGCACCGTGGTACACGGTAACATTAGGATGAATGACCGAACCGTTGCCAATGTGCGAGCCACGGCTAATCACCGTGTGGGCGCCAATCACCACATTATCGCCCAGCACTACGTCATCTTCGATAACACAATAAGGACCAAGGGCTACGTTGTCGCCCAGTTTGGCCGAGTCGGCCACAACGGCTGTTTTATGCTGGCCTACCGCCACACCAGGTGTGGTGTCAAAGATTTGCGCAATGCGCGCAAAGGCAGCATGGGGATTGTTATGCAATAACCCGGGCAGCGGACAGTTTTCCGCTTCGTTGGGATGCAAAATAACGGCACCAGCCTCAGTCGACTGCAGTTGAGAACGATACTTACCGTTAGTTAAAAATGAAATTTGGGAAGATGTTGCACTGCTCAGAGTGCTGACGCCACAGAGCATAACTGAGCCGTCGCCATGGACATCGCCACCAACCTGCTCAGCAAGTTGAGCCAAAGACAGCGTTTGAGGTTGTGCTGGCATGAAAAATCCTTAGTTAATTCTAGGCATACCCGACAGACGATGAATTGCGACAATCAAGCCTGCCGGACATTAAACCTGTTTTCGATTGAGGTAGTTTACAAAAAAAAACACCGGTTGGCTCACACATGATTTAAAAAATACCACTTTGTACTAACCTATAAGCCGCAGACGCCTACCAAGTGGCTGCGTCTTTGATTACAATAGCGACTTTCTAAAAAGCCAGGACCAAGCATGTCACAATACGTATATACCATGCACCGGGTGGGCAAGATTGTGCCACCCAATCGTCAGATTCTAAAAGACATTTCACTGAGTTTTTTCCCCGGCGCAAAAATTGGCGTACTGGGCTTAAACGGCGCCGGTAAATCCACGCTGCTGCGCATTATGGCCGGTGTTGATACCGAGATTGAAGGTGAAGCCCGTGCCCAGCCCGGCATCAATATTGGTTACCTGCCCCAGGAACCCCAACTGGACGAAACCAAAGATGTGCGCGGCAATATCGAAGAAGCCGTGGCAGATGTTGCTCATGCGCTGAAACGCCTCGACGAGGTTTATGCCGCTTATGCCGACCCGGACGCCGACTTTGATGCCCTCGCTAAAGAACAGGGCGAGCTGGAAGCCATTATTCAGACCAAAGACGGGCATAATCTTGAAAACGCGCTGGAACGCGCCGCCGATGCACTGCGTCTGCCGCCGTGGGATGCTGACGTCAGCAAGCTATCTGGTGGTGAGCGCCGCCGCGTTGCACTGTGTCGCCTGCTGCTGGAAAAGCCCGACATGCTGCTGCTCGATGAACCGACTAACCACCTGGATGCCGAATCCGTGGCCTGGTTAGAACGCTTCCTGCACGACTATGAAGGCACTGTAGTGGCCATTACCCACGATCGCTATTTCCTTGACAATGTAGCAGGCTGGATCCTGGAGCTCGACCGTGGACACGGTATTCCATGGGAAGGTAACTACTCCAGCTGGCTGGAGCAAAAAGAAGCCCGTCTGGAGCAGGAAGAGCGCACTGAAAACGCGCGTCAGAAGTCTATCAAACAAGAACTTGAGTGGGTACGCACTAACCCCAAAGGCCGTCAGGCAAAAAGCAAGGCGCGTATGTCACGGTTTGAAGAGCTATCGAGCGGTGATTACCAGAAACGTAACGAAACCAACGAGTTGTTCATTCCACCGGGTGAGCGCTTGGGTGACAAAGTTATCGAAGTTGAGCACCTGAAGAAGTCTTATGGTGATCGCGTACTTATCGACGACATGACGTTTACCGTACCTAAGGGTGCTATCGTTGGCATTATCGGCCCTAACGGCGCCGGTAAATCAACCCTGTTCAGAATGCTTACCGACAAGGAACAACCTGACTCGGGTTCAGTAACCATTGGTGATACAGTAAAAATTGCCAGTGTTGAGCAGTTCCGTGACCACATGGATGGTAACAACACTGTGTGGCAGGAGTTATCTGACGGCCAGGACATCGTGCGCATTGGCAATTTTGAACTGAACAGCCGCGCTTATTGCAGCCGCTTTAACTTCAAAGGCACCGACCAGCAAAAATTCATCAAGGATTTATCCGGTGGTGAACGTAACCGGGTGCACCTGGCTAAGCTGTTAAAAGCTGGCGGCAACGTACTGCTGCTCGATGAACCGACCAACGATCTGGACGTAGAAACCCTGCGTGCACTGGAAAACGCTCTGCTTGAGTTCCCGGGCTGCGCCATGGTTATCTCGCACGATCGTTGGTTCCTTGACCGTGTTGCTACGCATATTCTTGATTACCGGGACGAAGGCAAAATTAACTTCTATGAAGGTAACTACAACGACTATGAAAGCTGGTTAAAAGCTAACTTTGGGCAGGACGTGGTTGAACCACACCGACTGAAATACAAGCGAATCAGTAAGTAAATCAGTCAAACCTCCGGCTATGCACTACACTAAAACAAGGGTGTATAGCCAGTGTGTCAGTAGAGGAATCAGTTCTCCCATGCAACAAGAAAAACGCCATTTTCAACGGGTTGGCATTCATTTGTCAGGGCAGCTTGTTACCGCACAAGGTGATGCTTTTGAGGTAGAAGTGGTGGATGTATCGTTGCAGGGGCTGCGGATAGCCCGACTGCCAGCAGGAGTGAATCTGCCTGCCAGTGATAAGGTCGGGCTAAACTTTAAAGCGAATGAAGACAGTCCGCCCATATCCCTTAGCGGCGAAATAATCCGCCTGGAGCATGCGCCGGACAACAGAGAGTCAAGCGAAGCCGGACTCCGCATTATGCATATTTCAGTAGACGATCTAGGACTATTGCGGCGCTTGTTGCTGTTGAACAGCGGTCAGGACGATCTTGACGCCACTGAGCTTGAAACCCTGGTCGACAAGATCACCGCGTCACTGCCTTCAGACTAAGCGTCGAGCGCCTCCAGCGCATCACTCAGTTTGGTTACCGGGATAACAGTTAAGCCCGCGATTTTATTTTTCGGCGCGTTAGCCTTGGGCACAATAGCCCGCTTAAAGCCGTGTTTAACCGCCTCACTCAACCGTTCACTGCCGTTGGGTACCGGGCGAATTTCGCCAGCCAGCCCGACTTCCCCAAAGACTATCAGTTCCCGGGGTAAAGCGCGGTTACGGAAACTGGATATCATGGCCACTAGTAACGCCAGATCGGCGGCTGTTTCACTGACCTTCACTCCACCCACCACGTTAACAAACACATCCTGATCGTTCATCTGCACATTGCCGTGGCGATGCATTACCGCTAACAACATGGCTAACCGGTTTTGCTCAAGGCCCACAGTCACGCGGCGTGGATTATTGAGCTGCGAATAATCAACCAGAGCTTGAATTTCAACCAGCAGTGGCCGGGTGCCTTCCCAGATGACCATCACTACTGAGCCGGGGGCCTGACTGTCGCTGCGACTAAGAAATATTGCTGAGGGGTTACCGACTTCTTTTACCCCTTTGTCTGTCATGCCAAACACGCCCAGTTCATTAACCGCCCCAAAGCGGTTTTTATGACTGCGCAGCGTTCTGAACCTGCCGTCACTCTCTCCTTCGAGCATCATCGAACAATCAATACAATGCTCAAGGACCTTGGGCCCCGCCAGACTGCCGTCTTTGGTGACATGGCCAACAATAAACATAAATATGATTTTTTTAAGTTAGATTACATGTACACCAAAATTTTTGATTTTTTGGTATACCATCAAATTGTGAATTATCAAAAAGGATTACAAATGGCTAAGAAAAAAAACAAGCGGATTGTTTCAACTCTGGGCAAAAAACAAAGTTCGACGGTTGTTAATATGATAGTTGGTGATGGAAGGGGCTTGTCTACCTATGAGCCATATATCTCAACGCCGAACTTCACACTGTTTTTCGAGCACACTTCCAAGGAATTTGATAGTTCTTCACTTCCAAGGCCTCATTTATTTGCATCGAAGAATGCGTTTTCACTGGTTTCTGATGGCCGTAAGCTAATTGGCGAAGGATTCGTAAAACAAATAGCACAATTATTTATCAATTACCTTAATTCGGAGAGCATTGGGCAACACCCATGTACAAATTTGGCCAGAGGTGCAAAATTCTTTGTTCAATTTATCGCCGAGAAGTATCCAACATGTCAACGTATTGAAGATTTGGAATTTCATATGCTACATGAAGCCGTAAAGTTCCAAACTCACGCCAAGGCGAATAAGGTAAAATATTTTTTAACCAGAGTAATATCAAGACACCCTTATACAAAGACGCTCGGAGGCTTAGCATCTGATATACCTGTTCCACCACAACAAATACCGAATATTGAAGTGCAAGACTTTGATTCACTAACAGACGAAAAAAGTTACAGCGACAAAGAAATGTGTCAGATACTGACTTATTGCATGTACGAAATTGAAAGAATGAAGTCGCATTTTGGTGCAATCAACGCAGTATCTAAAGATAGTCTTGGCGACAATTTTATCGGATTTGAAGATGGCGGTATTGGCGAGAAAAGCGTCACATCAAAGGTTAACCAACTTTTTAAGGATGGAAACTACGAATCAATTTATCAAAATATGCTCTATTCCGTGCAATGTCAACGTGCTGGCAATGTAGTAGAAAACCCGCCTTTCGCATCAAGGATTGCAGCTTTTGTCGGAAAAAATAAAAACAAAGAAGGAGTAAATTTAAGCCAGCAGTACGACACTTTTAAAACTTATGCTGGTCAACATTACGGACCACTGGGTGGATACACAAATTGGCTTTCTCATTTTAAATTGATGGACAAACAGCCAATTTATCTAGTTGCACTGTATGCGATGATTTTAACAGGTAAAAACGGAGAGTCTATATGTTCACTCAAACGAAATTATGGCTGTGTGCCATGGTATGAACATTATGATAAGCACCTCGGTGTAACGAGTGAGACGCATCGCTCTCAAAAGGTAGTAAGACTTACCGGCAAAAAGCTAAAAGGAAAAGTAGTAAAAGACATCAGCATCCGCGTGCCGTTGAAATCAACACTCTTTACGTATTTAAAATTGCTTGACGACATACTTAACAATCCTGCCAGGGAACTATTCTTTGACGGCATAAAATGCTCGAAAATGACTCAGCATTTGAGGATATTCTTCCTGAAAGCCTACCCTGTGTTTTCGGATAGCGGCAAGGCAATCAATAGTTTAGAAACTCGTAAACTCCGAAAAACATTCGTAGGGAATCTGCTGATGAAAACGATTGGTGAGGTCAGCGATAATGAGTCGATCGTTTCGATAATGCAGCAGGCACTCAACCACAACAGCTTTGATACCACATTCCACAGTTATATTATGAAAACTGGCTCAGCCAGTCATGTTATCGATACATCCTTGGTTGCGCTCACCAACGACATGCTCAATAAAGCGCTCCATTTCCAGGGGCGTATCTGCGAAGATAGCGAGCAAAATAGATCGAGCAAATCGGTGTACCTTTGTGATTGTACCGATGATACCAAACCGACACATGATATCCCGGTCGCTGAACGTTGCAAAAAATACGACTTGTGTTTGGGTTGTAAGCGCTCCGAAGTCTACTCTCACCACATAAAGAACATTTGGTATCGCACCATGCAATACGATGCCATAGCTGCTGAAAACCCTTTATTCTTCTCCGGGTTACTGGCCGACAGACGTCAGATTGCCCACGATACTATCAACCGTTTTCGCTCTGAGCATCCCGATGGTGACTGGATTGCAGATACCGCTTTCGAGGAAGCCGCAATCGCATTCAATAGTGGAGACATTTTAGTCCCCCCCGTGGCGCAATTTTAATTGGAAATAGCTATGCAAATTAAGACTCAAGTAATGGATTTTCAGGACTCAAAATTTGAGCTGGGTCGGAAGCAATGGACGATATTAGAGGATATCGAACGGCGTTACAAAACCGCAGATGTATCGTGTTTTCTTCACAATACCAGTATTTTCGATAACGAGTGGTGTTTTAAAGATCGATACACCATAAAGTTTAACGAATATCTGCCTACCCCAGAGCAAAAACCACTTCGATTGCTGTTACAGGTGGCAACCTATGAAATGATCCATACGTTACATTTATCAGCTTCGACCGCTTACGGTTATCTGCTCAACTTCTTGGGTGAGTATATACCTATGTTGATTGAGCGAGGCATATTGCTGGCGCATCACAACGCGCCATTTGCATCGTTTTCTTCTATTGAAGATCACGAAATAACTCATACGGTTCAGCTAGCATTGGCAAAGCGCAAGATAATCCCCATAGGCGCACTGACTTTTATCGGTAAACTTTCAGCTCTTCCTCAACAAGAATTTAAAACGCTCATTGGCAAACTACCCACTCCGTGGCATGGGGACGGTGTTAGCATCCTAAAATGGTGTGAACAACAAAGGAACATTGCCGGTATCGAGACGGAAAGAAAATTTCATCCGCCACTGCCTTTTGAGACGGTATCCACTATAGTCAAACATAGCCTCCCAATCATTGGGTCGCATGACGCTCTTGAAGGCTTTACTGCTGCTATCCGCAAGGCACGTGATACTAATAAATCGATAGATCCTTCAAAAGCTCTGGCCTCTGCGAAAGAATGTGCACCAGTAAGAGATTACGTTCTGACGCAACGTGACGTTTTTGACCAAATCATTCCAATAAAAATTAATACCAGAGAGACACGCAAAAACGGACGGGGGTATCCACAATTATACCTTGACGTTTCTTGGACAAATCATACTCTGCGCCTTGCACAATCGGCCTGCGCTTGGATTATTTTATTGACGACAGGGTTACGCAATGTAGACATGCGTAACCTGCGCGTTGGTTGCTGCCAACCCTCGAAAAAACATAAAGATATTTATTGGTTTGTGTCAGATGTAAAAAAAACGAAAAATCGTATTGTACTACCCGTAGGTAAAACGACTTACCAAGCTGTAAAACTGCTAGAACGATTACGTTATAATGATAACCCCTTCCTCCTGACAGAACTGAAAAAACCAAACACTTTCAAGCTCCCCGTCTCCAAGCGTAAACTTACCAAGGACGAACTCGGAAAAATGAGAGAGAGTACTTCCTTAAACAAACTTCTTAAATTTTTGCCTGATTACTATGACTTTGAGTTGAATACCATTCTAGATGAGGAAGCTACAGCACACTGCGTCCGCGCCACGCTAGCAGGCTATATTGCAGAGCATTCTCATGTTGCTATTTTACTGCTTAAACGCATGTTTGGACACACAAATGCCTTGATGCCAGATGAATATATACGCAGAAATCCATTGGTGATAAAGAAGCGCGAAGAAATGCTGAAAAAGACACATGGGGCGATGGCAAGGGATTTGGCGAAGGCAATTGTGAACCGCGAAGTGGGTGGAAGCTACGGCACGACATTGGAAAAAGGTGCAGAAGCACTTAAAGACGATATCAACGAAGAATTTAAACTTAAAAATGAAAATTTAACAGAAATGGATCTTCTGCAAACAATGGAAGAGCGATTGACCAATGTGTTGCTTGATGATATCGAAGGTGGTGAAACGTACGCACTAATCACACCGCTTAGCGTAGTATGTATGCGTCCAACCAATGACGGCACTGATAGTCCATGCGCTGCCCATCTTAACCATGCAAAACGACAAGATTCTAAAATATCAAAAGCTATTACCGATGCGCTGATGACACTGCCCAACCCTTCGCAATGTGTCGGGATAAGCTGTCCCACAGCGCTTCTAGTTAAAAAGTGGTCTCGAAAACTATTGGAAACTTTTGATTTCTATGTCAATTACCGAGCAGGCATTAATGCGGATTTCAATGTAGAAGAAGAAGCAAAAACTTTCGTAAAAATGTACGCAGAACCGCTCAAAAAAATCTATTCAGAAGAGCGCAATGAAGGTTACTTTGATGTCCAAACGAACTAAGAAAGTATACGATAAACGTAGTCACGACGAGCGTATTCACGACCTGTATATTGCGTTTGAAACACTCAGTACAGAAGCGATTGCAGCAAACAAAAAAAATATTGCTTCAGCGGCAAACGTATTAGCAAAGGCTAACGTTAACAAAACATATTTTTATGCAAGTGGCGGAAAAATAAAAGATTCCTCAATTCAAGCAAAGTATGACAAGGTTAATGCTACGATTAAGAAGTTCCAACATGAATTTGATGACCACATAAAATCAAACAGCGCATTGGCAAAGGCACAAGCAATAGCAAGTAAAGAAATCGAACGTTCAAGCAAGCTCGAAGGTTTATTACAACAAAGCCGAGAAATGATTGCAGAACTTCAAAGCCGAATTAAGAGCTTAAATGATAAGCATAATAATCTGGAAATGAACCTGCTTGATGCCACCTATAGCAAGACGCTCCTCAAACAAGCGGCTAGCGGCAATGTTGTCAGTATTGCTTCTGCTAAAGTGGTATCACCGGATTTACATTTGGCAGTTAATGGAAACTATACGTTTGATGATATCGCATTACGAGAGCAGGCTTGGGAACTTTGTGAGAGAGAGCTTGAGGCAGTACTTCAGCGTCCATTACCAATGCGTATTTATGTCCTTGTCGGTCCCCCGTGCGCAGGCAAAACCACATGGCGTAGCGAACAATTATTCCAAGCTAGCGACAGGCATCCCGTGATTATTGATGCCACAAACCTAACCCAAAGCGATAGATTGAAGTGGATGCTAATTATTCAGCAGTACGTGCGTACTGCCGATATAAAAACTCGCGTGGTTGTATTTCATACGCGAGAAGAAGTATTGATTTCACGCAACAACCAGCGTGAACTATCCAAGAAAATGGATGAAAGAATTATCTTGGATAAAGCGAAAAAAATGACCTGGCCAGACATGAAAACGGAAAAGTTTGATGAAATGGAGGTGATTAGATATGCAGGGAAGTAATACACAGCAAAATCTCGCAAAGAAATTTGAACAAGGTTACATAAGTAAGCAGGAGCTTGGACAGTTAAGGCGCTTAGCCCTTGAGTCGATATTGAACGAGTTTGAAATCACTCCCAACAGCGCAGTAAAGGTATTGAACACCAAGCGAACAAAGATTGATTTGAAGAAGTTATCGACTCTAATTGGCTATGATATAAGGCCAGTCAATATCCGACAGTCGTTTAAAGATATGATTATATCCGCTGAAATAGCGTTGAAGACCGCAAGTATTATCACGACAGAAAAGGATACTAATGAGAAACGACGAGAAACCGCACAGAACTTTATCGCGTTTATCAAAACCAGGTTAGACGAACCAACTTACGAATGGCCAACCAACCTAAAAGGCAACCTCTATCGTAAAGCGATTTGGGCATATTTCCTTGACACTCCGTTAGAGGAAGTTGAGTACACCTCACCACTGCTCACAAAGAATACTCAAATTGCAAAAATGTTGGCTGATATTGACGTTAAAATTGCTAACAACGAAGTTAAAAAAATCTCCTTTTCATCGGATTCAGCGCTGGATGAAATGAGTGAGACCATGAAGTCTCGCGCCATTTCAAAGCTTCGACAACAACTGAAAGAAATGCAAGAAAAGGTTACCGAAGAGCGCGAAGCGAGATTGAAAGTCGAAAAGGAACTAGAACAGTTCAAACAAGCGAAAAAGCGACTCCTTGGCAGCACAACCTGTGCTTTAAAAGCTGGCAGTATTTACTGATGGATATCGCCACCGGAACTGTCAAAAAGATCATTTATTCATCTCGCGAAACCCAGGTGATTACGCTAGCGACCAAGCAGGGCAACCTCAAAGTCTTGCTGCCCACGGAAGACATGCACGTTGAGCCAAGGGATCATATACGAGTGAAAGGCAATCTTATTGAAACGAAGTATGGAGAGCAGTTCCTTGCAAAAGAAGTAGATTACACGCCCGTATCCCATCTAATGATTACCGATTTTATTGGTGCGTGTGTTGGCGTTGGAAAAGCAACCTCACAGCGTCTCATAGAAGCCTTTCCCGGTAATCTAATTCATCTCATCGAAGCTAATGAAATCGAAGTACTGAGTAAAGTCCCTATGATTTCAAGAGCATTAGCAAGCACCATCTGCAACCAATGGCGTGAACAAGGCGGCAAGGTTGAATTAATACAGTTTATGGACACGGTCTTGAGTAATGTTAATGCAAAGAACAGGCAAGCACTTCGTTCTGCGGCGAGAAAAGCATTCACTGTTTACCAGGATGATACAGTAGCTAAACTTCAAGAAGACCCTTACCGCATTTGGGCCTTCACAAGCTTTACTTCGGCTGACTGTTTGGCCAAGGCTTTGAACCTTAAACAAAGCGACCCTCGCCGATTAATTTGTGCAGTAGAAGAAATTTTATATCGTCAACTAAAAATTGGCAGTACGTGGATTTCATTGGAAGGATGCAAAAGGCAACTGATAACCTTGTTAGGAAATGAAGAGGCTGCGGAGAAAGCTCTGAAACAGGCACTACGTAACGATAGAGAGAGAGTGATCTTTACTCAATCTAGTTCTACAACATCACTCGCGTTGTCAGGCTCAGCGATTATGGAGAATTATGTTGCAGAACAATTAAGAAGCCGTCTCAATAATAAAATCATGGAAATTCAAGTATCAAATGAAGAGCTTAAAAACTACAGGTTTCAGAACGGATTTGGGTTAAGTGATGAGCAAACCGAAGCCGTTAAACTCATCCTCAACAACTCCGTATCGTTGGTCAGCGGTGGCGGTGGAACAGGCAAGACATCGGTATTATATTGTGCTAACGATATGATAAAGCAAAGTGGAAGCGATGTATTGCAAATCGCACTCTCAGGCAAAGCAAGTCAGCGTTTAATCCAACAAACAGAAGATGATGCATTCACCATCGCGGCACTGTTAAATAGAGTTGAAATAGAACCAAATTTCCTCGACAACTATCGAATGCCAGTGGTTCATATTGACGAAGCTTCGATGGTTGATTTGCAATCAATGTATCGCATACTGAGTGTGTTTGAGGATAGACCGCTAAGGCTTGTTTTTATTGGCGATTGGGCGCAATTAGCGCCAGTCGGCATAGGGCTTATATTTCATAAGCTAATTAAATCTAACGTAGTTCCACGCATCGAATTAACTATGAATTTTAGGAGTAACCAGGGCGTCCAAATAGTGGCTGATGCTATAAAGCGAGGGTCGGAATTTGCCCCTAGTAACGATGTTGAAATCATTTCGTACGAGGAAAAGTCGGAGTTAATGGCGATAGTTGAAAGGCAATACTATCTCAACACGTTTAACGGTGCTGACGCACACATTATAGCGGCACGTAAATCCACAGTAACTGAAGTGAATGTAAAAATACATCGAGCACTTGCTGGAAGTCGAAAGGTTATTAAGGTTGCTCCACAGTTCAGAGAAGGCGATTTAGTGATATACAAGAAGAATGATGCGGACCTAGGCTTAGTGAATGGTTCAACAGGCTGTATAACTGGCCAAACGCATGCAGCCTTGATTATTGACTTTAAAGAGGGTCGAAAACTGCTTGAGTTGGACAAGATCCAGAATAGTTTCTCCGGTGATTACATATTACAACATGCGTATGCGCTGACATGTCACTCCAGTCAAGGTTCCGAGTTTGATACAGCAATTGTGGTTGTGGAAGACTTTGAGATGGTTGAGCGCAGTTGGCTCTATACTGCCGTCACGAGAGCCAAGAAGAAAGTAGTATTGGTCGCAAAAGACAGAGCTATTAATAATGCTTTAAGCCGCGGATTTGGATTTAAAAAAATACATGTGGGGTTTGAAATATGATGCTCGAATTAGAATACAGAGGAGGTGTCAGAGACTTTCCCTTTCCTTATGATATAAAAACCAATGAGCCAAACCTTCACATCATTGACTATGTAATTTGCCGGCAAAAATATCCCACGCTGATACATCCTGACATTCGAAAGTCTAGCACTAAGACGATAAGAGATAGTATTTCTCGTATCGTATACTTCATTAACAGACTAGCAGAGCAGGAGTATGTCGATCCAGAAACTAATAAACGCAAAGTTGGTGTGCATTATCTTCAAGCGACGTTTGAAGGTAATATGAATCCGATTATTCATGCCCTACGAACAGGTAACGGAGATCCCGAGAGTGCATGGAAAGAAGCATCGATTGAGTTGTATGTTAAGGCCTGGCGCTCGTTCTATCGTTTTCTTAGTATGACGCACGTTGAACACGTGATGTATATGCCCGATACAATCGTTTATGAAAGAAAACGCGATATTGATAATAATTTCTTCTCTCATACCGCTGTATCACACGCTCATAAGGGTGAAATTGAAACTGCAATTGATTTAAACAATAAAGAATTTTCAGATGACTACTGCGATAGTGTGTTATCAATGGAAGACTTTTGGGCGCTTTATGCCTTTTTGTATGAAGATGATCCTGTATACTCTGCAATGTTATTCGCGCAAACGACAACGCTATTACGAGCATCTGCGTTGATCAGTGACTTTACTTTTATTCCAACCTCTCTAAACAGCAACTTCCTAACATATCCTCAAGTGGAAAGAAGCGAAAAGCTTTATAAGCAACCGATTTACTACGTGAAGAAAGGTGGCAAAAAAGACAAAACTTTTCTTTCAAGGGAGGTGCATGCGATATTGCACCATGAGTACATCGCACCGGTTGTCGAAGAGGGATCTAGCGCTTCGACAATTTCCTATTCGTTGCGCTTAAAAAAATACAAGGAAAAGTGCCTCAAGAACAAAAAGTGGGGCGCTCACAAAGACCCAAACGCGAAACCCCCATGGATAAAGAAAACAGGCACCCCTGTGAGTTATCGTGAATATCAATATGCGCTTGAGAGAGCATCAGAAGCACTTAATATCAAGATTCATTCACACATGTGCAGACACACCGGGGCAACTCAGATACTTTGGCGTTATCTAAAAATGCACAACAAAACGGCTTGTCATACAAATGATTTAATGGTTAACGATGCTCACAGGATACTCCAGGAAATTCTAGGGCATAAAAACGTTGAAACCACAAAACGTTATATTCGAACTATTGAACGAATGATACTAGAGAATCAGATGGATGACATGTTGAACTACACCTTCTCTAAATCGAAAGAGCATTACAGTGAACTTGCCAAGAAAAACCCTACTTATGCACACTGTGCTAACGCGATAGAACGCGCATCTCAGCGTTTAGATGGATTTATGCTCGGCACTAACTCAACTAAACTATAAGAAATTTAGGTTGGAGGTGAAATTCCTTTTACCCGGAAACTCACATATTTCGGAACAGGCACTTAATGTTTACTGATGCACTCGGCTAACCACTGCCATTTTAATATGCTTCAAAATAAAATCTCACCCAGACCTAACTTCCGCACCCTGCCTTAAATTATAAAAACTAAGGCGACAACTATCCTGACAAAGGGACTGCTGCATTTTGTTGTAGAAATTCTACCAATCATTTTAGTAAGCAATATACGCATCATTTTGATGTCTTTTTTTTCAGCTCTCTTTGCTGGATAATACTCGTACGAGGACGACGAATTTTATTTCGTTGCGACACTTTTACTCCAGGTTAATTTTGGTGGTGAATCCACTTAATTGGCTCTACTCAAAATTTAGGCTATCAAAAAGAATGTTTAAATACGCCAAGAAAAATGCCTCTCATGAGAGGGTTTCTGAAAGTCTGAATGAATCAGCTAAAGCGTATTCCACATCAACGACTTCTTTTTTGCATGCGATTGGTTTGTCAATTGTACTTGAAGAGTTAGAGGAACCTAACAATCAAACTCTGGTCCTTAAAAGGTTGAGCGAAATTGACTCGCTTATGAGTACCGTGCGGCCATGGTTTACTTCTGACAGCGAATGTTGGTCTTGGTTTATGAAAGAACAGCTCGAAGCGTTTTCACGTTTGACACCATCTGAAATTGCAAGGCGTTACCAGGGACGAGGAATAAGCGCCTTATATGAGTGGGCGGAAGAACGGGAGTCGGGAAGTTTTCAGTAAGACCACAGCTTATTGGTTTCCTCGTATTAAAAGATAGAACCTGAAGTAACACTGTGCTTTTAGTAATTGCCTAGATTAATAATAGGATAAGAATATGACTGATAGTGCTGCTATTAACGAAATAATGCTCGCGCTAAAAAAGTGGACAGATGAAAAGGTGCATTCTCCTTCGTTATTAGTGTCAACAGACAATGGCTCATTTCATGTTGCTTACTACGCCGGCATGGGCAGTTATGATAGTGTGCCTATCGAAAATTACTCTCCGTTATATAAGTCGAAAATCGAACAACTTTTTAAAAATGGTGAGTTGAGTGTCTCAGGCCGAGCATTCACGCTGTATCCAGGTAGCGACCGATTTAAAAAACTGATATTTAAAAAGAAATCTTCTTAACCCAGATAAAAGCCCAGCGGATTTCTATAACTTGTTACAACGTAAAATAGTTATCTTCCATCAACGGCTAAGTTTAAAGAGGCTAATGAATCTGCCAAATAGGAGTTTCCGTTATGAGCACAAAAGAGTGGGTTTTAGAGCCCGCAGAAGGTGTAGGAATTTACCAAGAGTGTATTTATGATTCAAGCAGTTATGAGGTCAATCCTAACCCGGCCGTAATTCAATTAGACCACACTGCTGCTACGACTATTTCGCAGAAACTCATTAACGATGAATTGACCTCTCAATTTACTTTGGAAGCGAGTATACCTGCGACAACGCTAGATAGAATCGCCATACACTGGTGCAAAAAACGCTGTCTCAACACAAACAAATACTCGGTTGATCAGCTAGTCAGCAAACGCAATTCTTCACAATATTATCTTGCAAATGAATCGACTGAAGCTTTAGAAGAGCGAAGTGAACAGCCTGAAATCGATGCTGAACTCGAGATGGATAATATATTCAACACCTTAACTTCAGACCCTCTCGAAGCAGGATATTTGCAGGAATGTAGTAATAAGTTGCTTCAACTCAGAGAACTGGGACGAAATCTATCCCAAAAATATCCAATGCTTAGCAAAATAAGTAGTAAAAATGAATACGCCAAATCATTGATGATGATGGAAATGTTGCTAGACGACTATGATAGTAATTTATTGCTGATTGACGCGCTAAGTTGTTCTATCGCTCGATTTGAAGCAAATAATGACGTTTTAGAGTAAGGGTTGCCATTATGGTCAAACCTATAAGTCAGGCCCAACAAGCATTTATTAAAATAGTGCAAAATCGACTCACAGATATCACATCAGAGCCCCTTATTATCGTTGCTTTAGCGATATGGGGTTCTAGGGATTTTCCC
>DDJQ01000113.1:0-1804 GCA_002339125.1 Alteromonadaceae bacterium UBA2620
ATAGCGTTAATATTTCTTATACTCAGACTTATGTGTTGGATTAATCAAGCTCTGTTAACGTTTGCACTCCTGCTGGTAGTGCCGTTTGCCGCTGCGCATGGCGTAGCTGATGGCGACCGCGCATTTCTGGAGTCGAGCACAGGGTTACAGATTATCCCTTACATCTATTTAGGGGCGAAGCACATGGTCACCGGTTATGACCATTTATTGTTCCTGTTTGGGGTGATCTTCTTCCTGTACCGACTCAAAGATGTGGGGATTTACGTTACCTTATTTGCCTTAGGTCACAGTATTACCCTGTTGTTTGGTGTGTTGTCCGGTATTCATATCAATGCGTACATTATCGACGCCATCATTGGCTTATCTGTGGCGTACAAGGCACTGGATAACATCGGCTTTTTTCCGCGTTTCTTTGGGTTTGACATCAACACCAAAGGGGCGGTGTTAGTCTTTGGCTTGTTTCATGGCTTCGGTCTGGCCACCAAACTGCAGGATTTTACGCTATCCGAAGATGGTCTGGTGGGCAACATCATCTCATTTAATGTGGGTGTAGAAATGGGGCAGATGATTGCGCTGTTTGGCATGTTAATGCTGATTATTCTGCTTCGTAAAAGCCAACACTTTACCCGTTATGCCTTTGCTTCAAATATGGCATTGGTAACGGCGGGCGTAACGCTGACTATCTTTCAACTTTCCGGATATATGTGGGGCACAGTATGACTACCCAACAACACGTCGATGTATCGAATCAACAAGTAATTAAAGGGCTGGGCATCGCCTCATTACTGGCAGTGGTTTTATCGGTAACCGTGGTATTGCCTGCTGAATATAATAAAGACTTTACCGGCATTGGCAGCCTGCTTGGGTTAACCAGTATGAAAACTGCTGTGGCAGGTGAAGAAATGCAAATTAGCTCTGGTGCCGATTTTATTCTGGCTAACAGCGAGGGCGAGTATGCAACCAAAACGCTGACTATTGAGATACCGGAATATGAAGGTATTGAAGTCAAAGCGTTAATGGACGAAGGAAACGGAGTGAGCTTTACCTGGCAAACCGATGGTGCGCCACTGTATATGGATATGCATGGTGAAAAGCTCAATAGCGATGAATTTGAAAGTTATAAAAAAGCAAAAGCAATCGCCGGTGATAACGGCATCTTCAAAGCGCCATTTAAGGGCACGCACGGCTGGTACTGGCAAAACATGTCGGAACAACCGGTTACTGTCACAGTAACCGTAGCCGGTTTTTATCATTCGCTTAAAACAAAAAACTAACTTGAGGAAACAACAATGTTGAAGAAATTAGGTGTACTCGCGCTTACTGCACTGATCAGTGCACAAGCTACCGCCCACGGTATTTACTTCGCTGAGCGTGCCAAGCAACTGGCCGTTGTGTATGGTGTCGGCGCAGACGATCTTGATACTGTTGCCCGTTTACCAAAGTTTGGTGCGGTCAATGGTTTTGATGAAGACTGGGATAGTGTGGATGTAGAATTAACCCCAAGTGGCCCGTTACTGCTGGTCACCAGCGACGACTACCCGGTTGCTGTGTCAGCGGTGTTAAATAACGGTATCTGGTCTAACACCGGTGAAGGTCACTGGATTGGTAAAGGCCGTGATGAACTGCCTGATGCCATTTTAAGTGAAGAAACCATCAAGTATGCCGTGCATTTACGTGGACCGCTGCGTAAAGTGCCAGCGCTCGACGATCAGGTACTGCAAATTGTGCCGGTTGGCGACAGCTTCCCGCTGATGCTGGGCGAAATGCAAACTTATCAGGTTCTGCATAAAGGCAAGCCAGTAGC
>DDJQ01000113.1:2113-15784 GCA_002339125.1 Alteromonadaceae bacterium UBA2620
GGCAAGCCAGTAGCAGGAGCACTGGTTAAAAACGATTTCGTGAACGATCCGGACGCAGAGCCTGTGGTATCGGACAAAAACGGAAAAATCACTTTACCTATCCGTAACCAGGGGCTGAACGTTGTGGTTGCAACATTTGATGCACCCACTGACCGTCCTAAAATTATTGATAAGTATGAGTTACTGGCGACGTTGTCATTTGTTTTGCCTCACGCGCCAGAATAAAACCTTAATATAAAACAATAATATCGGGCTGGACGACACCAGCTCAACTGCTTGAAGCAAGGTGGAAAAATGAGTGAAGTAGCACAAACACCCACAGAGGTGATTAAGAAAAGGGTCGCATCCATCGATATCCTGCGTGGATTAGTGATGCTGTTTATGTTGGTGGATCACGTTCGGGAACGATTCTTCTTTCATCAGAATGTAAGTGACCCGATGGATCTGGATACTACCAGTCCGGAATTATTTTTTACCCGCACCACTGCACATTTTTGTGCGCCTGTGTTTGTGTTTCTCACTGGTCTTTCTGCCTGGCTATATTCTCATCCGCACAATAAAGCGCCACGATCGGCAACGCCGTTTTTATTTAAACGCGGGTTGTTTATCGTCTTTGTAGAGATCGCCATCATTAACTGGCTGTGGATGGGTAACTACGACACCTTATGGTTACAGGTGATGTGGGCAATTGGTATCAGCATGATTGCCTTATCAGCGCTGTGTAAACTGCCCTATAAAGCCATTCTGGCACTGGGGTTATTGATTGTTTGTGCGCATAACTTACTAAGCCCAATCAGCTTTAACCCTGATGAAGCTGGTTACACTATCTGGGCTATTTTGCATGATCGCGGGATTATTTTTGAATCAGAAAGCTTCCGTATTAAAGCGTCGTATCCGGTGCTACCCTGGATTGGTGTGATTTTACTGGGTTACTGCATGGGACCACTTTACTCCCGCACAGTTGAAGGGGCTAAGCGTCAGTCGACGTTGGTCAAGCTGGGCCTTGGTTTCTGGGCCTTGTTATTGATATTACGTGGTTTTAATATTTATGGTGAAGTGCTTCCCTGGGAAGTACAGCAGGATGCCATTCATACGGTAATGTCCTTTATAAACTATACTAAGTACCCGCCATCACTGGACTATGTACTCTTTACCCTGGGCGCGGCATTCCTGGTACTGGCTGGCCTGGAAAATGTGAATAACCGTTTTACCAAAGCGATAGAAACTTTTGGTTCGGCGCCGATGTTCTATTACATCGTGCATTTATTTGTGTTGCTGGTCAGCTACCGCATAGTTCTGGCGGCGGTAGGTCCTAACTACGGCGACTTATTTGCCTTTGATTATGTATGGCAAATCTGGTTGGTCGCCGTGATTCTGGCCGTTGCCCTGTATTGGCCAACGAAAGCCTTTTCTAAATTTAAACACAACAGCAAAAATCCGCTGGTTAAATACTTCTAACTGGAACAAAACTTATGACAACATTTTCAAACTGGGTTAAATCAGCATTAATGGCGACTGCATTGCTGAGTGCGAGCGTGAGTGCGCACGTGCATTTAGCCAGCACTGTACCCGCTCAGGAGAGCACGGTTTCAGCCTCGCCTGAGATGCTCACGCTAACGTTTTCAGGTGACGTGAAGTTCATTAAGTTAAAATTGTCTGATGATAACGGAAAACCGGTTAAATTTGGTTTTAAGCCGGTGGTTAAAGCGGCGAAGACGATGAGCTGGAAGCTACCTGAATTACCTGCGGGTGATTATGACGTTGAGTGGACCGTGATGGGTAATGACGGCCATAAAATGGAAGACTTCTTTACCTTTACGGTAGAAGCCGGTCACAATCATCATGCCGGGCATTAACTTGTCCTTCGGGCCAGTCTGATGGGCTGGCTCTCGTTACTCTCCATCGCCAAGGTAGCTTACTACCTTGGTGTTGTCAGTTTTATCGGCATGAATGCCATGCGCCTGTTTTTGCGCTATGGCCGTAGCAATGATCTTACCGTGCACACTGACTGGCATAAGCCTGTTCTGCGTGCGCAGTGGGTGAGTTTATTCATCAGTCTATTGGGAGCTTCAGCGGTAGTGCCGCTCTCAGCTGGTATGTTGCTGGACGATGGGTTCAGCGGTATGACTGATAGCCTGATGCTGCAAATAAGCTGGCAATCCAGCATCGGTATTCAAACACAGTTCCGACTGCTGGCTATCTTAATGGCCATGCTGTGTACGGTGTGGGGTAGTAAGATTTATACCGGCTCGAATACATCATTAGCGTGGGTATGTAGCTGGCTTTTGACCTGTGCATTGTTTGCGGCGTCATTTACCTTCAGCGGACACACGGCCGAAGCAAACTGGCCAGCCAAATTGCTGGTGGCGTTACATGTGTTAATGGCAGCATGGTGGCTTGGTAGTTTGTACCCGCTTATTCGCCTGTGCCGGCTCGAGGATGTTGAGTTGCTGCGGAGGCAGCTTCACGCTTATGGTAATCAGGCTGCCCTGTGGGTCGGGTTATTGTTAGTCAGCGGTGCGGCTTTGTTTGCGTTACTGCTGCTAAACGTTCGTGGAGAGGTCAATACTGACTATTTGCTCGTGATGGGCTGTAAATTAGTGCTGGTCGCAGTGATGTTAGGTTTTGCTGCGTATCATAAGTGGTATCTGGTGGCTAACTTAAGCTCAACAGGTGATTGTCAGAAAGTGAAAACATCAATTATTGCTGAAACGCTGGTCGGTTTATTGATTCTCGGTGTCACCGCGACACTCACCAGTAGTTTTGGTATTGCTCATTAGTCTATCCGCAACCAGCCAGCACTCATCAAACTCACGATTTAATGTACAAGGCATTTTCACGCGCATACTGATAGCTAAGAAAGCCGAGTAAGAGGATTAATACGACACAAATCGGCTCAAAGGCATCACCTAGCAGCGTCCGGTACTTCTTAGCCCAAAACAGTGCGAAGAAACAATGCGCTGTGGTCAGAGAGCCAAACCAAAATAACACATACTTCGCCCATATTTTTTGCTGAAAACCATACCATGCTATATTACCAACCAACACCGTCACGGTCAGGATCATTGTCGGAATTATAAAGTGCTTACCGATTATGAAGGTTTGTAGCACGCCGAGCACACCTGCTAATGCAAAAAACGCAACAAGGCAGTCGAAGGAATTTTTAAGCGAAATATACTTAGTCATGTTGGGCTTCTTAAAGAGTAACTTGAGGTAGATTAGCGTCTTTAACATAGCACGGCTAGTCCAAGTTAAGGGAAGAAAATGGGATGTTAAGAGTTCAGTAGTAAAGCTGATATATGCCGTTAGATAACGAACATTATTTGATTACAATGTGACCAAAATTGGTGCAATATGGTACGGCTGTACCAATTTGGTGCTAATGAGAGCGAAGTTTATGCCGGTACTTCACCTGATTCTATTGCATGAATGGAAGCGTTATAGATCATTTTTACCATGGCATCGCATTTTTCGGTAAAGGGTTTCTTGTAACCAATAAAAACAGTAAACCCCTCAATCATTGATGAAATAAACAAACCAATATTCTGGCATTGTTCTGTCGTCAACGAGGGATTAATTTGCAAGGCTGTGTTTTGGTAAATCATACGATAATCGACATACATATTTTGCATCAATGCATCAATATTTTCGTCGTGGTTAGACAGCGACCAAAGCTCCGGGAAAAACACTGTTGTTTCCTTAGTGCACAGATCCCGAGTCACAAACTCAATTACACTTAACAAATACGCCTTCGGAGAGTCAGAGCAAATTTTCATCTCCTCAAGGCTAAGTAAGTATTCACTTATAACATGATCCATCATAGCTGATAGTAGCTCATCACGGGTCGCAAAATGGTGTTGTAAGTTACCGGGTGAAATACCAACCAGCTTGGCGACTTTACGAATTGAAAAGTTATGTCCGCCCTCTTCAACCAACAGCTGACGAGCGGCCTCAAGGATCTGTTTTTGGCGTTCTAACCCTGCTTTGTAAGGGCCTTTTTTTCCACCGGCATTTTTGTCCTGATTCACTTGCTTAATCGCCAACGCTTTACTCCAAATATTCCCTGTATTACACGCCTGAGTATACGTTAAAAATCCCATGAACGCATATTCATACATGATGAAAATGGTTCGATTGTACTAATTTGGCCTGGTTGTTGCTCTCTCCCTAATGCAGTGCACACCGACTACGACTCACAACAAGGGGAGCAAAATGAAGAAAAGCAAGTTAGCAGCAGCGATTGCGTTGCTCAGTTGTTATCCAGGCGCAGCATTCTCCGACACCGTATTTGAGGAAATCAGTGTCGTCGCGCAAAAGCGAGAGCAAAGTGTTCAGGAAGTAGGGATTGCCATTACTGCCCTTACCGGTGATCAATTAGAGGCTTTAGGTTTCGATAACGCCCAGCAAGTTACGGCTATGGCACCCGGTGTTCAAACGGTGCAACCCAATGGCGAAGCAAACTACTCTGTTGGTATTCGTGGAGTAACTAACTCAGACTTTACAACGAACGTTGAAAGTCCGGTCGCACTCTATGTTGACGAAGTGTATATCAGCCAGATGTCGGGAGCCGGATTCAGTTTGTTCGACCTTGAACGGGTTGAAATTCTGCGAGGGCCTCAGGGTACCCTGTTTGGGCGTAACGCAACCGGTGGTCTGGTACATTTTATTACCAGAAAACCCACCTTTTATCAGGAAGGCTATGCGAAGATCACCCTTGGTGATTACAACCAACGCAAATTTGAAGGCGCGTATAGCAACGAATTGACTGAAAGTCTGGCGGCACGTTTGTCGGTGAATATCAACAAAGCCGACGGCTATATCGATAACCGTTATACCGGCGATAAGCTGAATAACGCCAATGATAAAACGGTGCGACTGCAACTGCTTTATAACCCAGCGGATAATGTTGAGGCGCTGTTTAATTTCCGTTATTCCGATCAGGATATCGATACCGGCTTCTTTGAGAATGTCAGCTCCATCCGAGCCGGTGAACTCACGCCGGATGAAATGAACCCGGTCCTTGGGTACATTGACAATGACGGCGATGTTTATGCCGGAGATTACGATGATCCCGGCTTTAATGAGCTGGAAACCAATGGCGCGACGGCCACCATTAAATGGACTATCAGCGACGATGTAAAACTGGTGTCTATCACTGATATTTCAAATGTTGAGCGCACTTACATTGAAGACACTGATGCCTCTCCAGTTCCTTTGTTCAACTTCTTTTTAACCACCGATGCCAAACAAATTTCTCAGGAACTGCGACTTGAGGGCAGTGTGGGGGAGCTTCAGTGGGTAGTGGGCGGCTACTATCTGGATCTCGACATTAATGATTCCAATGGGGCAATATCGGAACCTTTTATCGGCGGTGGTGGTACCACGGTAGAAGGCAGTGAAGGCGGATTATATAGCCCGTATATCTCAACGTTAACGTCTCAATCACTGTTCGGCCAGATTGAATATCCACTGGCTACAGACCTCACGCTGATTGCCGGTATGCGTTTAATCCAGGATGAAAAAGAATTTGATTTCTCGGTTAACGCTGTTGAATTTTTAAACCCGGAATCTAAACCTGGATTCGCTGATGATTCCAACATTGCATTACAAGCCATGCTAGGTGAGTACAATGCCAGTCGCAAAGACACTGAAGTCGCCAGTCGTCTGCAATTAAACTGGTTTCCGGTTGAAGACATTCTCACCTATGTCAGTTGGAATCGCGGGGTGAAAGGCGGTGGCTATAATGCGCCCATCTTCCCGCTCACCCCGCCTAACTATTACGACGATGACACTCTGTCTTATGACCCCGAGCAACTCGACGCATACGAAATTGGTGTGAAAAGCGATGTGGGTGAGTATGGCCGGTTAAATGTCGCTGCATACTATTACGATTACACCGATTATCAGATTTTCAACATTATAGGTCTGGATACCATCACTATTAACTCGCCGGATGCATCGTCGAAAGGCTTTGAAGTGGAGTATCAAGGGCAGTTGGGTGATAACTGGGATGTCTTGCTTGGTGCCGCCTTTAATGATGCCGAAGCAGAGTTGGCCGATGCCAGTAAAACCCGCCCTATACAGTCACCAGAATGGAACTATAACGGTTTGCTGCGCTACCACATTCCGTTGTCTTCAGGTTCAATCGCCCTTCAGGCTGACTTTGTGTACCGTGATGATGTGAAATTTGCCCTGACCGATGCTGAAACCGTTCAGCAGGATGCTTACACCCTTTACAACGCCTCTATCACGTATACCTCAGCAGATGAAACCTGGCAGGTCAGTGCGTACGTCGACAACCTGACCGACGAAGAGTACGTGGTTCAGGCTTTTGACCTCTCCAGCACTGATGTTTTTGGTATGACTGAGCAGTACTACGGAAAGCCTCGCTGGTGGGGTGTTTCAGTTAAGTACTCATGGTTCTAAATCACGCTCATAAGGATACTTATCATGCGATTATTTTCTATTAAAGCCCTGGCTATTACGACGCTGACACTGGTTGTCGGGTTGGCGCAGGCAGAACTGCAACCGGAGCCAATTCCCAGTGTTGCAACACTGCCGGCTGTATATCCGGACACCTGGTTATTCGCCCACGACGTCAACTTCAACTCGATGATCGCCGGTAAGGTGGCGATTATTGATGTTGCGGCAGACACTCAGGAGTTTAAAGGTTTTGTCGACGCCTCGATGATGGCCAGCTTTGTTGAGTCGAAAGAAAAGCCGTTGCTCTATGTGGCAGAGTCTTTCTATGCGCGCGGTACTTCCGGCGAACGTACAGACGTCATCTCCATTTATGACAAGTCTACGCTTCGCAAAGTTACTGAAGTGGTTTTGCCTAAGAAAAACCGCGCTCAAATGGTCACCAACAAGTACATGCTTAATTTAGTCGATAACGACAAATACTTGTTGATACTGGGTTTTACACCAGCCTCTTCGGTGATGATTATGGACACCGAAACCAACGAGATCATCAACGAAATCAGCATTGCCGGTTGTAACTTAATTTACCCTGCGGGTGAGACCGGGTTTGCCTCGCTGTGTGGTAATGGCGGCATGAAGGCTGTGGATTTTGATGACGAGGGTAAAGAAATCAGTAGGGTCGATTTTGAGCCTTTCTTTAGTGTTGATGATGATCCGCTGTTTGATAAACCGGTCTATATCGGCGACACCGCGTTTTTCCTTTCTTATAAAAGTCTGGTTCAGCCTATTGATATGAGCACCTCGGTACCGGTGATTAAATCTACCTGGTCGCTGGTTAGCGAAGCAGAAGCGAAAGCCAACTGGCGTCCGGGTGGCTGGCAGTTTGCCGCTGCAGATGAAACTGGCCACCTTTATGTGGTGATGCACAAAGATGGCTACAACGGCAGTCATAAATTCGGTGGCAGCGAAATTTGGGTTTATGACACCAAAACACAACAGCGGGTGAATCGCATCAAGCTGAAAACCAATGCATTCTCCATTGAAGTGACCAGGTCTGATACCCCGCTTCTGGTAGTCAATACGATAGAAATGGGTCTGGATATTTATACCACTGATGGCGAATTCAAACGCTTTATCAATGTGGGGGATGCAGCCATGCCGATTGTGTTACACGCGGGGAAATAACCCATGATGACGACACTTTTTACCATTATTCATATTGCCCTGTTTGGCTTTTTGTTGTCGCTGGTATTGGTGACAGCGGTACACAAGCTTAGCCATCCAGGGCAATTCAGACAGGCCTTTGTAGAATACGAAATAGTGCCCGCGACCATGGCATTGTCGCTAGCTGGCATCGTTGGTTGGGTGGAACTGACAGTGGTTGCACTGGCATTGGTTGGCTTTGCCATAGGTATGGTAACGCTGACTGCGACCTTACTGTTTGGGTTATTTAGTATTTACACCGGCATGTTGCTGTTTGCTGCTGTTACCAAAGGCTCACTGGCTAATTGCGGTTGTTCACTGAATACGTCAAATACGCCCGTGAAGCCTGGTGCTCTGGTGGCCCGCAATAGCGTGTTACTAATACTGGTTAGCACCTTCTACCTCAGCAGCACTGACACCCACGGAACACTTACAGAGTGGCTGACCGGCATCGTCATTTCGTTCTTTCTATTTATTTGCTACAGCGCCTTTGACGCGTTACTCGAAAACCAGGCTTTACTTAATAACTTGAGGCTTAAACATGACTAATCTACTGATTGCTTCGAACATTGTGTTATGGATTGCGTTAATCGTAATCACTGTCATTGTATTTGCATTGGTGCGCCAGATTGGTGTGCTGTATGAACGTGTTGCACCGGCGGGTGCCCTATCGATTAATCAACAGCTGAAAGTGGGTCAAACAGCGCCAGAACTGGATGTCATTAACCTTAAAAACCAACAAACCCTGCACATTGCCGGGCCTTCAACAGCGCAGAAATGTCAGTTGCTATTCTTCGTTTCGCCTACTTGTCCTATGTGTAAATCGCTGATTGGTATCGCTAAATCTATCGCCAGGGAAGAGAGCCAATGGGTCGACTTAGTCTTTGCCTCCGACGGCAGTGAGGATGAGATCGGTCAATTTATGGAAGCCCAGGGATTAACGCAGTCTAACTTCGTGAACTCAGATTTGCTGGGTAAATCCTACGGTGTTGCCAAACTACCTTATGCGGTTTTAATCGATGAGGCTGGGACCTTACAAGCGATGGGGATTGTTAACTCAAGAGAACATATTGAGAGTCTGTTTAACGTAAAAGAAACCGGCTACGCCAGTCTGCAAGAATACATGCAGAAAAACTTCGTATAAGGAGAACGTGGATGAAATTACTCGATAAATGGCTGGAGCGAGGATCGCGAAAAGTCGCTCAGAATACCTCAAGACGACATTTACTGACGAATCTTTCTAAGGTCATGATTGGTGTGGCAGCAGTTCCGCTACTACCCGTTGCACGCGCATCAGAAGCTACTGGCGGTTATCCTGGCGTTGGTGCTCAAACGAGCGGGCTGGACGGTGACCCGGGCGATCCAACCAGTTGTGACTATTGGCGTTATTGCGCTATCGACGGCTTTCTTTGTTCCTGCTGTGGCGGTACAGCCTCAAGTTGCCCTCCGGGTACGGAAATGTCGCCGATAACCTGGATTGGTACCTGTCGCAATCCGGCCGATGGTAAAGACTACATTATTTCGTACAACGATTGCTGCGGTAAAACCAGTTGTGGCCGTTGCTTATGTAACCGCAACGAAAATGATAAACCCGTTTATCGACCGCAATCCAACAACGATATTAACTGGTGTCTGGGTACCAGCAGTAATGTTTATACCTGTTCTACCGGCGTGGTGTTGGGAGTGGCAGTCGATGGCTAACTTGGCAAAAACAGCTTGGTTGGTAGCGCTTTTGGCTTGTTTGGGTGTAGGTGTTGGGGCGGTGAATGCTGCACCGGTATCTAAAACCGGTGAGCAGGTATTCATTACCTGCTCTGCATGTCACCTACCAAGTGGTGAAGGAATTCCTGGTGCATTTCCTTCATTGCAATCATTACCGAAAGTGATTCCTCAGGAAGGCGGAAAAGACTACCTCATCAGTGTGGTGTTGCAAGGTCTTAATGGTCAGATTCAATCCAATGGCAATACCTTTAATGGCTTTATGCAGGCTTTTGCACCGACGTTTAATGATGAAGAGGTGGCTGAGGTACTCAATTATGTTTTACAACATATTGGAAAAGCGACACTGACCGGTGAGCAAATGATCGTGCCGGCAGAGGTGGCGACAATTCGCGAGCAAATTAAAGCGGGAAATTGGCCTAAGAGTCATGCACTAAGACAGTCTTTAACCCTGCCCTAGGTACGATTAATGGAGATGACACGATGATGCATAAAAGACTTCTCTCTGTGGTTAAATGTAAGCTAACCCTGATGGTGTTGTGCTGTATTTTCTTTACAGCTGCCGGGCACGCAGAGAGACTGTCTCAGGCGCAAATAAACTATATGTTGCAGTGTCAGGGATGTCACAAAGCTAATGCCAAAGGCACTCCGCCAGACACGCCGGATATGACCGAGTACGGTGCGGCTTTTATGCAGTCTGACGCCGGTCGCGCATACTGGACTAGTGTCCCCGGCGCGGCAAATTCTCCACTTTCTGATGCAGAGCTGGCCGATGTGCTCAACTATATTGCTATCAGTATCATTGGCGCAAAAGACATTACACCTTACACCGAAAGTGAAATCAGTCTGTATCGGTCACAAAAGATGCAGGATGTTTATGCGGTCAGGGATCAGCTTATCGCAGAAATTAAAGCGTCATCAGAAGCCAATCTGAAATGACGCGAACTGGCTCCGTATAGCTGTGCCTCTTGTAACTTGGGAGGCGCAGCGTTTTTTTATGGATCACAAAAAAACGCCAGTCATCTAACTGACGTCTTTTTGCGAAGGAGTGTGGTTAGAACAGATTGCCTTCGCACACGTAAGTGATTTGCAGAAAGTCATCCAGTCCGTAATGTGAGCCCTCACGGCCATAGCCTGAGGCCTTAACCCCGCCAAACGGCGCTACTTCACTGGCCACTGCGCCTTCATTTACACCAATGACGCCAGCCTGAAGCTGTGCCTTAACGCGATGGATACGGCGATGGTCCTGGGTATAAAAATAGGCTGCCAGGCCATACTCGGTATTGTTGGCTTCTTCAATAGCTTCTTCTTCGCTGCTAAAGCGAAACAGCGGTAATACGGGCCCGAAGGTTTCTTCACTGAACAGCGCCATCTTGTTATGTGCCTCAGCAATCACTACGGGTTCAAAGAATAATCCTTCCCGGGGCTCTGTGCTGCCGCACAGGATAATCCCGCTCTGGGCTTCGGCATCTTTCACATGACCACTGATTTTATCGATGGCTTTTTGATTAATCATTGGGCCAATATGGGTGTCATCATCGAATGGGTCTGCCACTTTCAGCGCCGCCACCTTATCTACCAGGCGACTGGCAAATTCGTCGTAGATAGCATTAGCTACGTAAATACGATTAGGACAAACACAGGTTTGACCGCCGTTACGCAGTTTTGCAGCCATCAGGCCGGTAATGGCTGCGTCGATATCGCTGTCTTCAAAGACGATAAAGGGCGCATTACCGCCAAGTTCCAGCGACAGCTTTTTCAGCGAGCTGGCAGCGCGTTCTGCCAGATACCGCCCAACCTGAGTGGAGCCGGTAAAGCTTAGCTTTTTAACATGTACATCCTTGAGCCAGGCATCCACTGCCAGTGCGGTTTGTTCGCGAGAGGCGGCAATCACGTTGATCACACCATCGGGAAAGCCGGCCAATTCAGCCAGTTTTGCCATAGCCAGAGCGGTTAAAGGGGTATCTTCGGCGGGTTTAACTACTACTGTGCAGCCGGCGGCCAGAGCCGGTGCAATCTTGCGGGCCAGCATGGCAAACGGGAAATTCCACGGCGTGATAACGGCAACCACGCCAACCGGCCGTTTTTCTACCGTTTGCAGGCGGCCGGGAACGCTATTGGGCAGTATATCGCCGCGCAGTTGCATGGCAAGCTGGGCAAACCATTTTACATAGGACGCACCATAGCCCACTTCTGCTTTGGCTTCAGTAAGGGGTTTACCTTGTTCAGACGTCATAATGCGAGCGAGATCATCAGTATGCTCAATTATCAGCTGATGCCATTTTTCCAGTAAGTTGGCTCGCTCACGATGAGTAGAGAGTTGCCAACTGGTAAATGCCTTTTTCGCTGAACGGGCGGCATTGGCAGCGTCTATGGCATCACTGTTAGCAACACCGGCAATACTGGCACCCGATGCCGGGTTAATGACTTCGTAGGTTTGCTGCGAAACGGCTTTTTGCCACTTCCCATTGATGTAGTTTTTGGTGTTCAGGAGTTGTGGCTCGCTAAGTAGCGAGGCCAGATCAAATTGTTTAGTTTTACTCATTACAGATTCGCCAGGATTGCGTCGCCCATGGTCTGAGTGCTTGCCTCACCCCCCAAGTCCGGGGTTAGCGTAGCGCCTTTCAGGGTCTTCTCAATGGCCGTAACAATGGCGTCGTGAGCACTGGCACCGGCGCCACTATCCTCGGTCAGGAAGCTAAGCATTAAGGCTCCGGACCAAATCATGCCGATAGGGTTGGCGATATTTTTGCCATAGATATCCGGCGCAGAGCCATGGACAGGTTCAAATAGAGAAGGAAACTTACGCTCCGGATTCAGGTTAGCCGAAGGCGCCAGACCGATAGTGCCGGTACACGCCGGTCCTAAGTCCGATAAAATATCGCCAAACAGGTTGGACCAGCGGGGGCATTTGAACGAAAACCTACGGTTTTGAATCCTGTGGCACCCTCGAAACCGTAGGTTTCCGTCAGATAGCCGCTAACCCGGCATTTGCCCTTAAAACTTGGTCATCTTTGGAACATTACTGAATATTCAATGCTGTGACAGCCTTTTTCATAGCGAACCCTGGAGTTGTTTGAATTGTCCTAGGATCATCGCCTTTTCCTGAAGAATTACCTTGTTCTCATCGGTCAGATACGTCACTTTATCCTGGATGGTTTTCACCTCGGTTTTGGTGGCCTTCAAAGCTTGGGATAACACGGCCAATTCCTTATCGACATCTGCTTTCTGAGCAGTGAGAGCTGCTATTTTTTCTGCCAATTGCTCATTTTTATGCTGGTATTCCTGGTTCTTCGTCATGGCGTCTTCAAGGTCGCGCTTCAGGTTCTGGGTCTCATCTACCTTTCCGTTCAAATCCCTGTTTAGCGTCGCATTGGTCTGTTCAAGTTTATCTGCATTGCTTTGTAACTGCGCATTGGCATCAAATAACTCGGACACTCTTGACTCAGCCTGGTCGAACCGGTGTTGCAGTTCCTGCATCTGGTCTTTCAACCCCTGGGTATCGATCCGGAACTGTTCGCGTTCTTGCTGACGGTCTTCGGCAGTGCGCTGCTGATAATGTTCAAAATGATCGCGGATGTCCTTATTTTCCTGCTTAAGTTCCGCAATACTTTCCTTTAATTCAGCGGTTCGCACAATGGCTTCGTCTCGTTGGGCCTCGGCTTTGACCACGCTGATACGCACATCTTCCAGAGACTTGTCTAACGCGCTTTTTTCTTTGTTCTGCCGTTCAATCTGGCTCTCAAGATCCTGTTGTCGGGCAGTAAGTTGCGCGATGGTGTTTTTGGAATCGGCCAATTCTTTGCGGAGTTCTTTATTTGACGCCTCAAATTCCTGACGGGTCTCCTCAATACGGTGGTCGGCCATCTGCTGTACCCGCTCGTGGAGTGATTTCACTACCTCCACCAGGTCATTCGGGAGTCCACCGATATCGGCTACCTCTCCGTTGTCTGATCGCCAACGCTTGAGCAGCGGCGCGATGGTGCTTTTGCTGCCGGTGCCCATATGTTCCCGCACTCGATCCACCGTAGGCTCCTGGCCTTGGGTTTTGATGGCTTCGGCGGCTTTGGCGACATCGTGGTAAGTGACTCCGGCGCGTGCCATAGGGAGATTTCCTCTCAAACTATTTAGTAACGTATTATGTAACACGTAATATAACATTATATTTATGCTTATCAAAGTTTCTTGAGTTTCAATTGTTAACCTTCGATAATAAATGTTATCGTTGGTTATGGTATTAAGCTGAAAATCTTCTGCTTGTAACGCCGGTACATAGCCGCCTTTCTGGTCACACCGATAGGAATACAATTCATGAACACCAAACCACCC
>DDJQ01000067.1 GCA_002339125.1 Alteromonadaceae bacterium UBA2620
CGAATAATTCATGTCAGCCACCTGATATTCGAATCGTCGTCACCGATCAGGCCACCATCAAACCTTTTACCAACACCGGATTACGCGGGGTCACCAGTGTAATGTGTGGCCATTCTAATCAGGATGCGATACAGGCGTTTAACGCTGGGGTTGGAATGTTTTTTTGTTTATCTGCCAGCGTGGAAGAAAAGCGCAGGCAAATTCACCGGCTGTATCTTAAATACCAGACCCGCATACAGGCCCTGAAGTGGCAATTGGTTAGCGAACAGCTGGCTCGCCAGCGTGCGTGTTCACCGGCCCGGTTAATGGCCGAGTTGACCAGCGTGAAATCAAACTGTTCTCGGCCATCTCAACAAATTGCCATGCGCTGCGGCGTAGACTGGCAGTATGTAGACTGGCAAACCATACGTTATGTAGAAGCGGCTGGCGATTACATGTGTGTTTACACACAGGAAGAAACGCTGATTGTTCGGTCTACCTTAACGGATATGGCAAGGCGTTTACCTAAGCACGCTTTTACCCGTGTGAACCGCTCCATCATCGTGAATACCCAGTTTGTAAAACGGTTAATTAAGCTTAACTCCCGGGTGAACTACGTAGAGCTTCAGGATGGCAGTAAGGTAAAAATAAGCCGGCGTCTGATGCCTGTTTGTCACCAGCAACTGGATGCGGCGTTGTCGCAGTCCTGAATACAATTTTCCGCATACGGCCTTGCCTTATCCATCGGATAAAGCGCTTCTGTCTGTCAGCATTTCTTTAATTAATCCTGCACATAAGTGACTACAACTGAAGTCGGGTAGTGGTTTGCACTTAACCTCGTTATTATCACACTATTCCTTCCCTGCGGAGCTTGCAGAGTGCATGTTAAATCAACCCTTAACGGCTGGCTGATCATTGTTGGCTGCTACCTGGTGGGTGAGTTTTTTGTATTGGTGACCGATTTGCCGCTGCCCGGTGCGTTAATTGGCTTGTTATTGCTCCTTAGCGGGCTGTTGTTACGTCAGCGTCCGGCGGTAACGGTAGGCCGGGGCGCGCAGCCATTGCTCACACATATGTCAGTTTTGTTTGTGCCGGCCGTGATTGGCGTAGGGTTATTCTGGGCAGAAGTAAGTGAGAATGCGCTGGGCATTGCGCTGGCGCTGGTGGCAACCACCATTGTGGCACTGGGATTTACGGCTTGGTTTGCCCAGCGGCTAATGAAAGCCAAAAGGCCTAATTAATGTTAAGAGCAGAGCTGGCAATTAAGCAGATTATTAACCGCTTCAGTGAAGTTGTAAGCAGTACGGCTTCGGTAAATGGTGTGTTGTGGCTGGCGGTTACACTGGTTTTTTATGGCGTTGCGCTCAAAATTTTCCGGGCTTCCAAAGGCCATCCCCTGGTGCATCCACTTAGTATTACAACCTTAGCCGTGGCAGCGGTGATGTGGTTAGCTGATATCTCTGCAGCTCAATATCGTGACTTCGCGTCATTATTACACTGGTTATTAGGGCCTGCCACGGTGGCACTGGCGGTACCGATGTACAATCAATGGCAAAACATTCGGCAACTGGGAATGCCGTTGATCGTCAGTGTGATGGTAGGGGGCATTGTTGCACCGCTGCTTGCCTGGGGCGTGATATACCTCACTAACGCGCCGCTGGCTATTCAGATGACTATGCTGGTGAAGTCGATAACCAGCCCGCTGGCTATGGAAACCGGGGCCGCTATTGGCGGTATTCCGGCGCTGGCTGCAGTATTTGTTATCCTTACCGGTATCGTGGGGGCGCTGGCGGCGCCGCTCACCTATCGGTTATTAGGCGTTACTATGCCCGATGCTCAGGGCGTGGCGTTGGGCGCGGTATGCCACGCGGTAGGCACCTCCAAAGCACTGCAGATGGGCGAAGTGCAGGGGGCTCTTGCTACCGTGGGGCTTGGCCTTAATGGCATTCTAACCGCCGTTATCTTACCTGTTATTCTATAAGGCTTTTCATAGCCTGAGCCCACAAAAGCCGCCTGTTAAGTTGATTTTTGCCGTCTGACTGCTATTTGTTAAAGGGTGCTTACTGCATTGTTTTGTGCCGGTTCTTAACCCTTGGATAGCTATGTACTCAGTTTTGATTTGTGATGACTCGCTGGTAGCCCGCAAGCAGGTGGCAAAATGCCTGCCACAGGACTGGGATGTTGCTATCCATTTTGCCAAACATGGCGGTGAGGCTATTCAATGCCTGACGGCCGGTAAAGGGCATATTTTACTGCTTGATTTAAACATGCCGGAAATGGACGGCTATCAAACGCTGGAAGCCATCGCTCAGCAAGGTTTAAAAACCAATGTGATTGTGGTGTCTGGTGATGTCCAGCCCGAAGCTTATGAGCGGGTTATTAAGCTCGGCGCGCTGGATTTTATTCGTAAACCGGTTAGTGCACCGGAGTTATTAGCTGTGTTGAGCAAACATCAGCTAATCAATGCGCCAGACGAAGAAGAGCCTAAAGGGTTTGAACCGCTGGATCCTGATATTCGTGACTGCTATCAGGAGATCACCAATATTGCTATGGGCAGAGCTGGGGATCACCTGGCCCGAACGTTAAATGTGTTTGTACATTTACCCATTCCAAACGTTAACCTGATTGAAGTATCGGAATTGCACATGCTGCTCAGTGATATCGAAAACCACGAGCGGGTCAGTGCGGTTTGTCAGGGCTTTGTCGGGCCCGGAGTGCAAGGTGAGGCGCTGTGTATTTTGAGTGACTCAAGCCTGGACGACGTAGCGCGAATTCTTAATATTTCCGGCGAAGTCGACGATCAAAAGCAACTGGAATTGTTAATGGATGCGGCGAGCATCCTTATTGGTACCTGTCTGAGCGGTATTGCCGAGCAACTGGACGTGAGTTTTGCCCAGGGGCAGCCGGTTGTGCTTGGCCAGCACCGAAACATCACCGAGATCATTGCCACCAATAAGCTCAAATGGAAACGAACCCTGGCTATCGAAATTTCCTATGGCCTTGAAGGGTACAACACCGTATGTGAGTTGCTACTGTTATTTACCGAAAGCTCCATGGAAACGCTCAACTATAAACTTGCTCACCTGCTGGAGGATTTCTGATGGCCAATGAAGCCGTGGATGACATGCTGGAGTTTCATTGGATCATCGACATGCTGCAAACGGTGGATGTGGGCATTGTTGTGTTGGATCGCGAGTTTAAAATCAAAATGTGGAACGGTTTTATGGAAAGCCACAGCGGCAAATTGCCCTCTGAGGTACGTGATAAAACCCTGTTCAGTATTTTCCCCGATATTAAACCTGACTGGTTTGCCCAGAAGGCGAAACCGGTATTCGAACTTAAAACCCGGGCATTTATGCTGTGGGAACAGCGCCCTTATTTGTTTAAATTTTCTAATTACCGGCCAATCACCGGCAGCGAAGAATTCATGTATCAGAACATTATTTTGTCGCCATTGGTGTCGGCTTCCGGCAAGGTTGAAC
Organism: Alteromonadaceae bacterium UBA2620; assembly: GCA_002339125.1. Lineage (GTDB taxonomy): Bacteria > Pseudomonadota > Gammaproteobacteria > Enterobacterales > Alteromonadaceae > Alteromonas. The sequence continues at coordinate 3,462 of DDJQ01000067.1, forward strand.
ATATCAGCATGATGATTTACGACATGACCGATATTGCCAGTGGCAAAAAGCAACTCGAAGCATTACAGGTGATGCAGAGCGAAGCCTTAGAGCGGGGCGCCTAAGGCCGCACCTGATGTGTGGCAGGTTATTTGCGATGAGTTATCGCGGGGGCTGTAGCGTTCGCCGCTTACCGTTTTAGATAGCTGTATTCAACCTGATTTTTAGCAATCTGGTCTTAAGCGACTTTTCATTTACGGTTTTGGTTTCACAATATCGGTATGAAAAGCGTATCTCATTTTTTATTGTGCATAATGTGTTTGTTACCGGCTGGTTTTTCAGCGCCGGCTGCTGCGCATTACAGTTGCGATGTCGATTTAAATTATGGCGTTGTGGTAAATGACGATCAGCTACGTGTACTCAAAGAATACCTCACCTTATATCAGATCAACCATCAGCAGCAGTTGTTTGTGGCAGGCGACTGGCTCACACTGGATGACAGTCAGGCCACGCTTGTAACCGATTATGCCAAAGGGCTGCATTCGGTGGTGCCCCAGGTTACCTTACTGGCGACCACAGGCATTGATTTAGCAACCGATACGGTTCAGCAGATGTTTTTATCGTTATTGGGCAGCGATCACGACAGCTACGAAAAGCTCAATACCGCTATGGATAAAATGAAAAAGCGGGTACGCAAGAAATTTCGTTACGCGCGCAGTCATTATTACCTTGGGCCAAGTTCCAGCGAAGGGCTGGATGAACTGGCTGAGGCCGACCTGATGGTGCCGTTGTCACAAACGTTAACGACTTCGGTGGGCAGTATTCTAACCACGCTTGGCGCAATGGACTCCGACAAACTGGCGGTGGATCGCACCGAAATGGTGGTGATTAATCAACGCATTGCGCATTATGCGGCCACGTCTGATGGCGACGGCCCGCCGGTTGATACAACCTTGCCACAAAAAGCCCGATGGTATTGTGACTACTTCAAAAAGCTTGATGCGCTTGAAAAGCAAATGCAGACCACTATTCCGCAACTGGCCGGTATCGATTTAATTCGACAAACCGGTCATAAAGACTAATTGCACCGGTGTGGATATAACCCTGAATGACAGGGCACAATATACCCTCCGCGTCACCCCCGCATGCCACCCTCTCAGTCA
>DDJQ01000042.1 GCA_002339125.1 Alteromonadaceae bacterium UBA2620
GATACAAAAAAATCCGCAGGCTGGAACAGCACTGCGGATTAATATTAAATATTTGTATTGATAGCCGGGCCTCGCCCTGCTGCCAATTCTTACGACCAATATACTTGCGGGTAACTCACTGTTTATCGTGCTCTGTATGCTGCTACTATTGTGATTTGCTAATCAGCGCCTAACGACAGTTTAATAGCTCGTCACCTTATCCGGAGGTCATATCAGGTGCAACCACAGGAGAAGGAATGATTCGGGAAGCCAGCAACGAAGATTCGGCTGAGATTGCGTCAATTTACAATTTCTATGTTGCGCACACGTCGGTAACCTTTGAAGAAGAACCGGTATCACCAGCACAATTCGCGCAGCGAATCGAGGCAGTACTGGATAACGGACTCCCCTGGCTGGTATCTGCAGAAAACAGGACCATTACCGGTTATGCTTACGCAACAACCTTTAAGCCTCGTACTGCTTATCGTTTTTCAGTGGAGTCGACTATTTATGTTGCTCCGCATAGTCAGGGAAAAGGTCTTGGTGTGGCATTATACGAAGCGCTCCTGCAAAAGCTTAATCAGGCAGGGATCCGTAATGTGATTGACTGCATCACCCTGCCAAATCCAGCGAGTGTGGCCCTGTATGAAAAAATCAATATGCAAAAAGTGGGGCATTTCCCGGCGGTCGGGTTTAAGTTCGGGCAGTGGCTGGATGTCGGATACTGGCAGTTACAGCTATCACAGGTATCCGACTAACACTCAGTTTTCTGGCGGCGTTACCCGATACTAATGAGGCGGGCATCAACAATCATCACCGCATTTGGACCAATAGAACTGCTGTTACCCCGCTTGCCCCAGGCGAGTTCGGGAGGGATCACAAATTCGTACCGGGCGCCTACATTCATTAATTGAAAACCTTCCTGCAATCCCTTTATTGCTTCACTGATCGCGTATTCCTCCGGCAACCCATTTCTATAGGTATCATCAATAACGCTGCCGTCACCCAGTTTAATGCGCTGATGGACTTTTACAGTGTGCTGAAAACCGGGTTTCACTCCGCCTGCCTCTTCAATAACCCGATACAGCAAACCAGACCCTGTTTGGGTAGTATCGGCACGTTGCTGATACTTTGCGAGCACCTCTTCGGTCAGGTTTTTATTACTGCCACGGGAGCCTTTGGATTGTTTTCGTTTTGCCATACTACGTAATATAAACCAAAAATAATGGGGTCAGTGTCAGATACTCTCACACGACGGCCTACCCTGACCACCCGGGTTATTCTGCAATTAAACGCACGCCATAAATTCCACCGGCAACAGAGCCACTGCCAGCCTGGAACTTTAACACCAGTTGGTCAGCCTGCTGTATGGATGGACTCAGTGGATAATCAACAGTATAAAAATCGCTGGCAGGAGATCCAACCGGCAACGCCACTTCCGCCAATACTTCACCATTAATGTTAATGGTGAACCGACGATTCACATCGCCTTTGAAATAGGTGATCCGCAATGATTTAGCTCGCCGGTCCGTGTTGCTTAACTGATACTGGAAGTAGCCACTGGCATCCCGCCAGTGCATCCCATTGTTCACACCTGCCCGGGTATTCTCGCCAACAAAATCATGCTCCACTTCCGGTTGCTGTTCGCCCGGGGTCACTTTGTCAACGGTTATAGCCTGCAATGCTGAAACGGCACTGGCTTCGGCTTTGGCGTCAGTAACGAATTCGTTAAACCCGGCTTCATTCAACTGCGGCCAGTAAACCTGATAGCGGGCGTCATGTAACCGGAAAAAAGGAATCAGCGTGGTAGGAGCCGAGGTCTTTACCGGCTTCGCAATAGCGACGTTACTGGTGGCGGTAAAGGCTAATTCCGGCTGTTGGGTGCGCTCAAGGTTAGCTAAAAATGTCTGCGGTTCGCCAAGCATCATGGGTAACGCTTCCGGCGGGCAGACCGGCCCGGCAGCCACATGCCCCATACGGCTGTCATCCGACACAAAATTGATCTGCTCATCGGAAAACGCGGTTACTGGGGTCGCCATTACAACCGGGCCATATAGCACAGAATAATAATCCTGACCGTCCGGTAACTGTTCTACGTGCAGGTCCGGCTTTAACGAGAAAGAGACTTTATCCCCCGCCTGCCATTCACGGGTTATCTGGTGGTAGCCGTTATTTAACGGTGCATCTACCGGTTCTCCGTTTACAGCTACTGTCAGGTTGTCAGTGGCCCATTCCGGTTGACGAATATTCAAGGCAAAGGTGGTAGCCTGGTCACCAGGACTGACTTCAATCGTCACGTTGTCAGCATCTGGGAACCGGGTGTGCTGCTGAATAATAACGCCCTTATCCTGCCAGTTGAGTGTAGCAGGCATAAACAGGTTAACCCATATTGCATCGTCTTTGTGAGTGAACACCAACTCACCGTATTTACTATGATTTTCAATGCCTGAACCCACACAACACCACATGGATTCATGCACCGAGGAGTACATGCGGTAATGACCCGGGCGCATGGAGGTAAAGTACACCAGGCCGCCGTGCTGCGGGTGCTGGCTGGACAAAATATGGTTGTAGGTCGCGCGCTCATAAAACTCAAGATAGCGCTGTTCTCCGGTTCTCAGAAACAGCATTTTACTAAGCTTCATCATGTTATACGTATTGCAGGTTTCCGGCCCCTGAGCATCCTCAATCATGGCAGTGAAATTATCATCATCATGGAAGTGCTCGCGCACGCTGTTGCCACCAATGCTGACACTGCGATGCCGGCTGACGGTATTCCAGAAGAATGTGGCTAAGCCTTCCCACACTTTATCATCGTCCAGCTCGGCTACCCGCAACGCGCCAATTATTTTAGGAATTTGCGTATTAGCATGCAGGCCGGTTAATTTATCTTCATGCTGTGTTAACGGCTGTATTATTGTTTGATGGGTAAACTGCCGCGCCAGCACTAATTAGCGTTCATCACCGCTTATCGCTGCCATATCGGCGAACACTTCGTTGAGACCACCGTGTTCGGAATACAGCATTTGCTGAATTTGCTCGTCGGTTAACCCGTCGGTGATATCGAGCATCCATTCACCAAGTTCCAGTAACATAGCTCTGGCCTGCTCACGATGGGCAATCTCGTACGCATCACGCAATCCATGAAATATTTTATCGATGTTATACAATGGCACCCAACGGTCGTTCAGACTGAATAAATCGGCTTTAATCTTACCGGCTTTAATTTCTGCCCACATCGCTTTGCTGTTGGGAATTCCGCCAAGATAACCGTTCCCCGCTTCCTGAGCCTGTTTAAGTTGGTCGAGCATATATTCCAGGCGATCCAGCAGAGCCGGATCGCCGGTAGCGGCATAACCAAGGCTTAAAGCAGAGAGATAATGGCCGCCGATATGGCCGTCCAGACCGGTGTCTTCCCAGTTACCATAGGAATCTGCTTTCGGTTTCAGCCCCGCTTCACGTAAATAA
>DDJQ01000002.1 GCA_002339125.1 Alteromonadaceae bacterium UBA2620
AACGGCATTAAAGGCCTAATCGAGATCTTCCAATGGCCAGATAGCAATATACTCTTCGAAGTTGTCCAAATCAGCGTCTGACTCAGCCACCGTTTTACCGCGCACTGACATCCCTTCTCTGTGCATTGCTGTCTTCTTGCCACGATTGAGCAGTGGGTGCCAGGACGGTAAACCGCGGCCCTCGTGCAGGCGCCGGTAAGCGCAGCTGGTGGGCATAAAGAAAATATCTTTAAGGTTTTCTTTGGTCAGTTTTACGCAATCCGGCACCAGTTGCTGCCGCTCATCGTAGCGGGTACAGCTGCAGGTTTTGGTATTAAGCAAATCGCAGGCAATGCTGGTGTAATGAATGGTTTCGTGATGTTCCATGTAATCCGTGGGCGCGGCTTCTACGGCATCATCATCGTCGATGAATTTGTGCAGGCAACACTTGGCGCAGCCATCGCAAATCGCTTCCCATTCTTCACGGCTCATGTCATCGAGTGACTTGGTTTCCCAAAAACGGTCTTCCACCTTATTCCCCTACCTGCGTGAGAATGTCAAACCACGACGCCATCTTAAGATGCAGACTATCCCCCGGGTGCAAAGGCCCTACGCCTTTAGGTGTGCCGGTAAGCACTATATCGCCGGGTTGCAGTGTAAACACCTGGGAGATTGCGCACAGCAATGATAGGGCATCCCGCATCATCAGTTTGGTATTGCCCTTCTGGCGGACTTCGCCATTTATTGTCAGCGAAAAATCGAGGTTGCCGAGTTCGGCAGAATCTCCCAGCGGCGTAAAGCAACTCACCGGGCAAGCCCCGTCAAAAGCCTTGGCGCGCTCCCAGGGCTGACCTTTGTCTTTGAGTTTTTGCTGCACGTCCCGCAGCGTTAAATCGAGCGCCAGGCCAACACCATATAGTGCATCAGCTGCGGTTTGCTCGCTGCTGCAATCACGCAAAGGCTGAGCGATTAACAGCGCTACTTCCAGCTCGTTGTGACACTCGCCCCTGTCGGCAGGGATAACCAGTGGTTTGCTGATCTCACACAACGCTGTTGCAGGCTTCATAAATAACAAGGGTTCAGCCGGGACTTCGTTGTTGAGCTCCTGAATATGGTCGAGGTAGTTACGCCCCACGCAAACAACCTTGCCAATCGGCAGGTCAATGTGTTCGCCTGTCAGAGTAGTATGTTGATACATATTATTTCCCCTGTTTGATGCGCTCAGAAAGGTAACTCACAGACACACCAAAATAGCTCGACCGGTTCCACTTCATCAGTGTATGGAAGTTCTGATACACCAGGTATATGCGGCCATTTTTACCGTCTGGCATAATCAGCGATGCATTGATGTCCACCTGCGGCAAATCGTTCCCATTGAAACGGCGAACGCCCTGCTCCTGCCAGAAAGACAGGGGTTTAAATTTAGCCCGGTCGAGTCCGGCCAGCGTATAGTCGAAACCGCTACTTACACTTACCTGGCGTCCCCAGGTCTGATCATCCTGCCAGCCTTCGGAAGCCAGAAAGTTGGCAATGGAGGCAAAAACATCGGCCGGCGTGCCCCAAATATCCTTGCGACCATCACCATCGTAATCTACCGCATATTGCAAAAAGGATGTGGGTATAAACTGGCTCTGGCCCATGGCGCCGGCCCAGGAACCGTTGAAATCTTTCAGCGTAATATGGCCTTCCTGCAAAATAGTCAGGGCCGCCAAAAACTGCTTTCTAAATAACGCTTCGCGCCGGCCCTCAAACGCCAGTGAGGCAAGTGCAGAAAGTACCGGATAGCTGCCCTGAATACGCCCGAAGTTTGACTCATTACCCCACAGCGCCACAATAAACCTTGGCTGTACGCCATATTCCTTCGCGACCTGATTAAGCAATGTCTGATGTTCTTCCAATAAGGTTACGGCCTGTTTAACTTTCCAGTCCGGCACCCGGGTTTTCAGATATTTATCTAATGTAATTTTAGTTTCCGGCTGGTTTTTGTCGGCTTTAACTACCGTTGCCCGGTAATAAATAGTGGCAAACACATTCTCAACAAACTGGCGGCCAAAACCGGCATCGATAGCATCGGTTTTAAGCACGGATTTGTACTGTTCAAATTCTTGCTGTTCATCGGTTTGCTGAGCGAAAGCAGGGCTGAGCAACAGCCCCGCACACAACAATACGGACCATAATTTACGCATACATCGCCCCTTACGACTTAGGTGATGTGGGTGACAGGCCAAGCTCAGTACGATGAGTTTCGAGCCAGTTTTCTTCCTTTGGCGGCATTTGCAGATAAAAGCCCGGCTCATCCATGGCTTCCAGTAACTTTTGTTTATCTACCCCGCCCAGCACTTCACGCTTTTGCACTGGCAGCATCATAACCAGTTGCGGCTGACCAAAGCGGCTCATCAGCGCTTCAGGGACGGCAGAAAAATCATCTTTTTTAGGAACGTAAAGGTACATCCCTTCTTTCTTGGCAGTTTTATAAACGGCAATCAACATGGTGTTTATCAGTTACTTTCTTCGTGTAATATCGCGTTAACTACGGGTGCGAACAAAGGTTCACGCCATCCGGTCAGTACGTCGGGTTTGAGGCCCATCAGGCGACATTCATCAACGTTAAACCATTTGTATTTTAACAGCTGATTGAGCTGTTTTTTAGAGGCCAGCACTTCTTCTGTGACGCCGTGCTCCACAGCCATTTCACTCACGGCTTGCTTAAACCGGGCAAGCGTTTGTTTATACGCAGGAAAGTCTATCAGGCGCGAAATCCGCTCAATATGTTCTCCCGGTGGCGTATTGTCGAACTCCTGCAAACCGGCATTCACTACGTTAAGAATAATATCAGGATTCAGGCGTCGTTCCTGGGGCGTTAAACTCTGTATACGGACAAGCGCCGATTTCGACTGGGGCATACGCAAAGCCAGTTCGTATAAGTGAGGCTCTTTAAATACAAAGTTAAGTGCCATATTGCGCTCCCGCGCCCGGCGAACCCGCCAGGCGGCCAGATGTTTCAGCACCGTAAGTTGCTGGCTGGATAAACGCCAGGCATTTTTAATTTGCAAATAGGCAAACTCAACCGGCAGGCTGGCTTTTTTCTTTTCAACCAGGCAGGCCGATTCAGATAACACCCAGTCTATCTTGCCCTTGGCTTTCACCATATCGTACAACTGATGGAAAGCGGGTAGCAGATATAACACGTCGTCGGCTGCGTAGCGGCATTGCTTGTCGGTTAACGGGCGAGCCAGCCAGTCGGTTCGCGACTCCCCTTTTTCCAGTTCGGTTTCCAGCAGCATTTCTATTAACCGGGCATAACCCATGGTAACACCCAGGCCCAGCAGGCTGGCTGCAAACTGGGTATCGAAAATAGGCGTGGGCACCTCGTTAAAGGTGGCCAGAAAGGCTTCCAAATCCTCCGAGCAGGAATGCAGTACCTTAATCACATCCGGGTTGGTCAGCAGGCTGACCAGTGATGACATATCATCGATCGCGAGCGGATCGATTAGCACCAACTGATGTCCGTCATAGAGCTGTATCAAGCCAAGCTCGGGGGTTAGCGTGCGGGTTCTGACAAACTCAGTGTCCAGTGCTATTGCCGGTTGGCGTGCCGCTCTGGCACACACCACATCAAGGGTTTCCTGATCCTGTATGTAAATATAATCCATAAAATAAAAAACCGGCCCAGGGCCGGTTATACTCTTAAAATTCGGGCCTGACGACGCGCCCTAGTCTCGTAGTTCGACGAGGCAGTATATCTGCAAGTGATTCACCAATATTGGTTCGTCTAAATTTATCCGATGACAAATGGTTGGATATATCGCGGCATCTTCACAAAAACAGCTTTTTAAAGCTAATGAAGACCGCTTTTAGCAGTTACGCTGGAGTAACGCTGAAACCTGCCTCAATGCGCAATTGACTTGTTTCTTTACGTTATAAAAAACAGCTTTCTAGGTTTGGTAAATGTGGCCTTTCGAGGGAGAGCCGTGCTATCTACACGGCCCTAATAAAAAATCTAACACGAACAATTTACTAAGTTACTACTGAAAGTCCTGATACAGGGGAATAAGTCCGGTAGAGCGAATTGTGCTATCTGCTTCTGGAGACGTTATAAAGTCCAGGAAACAACGCGCCGCACCTTGCTGTTCGGACGCACTGGTTATCGCAGCCGAAAACACGGTTTTTTTCTGCAATTCATCAGGAATGGGGGCAACAAATTCTGCGCCTTCAATTGGCAAAATTTCACTAATTTGTTGGAATCCGATTTCCACTTCATCTCTGGCAACAAGCGTAGCTACGCGTTCACTCTTGACCCGTAAGGATTTATCCTTAATCTCATCCCAAATGCCCATTTTTGGCCATAGGACAGTGGAAAGATAAGTACCGCTGGCACTGGCCGAATAGCCAATCGATGGGGCTTCACGAAGTACTTCAACAAATTTTTCAACCGTTGAGATATCCGGGTGTTCTGCGCCTTCCTTTACAGCCATGCCAATTTTTGAAACCACCAGGTCCCGTGCATCTGTCGGCAGCGCATAACCTGCTTTCATAAGATTGTGTAATGATTTATTAGAGAGCATGATGACATCAAACTCCTCCCCCCGGGAAAGACGCTCCGGAATCGAGTCGAATGCACCACCTGACGACGAACCGTAACTGGTATCTAGCTCAATACCCGTTTCCGATTCAAATTGCGGTTTAAGTAATGTATAGGCAGCAGCAAAACCTCCGGACGTAATCACATGCAACGATATATCTGAATATTGTTTACACGATTCTTCACTTGCGGAAGCAAAAACGCTAACCGCACTAATGCATATCCCTATTAACAATCGCTTTTTAATCGCCGACAGCGATAATGGAAATCCAAAGCTTTGCTTTATTTTATCTAACATATTCAAACCTATTCAGAAAACATATCTACGAGTTTAGCTGCCTTACTGGACATATTTACGCCGCCAACAGATATTAAAAACGTCGCAACGGTAAAATCATGATGGCTACAGTAATCATTCGGTCAATGACAAAGGAATGTCAAAAAACGTCCCGGGTTCCAAAGTCCTTTGCAAGTTACCCTTCATCTTTCGTAACAGAAGCTTTACAAACAATAAAGGCAACGGCGATAACAAAAAGTTCAGCAAGCGAAAGATTAATGACATCATACAAAAAATCAACATCTCGTTAATATTTATGGTGTTAAAATCAGATAAACCGGCCAGAGGTAAATCCTCACAGCCCATACAAATCCATAAACCTTTTCGGATCCGCAACGAAATAAGATGTCGTCAATGCCAATCAGCAAAGCCGATGGCCTCGCAACAGTCAAAACTGTAATGATTCCAGGCTATGCAGATTGGCCTCTAAGCGCGATAATACCAACAACCTCATTGTGACAGGGCATCCCCTTTGAACCAACAGCCTAATAATCCGTTACACGGCTTAACACTAGAAAAAATTCTCACTCGTTTACAACAACATTATGGTTGGGGAGTATAAGAAATATTAACGCT
>DDJQ01000110.1 GCA_002339125.1 Alteromonadaceae bacterium UBA2620
CTGGCAGCCATTGAATGACGGCGTTGATACAACGTCGTCGCGAGCCACAGTAGACAGAGTTAACCGGGTGTACAGTTCGGTGGTTACCCTGACCAATACCTCTGATGACTCTATCGACGGGCCTTTTCGGGTTTTGATCACCGATAGTTCCATTGCTGTTAGCGGCGCAGATGGTTATACCGGCGATGGCATCCCTTACTTCGACGTGGACGCTGACAGTCTGGCTGCGGGCGAGAGCACGGCGGTTTCAGTTTCCTTTAACCTTGAGCGTAAACGACTCAGTTTTACCCCGGTACTGGAGCAGGACAATCCTAACATCGGCATTTATGCTGAGGCAGAAGGCGGCGCAGATGCCACATTAAACTACCTGGGCATGGATCTGTTTGTAGAAACCGGCGAGCCTGAGTACGTGACCGCACTGGAGAATGCTACCACGCCACCGGAAGATGACAGCCGGGTAGGTGAATTACTGGTTAATTTCAACCAGGCCGGCACCTATAACCTGTATGCACGGCTTCGTGTGGGGCCGGAAGGGTTTAGCGATGACAGCATGTATATACCCTCTGCACTGGGTAGTGCTAATGAATGGATCCTGGTTAACGGGATCAGCGGATATGCTGCGCCAGGCGAAACCGGTTATGAGCCGGATACTGTGGTTGATAGCGGTGGTGAAGCTAACTTAGAAGCCTTTATGTGGGTCGCTATTACAGAAGGCGAATACACTGTTGCCAATAATAACGCGACTGAGGTGTTCCGCTACGCGAGTCGTGAGGATGGTCTGGATATTGATAAGTTTGTGTTTGCGCCAGCGGGGCTGACCTACACCGTCGATCAGCTTGAAAACGGTTTACCGGGCGAAGTCGCCACGCCACCAGAAACCTACACGCCGTCTGGTCCGCCCCTGGCTGAAGGACAGTCTAAGTTCTTAGGTGGCGTTTGTTGCGGTGTGCAGCGGCCAAACTTTGAGGCCTACTGGAATCAGGTGACCGCAGAAAACGCCGGTAAGTGGGGCTCTGTCGAATCGGTGCGCGACCAATACAACTGGGCGCCGCTTGATGAAGCCTATAACCTGGCTAAAGACAACGGCTTTATCTATAAGCATCACGTTCTGGTGTGGGGCAGCCAGCAACCTGGCTGGATAAGCGATTTGACGCCGGCTGAACAGCTGGACGAAATCCTTGAATGGTATCAGGCTGTTAACCAACGCTACCCGGCGATGGATTTCATCGAGGTGGTGAACGAATTTGATAATGCGCCGCCGGATGGTAGCAATGGCCGACCGGATTACGTTGATGGCTTGCGCCTGTATGCGCCAGAGGTAACGGCAGAAGTTGAAGCGTTCTTCATGGCACGGGGGGATGATGCCACAACTGCCGCGCAAAAAGCTGAAGACTACGACTGGATTGTAAACGCCTTCCAAATGGCGCGGGACATTTTCCCGGCCAGTACTCAATTGATGTTTAACGAGTACAGTGTCATAAACTCTGACGCCAGAACCGACAAGGTGATTGATTTAGCCAACCTGCTGCAATCGAGAGGCCTTATCGACGCAATTGGTTTCCAGGGGCACGCCTTCTCAACCGGCGGCCCATTAGAAACCATGCTCAGTAATATCGATCGCATGGACAGCCAGACCGGGCTTGATATATATCTGACGGAACTGGATATTGACGGTACTGAAGAACTTACTCAGCTACTGGAGTATCAACGCCTGTTCCCGGCATTCTGGACGCATCCGGCAATTAAAGGTGTAACCATGTGGGGGTACTTGCCCGGTCACTGGCGTGAAGAGCAGGGCGCCATTCTGGCCTACGACACTGGTGTAGAAAAAGCCGCGCTTAAATGGCTGAAAGGCTATGTTCGCGAGCTGGCGCCGCAGTTTAATCAACCATCGCTGATCACCGTGGATGAAACCACCGAAGTGGGCATGCAGGTGGCAGATTTAGTCTCTTATGATTATCTGGGCAACCCTCATGATCAGACTTCAGCCGTACAGTGGACGGTGTTGAGTGGGAATGAAGACGGCTTGTTTGCGCTCGATGCACAAAGCGGCAAAATCAGCGTGGCTGCGCCGCTAAGCCCCGGTTTATACGATTTGTACATTCAGGTAGTTGAGGGCGAATACCCCAGCTTTACCCGTCAGGTGCAGATCGTAGTGCCCGGCGATGATTTGCCACCCGAGGTAATTGAGTACGACTTCAGTGATGGCTCGCAGGGTTGGCGTGGTGACTACGGCACATCGGCTACGGTGGGTTATGACGGCAGTATACCCGCGGCGTTATTACTACCAGACTGGGCTGGCCGCAATGCACAGGAATATATCGAAGAGATCAGTATGACCGATCTTAACGGTGCTAATCTTAGCTATACCGTAAATGTTACGCAGGCTCAGGTAGATGGTGGCATGACCATCCAGCCCTATGTCCAAACGGGCGGGCCTAACTACTTACGTATCTACGGTCAGGCCGTGGTGCCGGTAGCTGGTGAGAATGTGATCACCTTTGCTCCACAGGATAACGGCGCCGGCGACCTGGCCATCATCGAGCGACTCGGTCTACAACTGAATGGCCCGCTCACCGGAGGGACTGATGATGTGGTCGAAATGACCTACGTCAGACTGGAAATTCCTACGGAGTTGCCCAGCGCTGAAACCGTAACTTACGACTTTATCAACGACAATGAAGGCATGCGCGGTGATTATGGGACCAACGCCAGCGTTATCCATCGTCCGGCACTGGAGGCAGTGAGCCTGCAGCCGAATGAAAGCAGCGAAACACATAACTACATACTGGGCGTGCCCAGCCGTGATTACGCTGGGGCGGCGATTACTTTCACGCTTAATGTCAGTAGTGATCTGGCTGCCAGTGGTCTGAGTGTGCAGGGGTATGTGCAAACGGGAGCGCCAAATTACGCGCGCATTTACGGCTCACTGGAATCTTTATCTGCAGGAAGTAACCTGTTTACTTTCTATCCTCAGGATGACGGTAGCGGCAATATTGAAAATATCGAACGCATTGCCTTACAGGTAAATGGTGCCTTTTTGGCGGATGAGGGCAGCGAAATCCTTATTGAGCGCATTGATGCCGACTTCCCTTGATCCTTTCCTAAGGCAATAAACAAAGCCCCGCTGGTCGGGGCTTTTTATCGAATGCTGCAAATCCAGCCACATTCACCGGCAAGGAGGCGATAAATCACTTACACTTCGGGTAGTGCCGCTTTGGATACAACTAAACGTTTAGACGTCTAGACGTAAAGATGTTGACATTGGTCGTACTTTAGCGACAATAGCTGCATAATCACATTGCCCGGAGTTGCCATGCCAATCAGGATCCCAGAAAATCTGCCCGCACAAAACGTGTTATTGGGTGAGAATATTTTCACCATGGATAGTCAGCGAGCGGCGAGTCAGGATATTCGCCCCATGGAAGTGGCTATTCTCAATTTAATGCCGAATAAAATTGAGACCGAAGTTCAGTTATTACGGCTCCTTTCCAATACGCCGCTGCAAATCAATGTGGACTTAATCCGAATCAATGATTTAACCCCCAAACATACGCCGCAGTCGCATATGGATGCGTTTTATCATGACTTCAGCGACGTCGTCGAAAAGCGTTACGATGGTCTGATTGTTACCGGCGCACCGCTGGCACTGCTCGACTACGAAGACGTGAACTACTGGGATACCATGAAAACTATTCTGGAATGGGCTAACCGGCACGTACAGTCAACCTTGTATTTATGTTGGGCCGCCCATGCCGCAATGTATCACTTTCATGGCATTCAGCGAAAATTGCGCGAAGAAAAACTGTCTGGCGTATTTCACCACCGGGTCAACGAGCCGCTCAATGAGCTGTTACGGGGCTTCGACTCTGAGTTTTATGCGCCGCATTCCCGTTATGGCTATATCGATCCGGCCGATTACAACAGTATTCCTGGTCTCAGCGTGATTGCCGAATCCGACGAAGCCGGGGCATACGTAGTGGCGTCGGACGATAAGCGGATGGTGTTTATCACCGGTCACCCGGAATATGATCCTGAAACGCTCAATGACGAATACGTTAGAGATCTTAACGCTGACTTAGAACCAAAAATTCCGTGTAACTACTATCCCGATGACGACCCGGGCAAGCCACCCGTGGTAAGATGGCGCGCACATGGCAGTTTGCTATTTACCAACTGGATAAACTACTACGTTTATCAGACAACGCCGTACGATTTAAATCAGCTGGTCGAGAAAGATCAGCGCAAGAGGTAGCACGTGAGCCGATACACAGACAAACAGATATTCGATCTGGCCGCCAACCGCATTCTGATCCTGGATGGTGCCATGGGTACCATGATCCAGCAGCACAAGCTGGAAGAAGAAGACTACCGCGGAGAGCAGTACAAAGACTGGCATTGCGACATTAAAGGCAATAACGATCTGTTGGCGATTACCCAGCCGGATATTATCTATGACATCCATTGTCAGTACCTTGAGGCCGGTGCAGATATCATCGAAACCAACACCTTTAATGCCACCACGATTTCCATGGCCGACTACGACATGCAGGCCATTTCAAGAGAAATCAATGTGGCGGCTGCGCAGCTGGCCCGTAAAGCCTGTGATGAATTCACCGCAAAGAACCCGGATAAACCACGCCTGGTGGCCGGCGTTATCGGGCCAACCAGTCGAACGGCATCGATTTCCCCGGATGTAAACGACCCGGGCAAACGAAATGTTACCTTTGATGAACTGGTGGAAGCCTACACCGAGAGCTGCGAAGCCCTGATTGAAGGCGGTTCAGATCTCATCCTCATCGAAACCATTTTTGATACGCTCAATGCCAAAGCGGCAGCGTTTGCGGTTGAAGGCGTGTTCGAAAAATTAGACCTGCGGTTACCGGTGATGATTTCCGGCACCATTACCGATGCCTCCGGGCGTACGTTGTCTGGTCAGACTGCTGAAGCGTTTTATTACTCCATGCGGCATATTAAGCCGGTGTCATTTGGTCTCAATTGCGCGTTAGGACCAGATCTGCTGCGCCAGTATGTGGAAGAAATCAGTAATGTTGCCGAATGCCTGGTATCGGCGCACCCCAATGCCGGCCTGCCTAACGAGTTTGGTGAGTACGATATGGAAGGGCCCGAAATGGCTGAGCACATTAAGGAATGGGCTGAGTCCGGGTTAGTGAATATTGTTGGTGGGTGTTGTGGCAGCACGCCGGATCATATTCGCGACATCGCCAATGTGGTTGCCGGCGTGGCACCGCGTGAAATTGTTAAGCTTGAGCCGAAGATGCGTTTATCCGGCTTAGAACCCTTCGTGCATTGAGGAATAGTTGTGTCTGCAGAATTTTCCAGTTTTATTAATATCGGTGAGCGCACGAATGTCACCGGTTCTGCCAAATTCAAACGTCTTATCCTCGAAGGCGATTACGAAACGGCACTCGACGTTGCCCGCCAGCAGGTAGAAAACGGCGCGCAAATTATCGATATCAACATGGACGAAGCCATGTTGGATTCGGTTGAGGCCATGCAAACCTTTCTTAATCTGATTGCCTCAGAACCCGATATCAGCCGGGTGCCGATCATGATTGACTCATCAAAATGGGAAGTCATTGAGGCCGGCCTTAAGTGCGTGCAGGGAAAGGCGATTGTTAACTCCATCAGCCTTAAGGAAGGTGAAGAGAACTTTATCCACCAGGCTAAACTGATTAAGCGTTACGGCGCGGCAACGGTTGTGATGGCGTTTGATGAAAAAGGTCAGGCCGACACCAAAGAGCGTAAAATTGAAATTTGTCAGCGCAGTTATCAGGTGCTGATAGAAAAAGTCGGTTTTGCGCCGGAAGACATTATTTTCGATCCGAATATTTTTGCCGTGGCAACCGGGATTGAAGAGCACGACAATTATGCGGTGGACTTTATTGAGGCCACCCGGGTGATTCGCCAAACCTGCCCGCATGTGCACGTGTCTGGCGGTCTGTCGAATATCTCGTTTTCGTTTCGCGGTAATAACCCGGTGCGTGAAGCCATGCACTCGGTATTTTTATATCACGCCATCCGCGCTGGGCTGGATATGGCCATTGTTAATGCCGGTCAGCTGGAAGTGTACGATGAAATTCCAGCCGAACTGCGTGATGCGGTAGAGGACGTTATCCTCAACCGCCACAGCGAGGCTACCGATAAGCTCCTTGAGCTGGCGCCTAAATATCAGGGCGATGGCAAGGCGGTGGTTAAAGAGGACCTCGCCTGGCGTGATCTGCCGGTGAATAAACGGTTGGAACATGCGCTGGTTAAAGGCATCACCGATTTTATCGAAGACGATACCGAAGCTGCCCGTCAGGCTGCAGATAAACCGCTACATGTTATTGAAGGGCCGTTAATGGACGGCATGAACGTGGTGGGCGACCTGTTTGGTGAAGGTAAAATGTTCCTGCCACAGGTGGTGAAATCAGCCCGGGTAATGAAAAAAGCGGTGGCTTACCTGCAACCTTATATCGAAGCCGAGAAGTCTGAAGATACCAAGAGTAACGGCAAGATCCTGCTGGCCACAGTAAAAGGCGATGTTCACGATATTGGTAAAAATATCGTAGGCGTAGTACTGCAGTGTAATAACTTTGAAGTGGTGGACATGGGCGTAATGGTGCCCTGTGCAGCCATTTTGCAAAAGGCCAAAGAAGAAAACGTCGATATGATTGGCCTGTCGGGGCTGATTACGCCGTCACTGGATGAGATGGTCCATGTGGCTAAAGAAATGGAACGGCTGGATTTCGATCTGCCACTGCTGATTGGCGGCGCAACCACTTCTAAAGCGCATACCGCAGTGAAAATTGAGCAGAATTATCATGCTCCGGTGGCTTATGTGCCCAATGCCAGCCGCGCGGTAGGTGTTTGCCAGAAACTGCTGAACAGAGAATCCCGCGATATCTATGCCAAAGAACTGGCCAAAGAATACGACATCGTCCGTGACCAGCATGCCCGTAAAAAGCCACGCTCCAAGCCGGTAACGCTGGCAGAGGCCCGTGCCAATGCCCATGTGCCGGACTTTAGCGTGCCGCCGGTAACGCCGAACAAACTCGGTGTAACGGCTGTGGCGGCGGATATTGCCACCCTGCGCAAGTACATCGACTGGACGCCGTTTTTCCTGACCTGGTCACTGGCCGGTAAATACCCGCGTATTTTAACCGACGAAGTGGTAGGGGAGCAGGCTCAGTCATTATTTGATGATGCTAATGAAATGCTCGACAACCTGATTGCCAACGGCGGGCTCGAAGCAAAAGGCGTTATGGGCTTATTCCCGGCCAATCGTCAGGATGACGACGTGGTCATTTATACTGATGAGTCACGTACAGACACCCTGGGCGTGTCTCATCACCTGCGTCAGCAAACGCAAAAGCCAAAAGGTGCTAACTATTGCTTAAGCGATTTTGTGGCCCCGGCGGGTTCAGGCATTAAGGATTACATTGGTGCTTTTGCAGTCACCGGCGGTATAGGCGAGGATGAACTGGCAGCTCAGTATGATGCCCAGGGCGACGATTACAACGCCATTATGGTTAAGGCCGTGGCCGATCGTCTGGCCGAAGCCTTTGCCGAGTATCTGCATGAACGCGTACGTAAAGAGTTCTGGGGGTATGCCCCGGATGAAAACCTGGATAACGACGCTCTGATCCGCGAAAAGTATCAGGGTATTCGTCCGGCACCCGGTTATGCCGCTTGCCCGGAACATACTGAAAAGCAGTTAATCTGGGATTTACTCGACGCCGAAAAACATACCGGTATGACACTCACCGAAAGCTACGCTATGTGGCCGGGTGCCTCTGTTTCAGGCTGGTATTTCTCGCACCCTGAAGCCCGTTATTTTGCGGTGGCGAAAATTCAGCCGGATCAGCTGGAAAGTTATGCCGAACGTAAAGGGTGGGATCGGCAAACGGCCGAAAAATGGCTGGCGCCTAACCTGAGTGATTAACGCTTATGTCCAAGCCCTTTAGTCAGGCCTGTGAAAACAACAAAGCACCGATTTTAGCGGTGCTTCGTGATGTCTTTGAACAGGCCAGTAAAGTGCTGGAGATAGGTAGCGGTACCGGGCAACACGCGGTACACTTTGCTGCCGGCTTGCCTCACCTGCACTGGCAAACCAGTGATGTGCCATTACATCATGAGGGTATTAACGCCTGGGTTAACGAAGCCGATTTGCCAAACCTGGCCGCGCCAATCTCTCTTCATATTGGCCAGGATTGCTTTCCTGAAACTGGCTTTGATGCGGTTTACTCGGCCAACACCGCGCACATTATGTTTGCCCATGAGGTGCAACAGATGATGGCGGGGATTGCCGGGTTGCTACCTGCTGGTGGTGTTTTCTGCCAGTATGGCCCGTTTATATATCAAAACGCTTTTTCCAGCGCCAGTAATGAAGCCTTCCATTATAGTTTGCTGGAGCGTGGACTCGGCGGCTATAAATCTATCGAAGAGCTATTGTCGTGGGCAGGCGATTCCATGCAACTGACTGATATTATTGATATGCCAGCCAACAACCTCTGTCTTATCTGGCGCAAACAGAACTAACAGTTACCGAACATCTCACGCTCATCCCATGCTCGATTAACGCTTAAGGTTCCGGCCTCACTGACGATATAATTAATATTGCGAAACTCCTGATATTAAACTAATTTTTTAAGTACAGAATGCGGGCACCACGTCCGATGATGTCTTCAGGGCACTTGTCGGCGTCAGCCCCGGGCTATGACGGCCAAAGGATAAAAGAAGTGAGAAGAATGTGATTGCAGTTTCTGCCAATGCCAGAGAAGTTACCTTTTCTGCCGACGAACTTATCGTGAGTAAAACCGATTTACGCGGCAACCTGACTTACGCAAACCGGCACTTTATGCGGGTTTCCAACTTTGCTGAAAGTGAGTTGCTCGGCCAGCCCCACAACATTATTCGTCATGCGGATATGCCCAGAGGCGTGTATCACGCGATGTGGAAAACCCTTAAGTCCAAGCACGAATTCTTTGGGTTTGTTAAAAACCTGACGTCCGATGGCAATTTTTACTGGGTGTTTGCCAACGTCACGCCTGACTTTAATAAAGGCAATGTGGAAGGTTTCTTCTCAGTTCGTCGCCAGGCACCGAGAGCCGCACTGGGAGTTATTGAGCCGGTTTACCGCCAGATGCGGGAAATAGAACAGCGAAGTCGCAAAGAAACGGCGCCAACCGATTCCTGGAACTGGTTACAGGAACACATAAAAGCCGAAACCGGCCTGAGTTACGAAGAGTTTGTTATCGGACTCTACGAAGAGCACTGTTAAGGGAATGGCTATCATGAAAGAAAACACCAGTAACGTCAGTAAAAACATTCCCTTTTTATCGCAGAAGTTTTTAATAAACTGTGTGGTATTTATTGTGTTAACCGTTGTCCTCGCGGTGTACAGCATCATTGCTAACGGCATAGGATTTGTAAACGTGAGCTCGCCGATAATCGCGGTGGTGTTTGCTATTTATGCTTATCGCGACCATCAGCGCCCCATTGATGCACTGAGCGCTATACATTTAACCCTTAAAGAAGCGATTCAGGGCAATACTCACGTGCGGGTCACGCAAACCCGCGGACTGGGCGAAGTGGGTAAGGTCGCCTGGGAACTTAACGACTTCCTCGATATCGTCGAAACCAACTTTAAAGAGTTGTCTAACAGCTTTGAACGGGCAGGCAAAAGACAGTTTTACCGCAAAGGCCTGGTAAAAGGCCTGCCTGGTGAATTTGCAGAGATCATGAACAATGTTAACGGTGCCATTGGCGCCATGGAAAAGGCTGATACTTTTGCCCGACAAAATCGCCTGCTCAGTGAAATGCACCATCTCAATACCAGTAATCTGCTCGATAATCTCAAAGACAGTCAAAGTCAGATGGTCACGTTGTCGGAAAAAATGGACGATGTACTCAACATTGCCGGCGAGAGTAAACACGGCGCTGATCGCAGTGCGAAAACGGTAGGTGAGCTTAAGCTTTCTGTCGAACAGGTGAATGAGCGCATGGTGTCAGTGGAAGAGACGGCTAATCTGTTAGCTCAGGAAAGTAGCCGCATTGCCGAAACTGTTAAGCTGATAGGCGATATTGCTGAACAAACCAATTTACTGGCCCTCAACGCCGCTATCGAGGCTGCCCGGGCCGGTGAAGTGGGGCGGGGCTTTGCTGTGGTGGCAGATGAAGTTCGCCATCTGGCCGATCGTACCCGTAAATCTACCGAAGAAATCAGCGATATTATTTTTAATCTTACCGGCAAGATAGACACTATGGTGTCACAAACGCTGGAAGTTGCGCAGAGCACCAAAGACATTGGTGATGAAGTCTCAAGCTTCCACACCAACTTTGAATCGGTAGCGAAAGCCGCCGACGATACCATTACGCTGATAGGTCAAACCAAAGACAGCTCGTTTGCGTCACTGGTGAAACTCGACCATATCATCTATATGCAAAACGGTTACATCGCTATGGAAAATGATGCCGAAGGCAAAGAAGCCGATGCCGTAAAAGTGGATCATATGTCCTGCCGTTTAGGGAAGTGGTACTACGAGGGCATTGGCAAAGAGATCTTCAGTGGTCTCACGGCCTATAAAGAGCTCGATAGCTACCATGCCGGTGTGCATCAGAATGTACATAAAGCCATGGAATACGTTACCCAGGACTGGCTGCGCAGCGATGAAGTGTTTGACGGCATTATCCATCATATGAGCTTAGCGGAGCAAAACAGTTCACAGGTCATCAACTGCCTGACCAGGCTGGTGGATGAAAAACACCGGTTACCGGCGGTGCGTTAACGGTCGAGCTCAAATTCAGGTAAACAAGGCAAGCATGTTCGCTTGCCTTTTCTTTATGCGGCTATTCAGCTTACAGTTAAGTTGCCACTGTTATCGTTGATTTATCAGTTACCGTTGATCTCATGGAGCAGAAAATGACAAAAACAAGGGTTGGTCGCAGCGCGTTGGTAGTTGCCATGGCAGTTGCGCTGGTTAATTGTACTTCAGGGCCGAGCGAGCAAGAGCTGGCCGCTGAGCGACAAGCCAGTAAGGCAGCCGAAAAAGCCGAACAGATGAAAGTAAAGCGCGAGCGTCATGTTGCCGCCGAAATGGTCATGCCACTGATGGCAACTGGCAGTCATATGGCGCCTATGCCAGCGCCCGCACAGCCGCAGTACCAGGACGGCTTTGAGCAGTTTGATACTAATCCGGTCAAGCGGGTTACCGATGAACCGGTTTCGACTTTTTCTGCCGATGTCGATACCACCTCCTACAGTTTTGTGCGAAAACAATTAAACCGTGGTTATTTGCCCGAGAAAAGTGCCGTGCGGCTGGAAGAAATTGTTAACTATTTTGATTACAACTATCCGCTTCCAACCAGTGCTAACCGGCCTTTTTTGCCCACCATAGTAGTACATGATTCGCCCTGGGCGGAGCATCGTAAGCTGGTGCATATTGGTATTCAGGGATACGAACTGGAGCCAAACGAACAGCCGGATAGCAACCTGGTGTTTTTGCTGGATGTGTCAGGTTCGATGAACGCGCCGGATAAACTCCCTTTGGTCAGGCAATCCATTAAGCTGTTGCTTAAAACCCTCAAGCCAACCGATACCATAGCTATTGTGGTGTATGCCGGCGCTGCCGGGACTGTACTTGAACCCACTAAAGTGGCGGATAGCACCAAGATTATTGCTGCGCTGGATAAACTGAAAGCTGGCGGTTCCACCGCTGGCGGCGAAGGCCTGCAACTGGCGTATCGGCTGGCCGAGTCGAACTTTAATGAGCAGGCAGTTAACCGCATTATGCTCGCCACCGACGGTGACTTTAATGTCGGTTTGTCGGACCCTGAACAATTAACAGATTTTGTTGAGCGTAAACGCCAGAGCGGTATTTATTTGTCGGTAATTGGCTTTGGGCGTGGTAATTATAAAGACGCGTTAATGCAGTCGCTGGCCCAGAATGGCAACGGGATCGCAGCGTACATTGATACGTTGGCTGAAGCGCAAAAGCTGTTTGTGGAAGAGGCTACGTCCTCTTTGTTTCCCATTGCTACAGATCTCAAAATCCAGGTGGAATTTAATCCGGCGGTGGTGAATGAATACCGGTTACTGGGATATGAAACCCGGGCGCTGCAAGAAGAAGACTTTAATAACGATAAAGTGGATGCCGGTGATATAGGCTCCGGCCACGCGGTAACGGCTATTTATGAGGTTACCCTTAACGGCCAGCCGGGCAGCTACCTGGATGAGTCCCGTTATACCAGTGGCGACAGCAGCGGGGCGAATGACGCTTTAGCAGAATTGGGGTATTTAAAAATCCGTTATAAATTGCCGGGTGAGGATACTTCGCAATTGCTGGAGCAACCGATTATGAGCGCTGCCGAAGTTTCGCCTGCGATCATGCAGGAAGTAAACTTTGCCACTGCGGTGGCAGGCTTTGCTCAGTTAATGAAAGACGGTAAGTATACCGGTCAGTGGTCATTAGATGATGCCTTTAACCTGGCGCTGGCAAACAAGGGCGAGGATTATTATGGTTACCGCGGCGAGTTTACTCAACTGATTCGGCAGGCAAAAGTGGCCGAAGAAGCCGAATTTTAATTCGCAGAAAAAGCCACTTCATCTTGTATTCGCTACAGGCGCCTGGCCGTAAAACCTAAGCGCCGCTGATTTTGCCGAGCATTTCCAGCCGGGCTTTAATAGAACCCGACGTACGCTGATGGGTTTTAGCCAGCTGAGAAATGCTGCTACCCGAATCAAACGCGCTGGCTAACTGCTCGTCCTCCTCATCAGGCCAGGGCTTACCGGCATTGGGCGGCAATGACGATTTTCTCTGCTGGTACTTAACTGACCTGTCGAGTGCTTCGTGGGCCATAAAAAGTGCCCGAATAATAATCGGCTGATTAAAACAGCTGTTATCGGATAGTACCTCCCCGGATGCCGGATCTACTCCTTGCGAGAGGGTATAAATCACGTCTTTAGCCTGGCTAAGTTCCATCTTATTTCCTTATCGCTGACGGTTTGAGTGTTCATGCACAAATCATAAGTTAGCGGCGTACTGAGACAACTGTACACAGGGCGAGTTTGCTTGTGTGCAGACGAGGCGGAGCGCAAGGGTCTATCAGTTGAGTTAAACAACTATGTGGTGACCACTTTTTCCCCTCAATTAGAAAAGGGCATCAACCAGAGGCTGATGCCCTTTGTTTAACAGTGAGTCGTCAGTAGCGGAGGCTAGTAGCGAGGTCAGCCGTTGCTGTCCCAGTTAAGTGTACTGATCAGCAGCTTGGGTACACCGTTATCCGAGCATTTACCGGCAATGCCCGGTCCGGTCTGGAATATCCACCAGCGGCCATCTTCATAAGCCAGGGTTGGGTCGTGAGTGACCAGACTTCCGGTTAGTGGCCAGTGGCTGACGGCACCATTTGTTGTTGACGGATCCCATGGGGTGTTTTCAACACTGGCAAGTTTATTGTATTGCAAACAAAAAAAAGCAGCCCGAAGGCTGCTTCTTGCGTCTTTATAATGCTGGTAGCAAATTACCAGATTTTTACACGTTCTTCTGGTGCCAGGTACAGGGCATCGCCCGGTTGTACGTTAAAGGCTTCGTACCATGCATCGTGGTTACGTGGTGCCAGTGCACGGTAACGACCCGGAGAGTGAGTACCGGCACGTAACTGGTTAAGCATGCTTTGTTCGGTACGCTTTTCTTTCCAAACCTGTGCCCAGGCCAGGAAGAAACGCTGTTCGCCGGTCAGGCCGTCGATAACCGGTGCTTCTTTGCCGTTCAGGCTAAGTTTGTAAGCGTGGTAAGCCATCGACAGACCACCTACGTCACCAATGTTTTCACCCAGGCTGTTACGGCCATTAACGAAGTTACCTTCAATTGGCTCATAAGCACTGTACTGGGCGGCTAACATGTCGGCTTTTGCTTCAAACGCTGCGCGATCTTCGTCGGTCCACCAGTTTTGCTGAATACCTTTGGCATCGGACTTAGAGCCCTGGTCGTCAAAGCCGTGACCCATTTCGTGACCGATAACAGCGCCGATTGCACCGTAGTTAACTGCCGGATCGGCGTTAGGATCAAAGAATGGCGGTTGCAGGATAGCCGCCGGGAATACAATCTCGTTGAAAGATGAGTTGTAGTAAGCATTTACCCGTTGTGGCGTCATGCCCCAGCGCTCGCGGTTAGTCGGTTCCAGTTCATCTTCTACCTGCTTGGCGTGGAAGAACTTGCTGATGTTACGTTCGTTGGTCAGCAGATCCTGGTCAGTAATTTCCAGGCCTTCATAAGAAATCCACTCATCCGGATAACCGATTTTAGGGTTAAACGCCGCCAGCTTGGCTTTAGCATTGACTTTGGTTTCTTCGCCCATCCAGTCCAGACCGTCGATACGCTCGCCCAGGGCAGCACGCAGGTTTTCTACCAGCTCAGCCATTTGCGTTTTAGAGCTTTCCGGGAAGAAGCGATCAACATAGCTCTTACCAATGGCGAAGCCCAAAGACGTAGTGCCAGACATGGCGCTAAGCGCACGTTTCCAGCGTGGACGAGGCTCTTGCTGACCGCTCAGGGTTTTACCATAGAAATCGAAGTTGGCCAGATAGATGTCATCTGACAGCATCGACGCATTATTCGAGATAGTGTGGTAGGTCAGGTATGTTTTCCAGTCATCCAGTGGCGTATCGTTGATGATTTCGATAACGTCTTTTACCGGTTGTGGCTGGGAGATGTTCAGCTCAGGCGCTTTAAAGCCCATCGCATCTAACCAGGCATTCCAGTCAAAGTCAGGATACATGTCAGCAAGTGCGCTACGCTCGACCTGGTTTAATGTCAGGTCGCGGTCACGACGCTTTTCACGTGGCCACTGAATTTCTGCAATTTTGGTTTCCAGCGCCAGAATGGTCTGGGCTTTTTCTTCCGGGTTTTCCACCTCGGCGAAGGTCAGCATCTCAGCGATGTGTTTTACGTAGGCGTCGCGGATATTGCTGAAGCGCTCTGAATCGTTGAGGTAATAATCACGATCAGGTAAGCCCAGACCGCCAACACCCACACTCAGCTGGTATTCATTTGGATCCAGGCGGTTATACCACAGGCCACCGTATAATGGCGCTGAAGCGCCGGTCAGCCAGCTTTCGCCGAAGAATTCGGTAAGCTCTTTAACCGACGACAGATTGTCGATGTCAGTCAGCGTAGGATTAATTGGCGTAATGCCTTTAGCGTTGATGGTTTCAGTATCCATGTACGCTGTGTAGTAATCGTGAACCAGTTGTTCTTCGGCGGTTAAATTATCCGACGCCATAATGTCGTCGATGATTTGCTTAACCTGCTCTTCGCTGCGATCGGCCAGGGCGTTAAATGCGCCAAAGCGGGTTTTGTCTGCTGGCAGTTCGTAGTTTTCATACCAGGTACCACTGGCATACATAAAGAAGTCGTCACCCGGTTTTACGCTTTCGTCACGGGCGGTCAGGTCTACACCAAATGAGCCAATTTCGGCTTTAGCGGCAGGCGCTTCAGTTTGGGTGTCTGCGGTTTGCGTGGTGGTTTCTGGTTTGGAACAGGCCGTCAGGGCCAGCGATGCAGCAATAGTGGCTGCGAGCAATGTGTACTTCATATTGTTGTCTCTGTGTTAGGATTTTTCAGGCGTTATTGTCGCCCCGTTTGCACTTGTTGGTGTTACAAATTCGTTCAGATAGTCCGCGTTGAAAGGTAATACATCCCGGGCCTGATTGAAATAGTCTTCGATAACCGGTTTTTCCCGCTGTAAAAAATCTGCCACAGCCTGATGAAACCTCGGATCGTGCAATTTATGGTGAGATACACAATAAACCGGCTCAAAACCGCGCAGAATTTTGTGTTCGCCCTGAGTTCCGGGATTAAACAGCGGCAAGCCCTGTTCGATGGCAAATTCAATGCCCTGAAAGTAGCAGCACTCAAAATGCAGCTCGTCAATATCTTCCAGGCAACCCCAGTAACGCCCGTACAGCCCTGTATCATCAAATAAAAACAGGGCTGCAGCAATCTCCTGGTCATTATGAGTGGCTTTCACAAGCATAATGTTGTCCCGGCAATGGGCATACAGCGCGTCGAAAAAGGCGGGGGTTAAATAGCCGGTGTGGCCACTGCGCTTCAGGTACGTGTCCTGATAGCAATGGACAAAAAATGCCATGTCTTCGCGACTTAGCTTATCACCGTGTAACCTTTCTACACGCAGAGAAGGGGAGTTAAAACGCTTACGGGTTTTACGAATGCTTCTGCGCTTGCGGGATGTCAGCCTGGCAAGAAAGTCATCAAAATTCTGATAGCCGCGATTCATCCATTGAAACTGCACACTAAAACGCGAGCTAAAGCCCAGTTTGGCAAAGTTGGTTTGGGAATCAAGCGGATTAAACAACCAATGGCAGGACGAATACTGATTGTCGCTGGCCCAGTCATTGATGTGGGTGACCAGGCTGTGCCACTGCGCGGCGGATACGTCGCTGGCAATAAGTATGCGAGGGCCGGTAACCGGGGTAAATGGAATAGCCGCAATCCATTTAGGATAATAGTCCTTACCATGCTGGTGGTAAGCATTGGCCCAGCTATGGTCAAATACGTATTCGCCGTAACTGTGGGTTTTTAAATAGCCCGGCACCACTATTTTAAGCTCGCCGTTAAGCGAGCCACTCCAGAATGCCGTTTGCCAGCCGGTTTGCCTGCCGGTTTGCCAGCCGGTTCGCCAGCCGGATTGCTTGTTTATCTTACCATCGACACAGTGAGTGTCTTCCAGCGCTTTAAGCCATTGATATTGCAAAAACGGGCCTGCCTGCTCGGCCAGTGCCTGCCACTGCAACGCATCAATCTCGTTGATGCTATGATGCAGGGTAAAAGTAAGCGTATTATCCGCGGCTTGTTTTTGCATAGTCTTATGAAATATCCTGCCCGCAGTAAAGCGCAATAGCTGGTACGATAGCGGGCATATATTGAATGCTAAGTTCTAAAAAATCATCGGTAAAATGACAGATAACCCACGTAAAATCATTATAGAGTCGATTACCCGCATGCTTTCGCGACGAGAGCATGCTTATCACGAATTGTTACGAAAATTATCACAGAAAGGTTTTGCAACGGACGATTGTGCCCCTGTGGTAGAGGAATTTAAACAAGCAGGGATCCAAAGCGACGCCCGTTTTGCCGAAATGAAAGTGCGCTCGGGAGTAGCCAAAGGGCAGGGGCCGGCCAGGATAAAAGCAGAGTGTCAGCAGTTTTCTATTGATGAATCGTTGCTTGAACAGGCAATGCTTGAAAATGACACTGATTGGTTCACGCTTGCCGGGCAGGTAAGACGCAAGCGGTTTGGTCTTAAACCACCGGCAACCGACAAGGAAAAGTTTAAACAAATCCGCTTTTTACAGTATCGGGGCTTCTATTCTGACCATATCCAGCACGCCTTCGACGACGACCACGAATAGCCAGAGTCTGCCTGCAGCCCTTAATCAATATTTTCTATGGTGATGATTGGCCTGTTTTCACGGTGGATTGCTTAACAAAACAGCATTAACCATGGTATTGTTGCGGCCTCATAATAATGTGGCGAGAAGTGTGCTGAATAGTTGAATTTCCTGCACACAGGCTGCATATAAGCTAAAGGTTAACTAAGGATTTCAGGATTTCAATGACATTATCAACTGCTGATATTCGCCGCAAATTTATCGAGTATTTTGGCCAGCATGGCCACCAGGCTGTTTCCAGTTCTTCACTGGTACCAGCAGATGATCCCACGTTATTGTTTACTAATGCGGGTATGAACCAGTTTAAGGACGTTTTCCTCGGTTCCGAAAAACGCAGCTATACCCGAGCGGTATCGTCGCAGCGTTGTGTTCGCGCCGGTGGTAAGCATAACGACCTTGAGAATGTGGGTTATACCGCGCGTCACCACACGTTTTTCGAAATGCTGGGTAATTTCAGCTTTGGTGACTATTTCAAAAAAGAAGCCATTCAGTTTGCCTGGACGTTCCTAACTGAAGAGTTGGGTCTGCCGAAAGAGAAACTGCTGGTTACCGTGTTTTCTGAGGATGACGAAGCCTTCGATATCTGGGAAAACACCATTGGTGTACCGAAAGAGAAAATTATCCGCATCTCAACCTCGGACAACTTCTGGTCGATGGGCGATACCGGTCCTTGTGGCCCATGTTCGGAGATTTTCTACGATCACGGTGAGCACATCTGGGGTGGTCCTCCGGGCACACCGGAAGAAGACGGCGACCGCTTTATTGAAATCTGGAACCTGGTTTTCATGCAGTTCAACAAGCAGGCCGATGGCACTATGGAGCCGCTGCCTAAGCCGTCGATTGATACCGGTATGGGGCTGGAGCGTATCTCTGCCATTCTGCAGAACGTGCACAGCAACTATGAAATCGATTTGTTTGTAAATCTGATCAATGCTGCCGCGAAAATTGTTGGTACAACAGATCTGGATAATAAATCACTGCGGGTGATTGCGGACCACATTCGTTCTTGTGCGTTTTTAATTTGCGATGGCGTAATGCCCAGCAACGAAGGCCGCGGTTATGTACTGCGCCGGATTATCCGCCGTGCGGTACGTCATGGCTATAAAATGGGCGCCAATGACATTTTCTTCTACAAGCTGGTGGATGCACTGACCCAGGAAATGGGCGGTTTCTACCCTGAGCTGGCTGATCAGAAGCCGGTTATTGAAAAAGTATTACGCGTAGAAGAAGAGCAGTTCAGTAAGACTCTTTCTCGTGGCATGAATATGCTTAACGATGCGCTTAACGAGCTGGAAGGCGATACCGTTCCTGGCGAATTGGTTTTCAAACTCTATGATACCTACGGCTTCCCGGTAGACTTAACCAACGACGTGGCCCGCGAACACGACTACAAAATCGATGAAGAAGGTTTTGAGGCGGCAATGCAGGCGCAGCGTCAGCGCGCGCAGGAAGCCAGTCAGTTTGGTGCCGATTACAACAGCACCTTAAAAGTTGACTGTCAAACGGCCTTTACCGGTTATACCGATGCCGAAGGCGATGCCAACGTGGTGGAGTTAATCAGTGGCAACAGCTTCTGCGAAGCACTGACCGATGGTCAGGAAGGGGTTGTCGTGCTGGATCAAACGCCATTTTACGCTGAAGCGGGCGGTCAGGTAGGTGATACTGGTGTACTCAAAGTGGCTAATGGTGAGTTCTTTGTTACCGATACACAGAAAATGGGTAATGCTTTTGCCCACCGCGGTAAGGTAAAAGGCACCATTAACAAAGGCGACAAAGCGGTTGCCAAAATTGATGATATTAAGCGCAGCGCTATCCGCAAAAATCACAGTGCAACACACTTGCTGCACCAGGCGCTCAGAGACATTCTTGGCGACCATGTAACGCAGAAAGGCTCTTTGGTAAATGCCGAGCGTCTGCGTTTCGACTTCTCGCATTTTGAGGGCGTGACTGCCGAACAACTGGCACAAATCGAAGTACGGGTTAATAAGGATATTCAGGATAACCATCCGTTAACCACGCAGATGATGGATCTGGAAGAAGCCAAAAAGACCGGTGCTATGGCACTGTTTGGCGAAAAATACGATGAGAAAGTTCGTGTTGTTTCCATGGGACCGGTTTCCACTGAGCTTTGTGGTGGTACTCACGTTAAGCAAACCGGCGATATTGGTTTGTTTAAAATTGTTACCGAGGGCGGTATTGCTTCTGGTGTACGTCGTATTGATGCGGTAACCGGCATGGGCGCGCTGGCTTATGTACAACAGCAACAGGCGGTACTGAACACTACCTGTGGGCTGTTAAAAACTGATGCCAGTGGCCTCACAGAGAAAGTAACCCAACTGCAATCTCAACAAAAAGAGTTAGAAAAAACAGTTACTTCACTCAAACAAAAGATGGCAAGCCAACAAGGCGCTGATCTACTTGGCAATGCCGTGGATATAAAGGGTAACAAAGTCCTCATTGCAGAGCTTGAAGGTGTTGAGGCCAAATCATTACGCGGCATGGTTGATGACCTGAAAAACCGCATTGGTGAAGGCATCGTTGTGCTGGGTGCGCCTGCAGACGGTAAGGTGAGTCTTATCGTTGGGGTGACCAAAGGCTTAACCGGCAAAGTGAAAGCTGGTGAACTGGTTAATCATATCGCTACACAAGTTGGCGGTAAGGGTGGAGGTCGCCCGGATATGGCACAGGCTGGCGGCAGTCAGCCAGAAAATTTAGCCACTGCGTTACAGTCCGTTAACGTTTGGTTAGAAGATAAGCTATAATGCAAGTATTGGTGGATTAACGTTGTCGTGACACCAGCGTTAACCCCACCGAAAGCGCTTTTACGGAGTGAAAGGCGTCGAAGACCGCACGGAGGCAATGTAATCAAGGAACCAGGAGCAAAAGAATGCTTATTTTAACTCGTCGTGTGGGTGAAACGCTGATGGTGGGTGACGATGTCACCGTAACCGTGTTAGGCGTTAAGGGTAATCAGGTACGTATTGGTGTGAATGCACCAAAGGAAGTTTCGGTGCATCGCGAAGAAATTTATATGCGCATCCAGGCTGAAAAAGGCGGTCAGCCTGATGGTAATAAGTAAATAATTAGTGGTAAGACCAGTTTTTTGGTCATTTATCATTACTAAGGCCGGTTTTTTCCGGCCTTTTTTATTGGTGCGGAGTAAATTGATTCTCTGATGCGGTTTTACCGCCCGGTAGCAGATGGGTGAAAACGGCGGTAAATGGTGCTTTTTCGGGCAATAAATGTGTGCTTTTTAGGCAAAATAAATCGATTGTTTAAAATCCCGGCATACGAAATGTATTTATCTAAAAAACCATTGACTTCCCACCGCATGTCATTAAAATGCAGCCCCACATGACGGAGAGGTGGGTGAGTGGCTGAAACCA